>DASPXM010000292.1:0-19351 GCA_035637295.1 Verrucomicrobiia bacterium
CTGCCATTCGGGTATAGGGCGTAAAGCGAAAACTGTCCGGGGTGCGGTTTTCCATCTCTTTCTGAATGGCGTCCCTGAGCAACCGCTCGATCTCGCCTCGATTGTTGCTAAGCAGCGCCTTGGTCAGCTCCGAGAGATCTCCTTCCCTCTCCTTCAGCAGCCGTTGGATTTGCTCGAGCATTTCTTGGAACTGCTCCGGAGTGAGCCCGAGTTCTTCCATGATGCGGCGGTCGAGGGCGTCCAGCGCTTGGCCGATGCCCAGAAAATAAAAGTCGAAAAGTTCATCGAACGGCTTCAAGTCGCCCACACGTTTGACCAAAGTTGTGCGCAGGGCATTGCGAAAAAGCAAAGGATCGCGAATGCCGATCAACTCGAGGGCACGAAAGGCATCCATGTTTTCAGAGAGCGACACACGGATCCCATTGCGTCTCAAGACACCGGCAAATTCGATGATGCGTTCTTCCATCGACGAATCCGTTCAGGGGAGTTGCTTAGTGCAGATGATCCTTTTCGCTGCCGCCGGCGACTGCAGGCCGCTGCGCTTGCTTCTCTGCGAGGTAGACTTTGAGCTCCTGATGGGCCTTGCGAATGTCGGCTTCATATTTCATCAACGTGGAGAGAGTTTGTTCCACCAAGTCGGTGTCCAACTGTTTGATATTGAGCAATGTCAGTGCCCGCACCCAGTCGAGAGTTTCGCTGATACTCGGCGTTTTCTTTAAATCGAGCTTACGCATACGATGAAGCAATCGAACCACTTCCTGCGCCAACTGATGGCCGACTCCCGGAACTTTGAGCTTGATAATTTCCATTTCTCGATCGGAATCGGGAAAATCCAAATAAAGATGCAGACACCGACGCTTTAGCGCGTCCGACATTTCGCGGGTATTATTGCTGGTCAGAACCACCAGTGGGAGATGCTTCGCCTTGAGGGTGCCGATTTCCGGCACCGAGATCTGAAAGTCGCTCAATATTTCCAGTAAAAACGCTTCAAACTCGGCATCAGATTTGTCGACTTCGTCAATCAGAAGAACGCTCCGATTGTCCGACAGCAACGCCCGCATCAACGGTCGCGGTAACAGAAACCGGTCGGAAAAAAACACGCCGTCTTGTTTGGCGACGCAGTCGACGGCTTCCTGCAGAGTCTGGGATCCCTTTAGAATCTCGCCAATTTTATCCTTGAGAATTTGCGTGTACAGAAGCTGCTTGGCGTATTCCCATTCGTAAAGGGCCTTGGCCTCGTCGAGACCCTCATAGCATTGCAGGCGTATGAGCTCCATCCCGAGCGCATCAGCGAGCACTTTGCCCAACTCCGTCTTGCCCACGCCCGCCGGCCCTTCCACCAGAATCGGCTTCTGCAGCGTCGTGCCGAGATAAACTACCGTTGCGACGTTCTGGTTGCAGATATATTTTTGCTTGCCGAGCCCGGCGATCACATCATCGACTGATCGAAACATAGCCGTCCTTTCCGATTAATCGAAGCTAACACAAAGAATTCCCGACGACAAATCAGCGTGCCGCCGCAAGTTTGCACAACCTTTGCGGTTTCTGTAAATCATAAAGCGTGTGCACCTTGGCGCTCTATTTTCGCATGTTTGAAAACTATCCGCTGATCATCGCGGCCAATCGCGACGAGCATTACGACCGGCCATCAGCACCGCCCGCGTTGCTAAATACCCAGCCGAAGATCATTGCCGGCCGAGATCTCCGCGCGGGTGGGACCTGGTTAGGCGTGAATGAAACTGGCTTGATTGCCGGAATTCTCAATCGCCGACTGGATGGCCAGCAAGGAATCTCATCCGGCGTTCGATCCCGCGGCTTGCTGTGCATGGATGTACTCAAAATTGAATCTGTCGCAGCAGCAAATGCGTTTCTTCAAAAGCATGAATCCCTTTACAACCCTTTTACGCTACTCTTTGCTGACAGACACGAAGCCTACGTTTCATACAACGACGAGCAAAGCATTATCACCCAAAAACTGGAAACCGGCCTTCACGTTTTCAGCAGCGCCGCCGAGTTCGAAATGTACCCGGCAAAAGCCGATCGCGCTTACGCACTGTTCGCCAAACTGTCGGCGCGAGTGCGGCCGACGAATGGTAAAGTATTGGAATCGATTGCCGCGTTGCAAACGGTGCTTGCGGATCATTCCCTGCGCGCGGATTCGGATGACCCCGGTGACGCGATCTGCGTGCATCGCCAGACTTCCGGAACCGTTTCCTCAAGCATCATTTATTTCTCTGAAGACGAATCTCGCTTTCATACTGTTTTTTGTCCCGGTGCGCCGTGCCGTAATTCCTTTGGCGATGCGCTGGCACTCGACGTCCGGTGAACACACAACAAAAAACCAAACAGGCGGCCACCGTCATTCTGCTTCGTCGCGCCGAGCCGAAAGGATTCGAAATCTACCTCACTCGGCGTCCCGAGAGCATGCCATTCCTCGGCGGCAAGTACTGCTACCCGGGCGGTTCGATCAAAAAAGCAGATTTCGCCGCCGGGATGATCGATCGTTGCGTTGGTCTAGCGCCGGAGCAAGCGCGCAAAGTCATGGGCGCCCAGTTTGGTCCCGACGAAGCGATGGGTCTCTGGGTCGGCGCTATTAGAGAGCTGTTCGAAGAGGTCGGCGTGCTACTTGCGGTGGAAGAATCTGGCTCGCCATTTGTCGTGGATCGGCAGCGCGCGGTCCGTCTCGCGCAAAAACACGCAGCGTTGCTGCATAACTCGCTCAGTTTTCTATCGCTGCTGGAAAGCGAAAACGTTTACTGCGATCTATCGAGTTTAGCGTATTTTTCCCACTGGCAGACGCCGGCGCAAGCTTCCATCCGCTTCGACACGCGCTTTTTTCTCGCCGCGCTTCCCGGGGATCAAATGCCGCTCTCCACTTCTGAGGAAGTCACCGATAGTCTTTGGCTAACTCCCGACCACGCGCTCAAGCTTTTTGATCGCGGCGATCTGCCGATGATTTTTCCAACCTTCGTCTCGCTTCGCACTTTGGCCGACTTCGAGACACTCGAGAGCGTGGTGAAAGAATTTTTTTCGGTACCCTCGCTAAAATCTGCCGGGAAAACTTCTGCTCAGTAGCAATGAAGGACCGAATTCACATTTCCGGCGACGAGTTCCTGCCGTGTGTGCTCGCGCAGAGCGCACTAGGATTATATCATCGCCGGCTTCGTTGCCGAATGCAGTGGAATCACGGCAAACTCAAAATCGCCAGATTGCTTTAAGCCGTCGCGTCGGTTACTTTGAAGTTCACGCTTGTTATCTCGCCGTGTGATTTTCCGGCTGCGATAATTTTATCTAAAGCTCGTTATGTTGCGTACTTGGTGCGGACAACTGTCCGATCTGTACTATGGCTGGCGTATGGTGGCCGTCGGCTCGATTCTCCGCATTCTGGGAGGAGGTCTCTATTTCTACGGCTTTTCCGTTTTCTTTTTGCCCTTGAGCCAAGATCTGGGATTGAACCGAGCAGCAACATCGTTGGTGTTTTCTTTGGCGCGTGCACAAGGCGCCTTCGAAGGACCCATCGCGGGCTATTTCATGGACCGTCATGGTCCCCGCCCTCTAATGATCATGGCTCTCCTGATGACTGGGGTCGGCCACATGTTGCTCTCCGGCGTCAATAGCTACGTTACCCTTCTGCTTGTCTACATGGGTGTGGTTTCCCTCTCGTTTCACGCCGGTTTCATGGATGCGCCGATGTTGATCGCCAATACCTGGTTTATTCGCAAACGAACCATGGCGATGGCGATCATTAGCGGCTCCATCGGTATCGGCGGATTTATTTTTACGCCAATATTATCGGCGGCGGTTCATGCCTTTGGCTGGCGCCAAGCAGCGTTTGGCTGTGGTGTCGCTTTTCTCGTTATTGGCATACCTCTGGCTCTCCTGGTTCGTCGCTCACCGGAAAGCATGGGGCTCCTACCCGACGGCGATCCGCTTGTCACCGAGCAAACCTCTCGTCATGATGGTCAAACGCCGTCGGATGAAGAGGTCAACTTTTCACTCGCTCGGGCTTTGCGCACATCATCCTTTTGGTTCTTGACCTGCGCGACCGCGATACGCGTCATTATTCTCAGCGCGATCAATGTGCACTATGTCGCTCTCATGGTTTGGAAAGGATTGGACCAACAGCGGGCGGCCGTTTTCCTCGCAGCACAAGCCTTCATGGCAGTGCCCTCTCACCTTTTGTTCGGTTGGATCGGCGATCGTCTCAATAAGCCGAGGCTGATGGCCGCTTGCATGCTCCTAGCGACGTTATCAATGATTCTGCTGATGCAGGTTAAGAGTGAACTTGCGATTTTACTATTTACCGCACTTTTCAGCGTGGTGGAGTCCACTTTTCCGGTTAACTGGTCCACAGTCGGAGAATATTTTGGGCGAAAAAACTTTGCCAAGATCCGCGGCTCGATGAGCTTTGTATCAACTTGGGGCAGCGTCTTTGGTCCGGTGATCGCCGGCGCGATTTATGACCACACGCGGAGCTACGAAATCTTGATTTGGTCCTCGGCGGCTTTATTACTGGTCGCGAGCCTACTTTACGCGCTGGTGAAAAAACCAGCCCGCGCGGCGGTTACAGCCTAGGCATCCCACAGCTCACGAAACCAGATCGCGACAACGTTTGTGTACGGTACGGGACCACTCAGGTGTCCCACGGATTGAGCAAAGCGATTCATTTTTGCCACTGCTTCTTCACTGATCACCGGATTGTAAAACGGCACATCGCGTTCTACGACTCTGGCGATCAATTCCGCGGCGTCTCTTGGAAATTTGCGCCTACCGACGTCTTGGGCCAAAGACGGATCATTGCGTAGAGCTTTTTGCGCTTTCACAATCGCGCGCACCGCGGCGGCGATCGCTTCGGGCTCTCGCGCGACAAAGTTATCCGTCGTCGCCATTCCTGCAAAGGTGAAATAGCGCACTTCGTCAGGATCATCGCCGCGCCGCACGTCGACCAAGATTTTCCCCGCGCCGCGGCTGATGGCAGTTTCTCCGCCCATGGCGTTCGCCCAAAAGCCGTCGATCTGGCCGGCTTCGAGAGCACGCGCGGCAAACACGCCGAAGGAAACATCGCGCGACTTGGCGCCGGGCAACTCGACGATTTGTAAGTCGTCCGAAGGGTCAATGCCGGCGCCGATCAGCATTTGCCGGAGCGCGAGATCGGGCCCTTCAGCTGCGCTGAGGCGAAGTCCCCTGACAGCGTTGATGTCGCCGCGCTTCGCTGCAAGGTCGGCTCTCACCACAAGCAGCCACGGTGTTCCTTGCGACAGCGCGACAACGATCTTGGCCCCTCTCCAGTCGGGAAATTCCGTTAACACATCATGCACCGATCCGGCGACCATCGCGTCGGCGCTGCCGTCGCGCAGCGCTTTGGTCGCGCCAAGCATGGCGACCAACTCGATGCGCGCATCCAACCCTTCTGCTTTAAAGAAACCTAACTCATCCGCGGCGAGAGCGGGAAAACAGGTGTTACTGATGAAATCGACGGCGGCGATACGTAATCGCACTAGTGCCTCCCATTCGAATTATAGAATTCCGACTATGCGTGATTCAACCAGGTCAAATCCCAGCCATACGGTCCAAGTCCGCCATTCCCGCATGCATTTAGCGGGAATCCAACCGAACTCTGACTGGACCGCGATAAGACGATTCGGGATAACAATTTTGACACCGGTAACTCGCTGCTGAGTTGTTCATTCGGAAAATTCCGTCCATGCTGAGCTGGTCGAAGCATTCGATCGCTTCTTTTACTAACCTGCTAGTGGAAACTCTCCGCTTCGTGGTATAGGCGTGGCCTTGATCAAGGAGGTACAAATGGAATCAACCCGCGCAGTTCACATCGGCATTCTATCGCCGGCAACTCCCCATCGGCCGCATTTTAAGTCACTGGACAACATCTTGCCGCCGGGCCTTTCGATTGCTCACGAAGGCCTCGGCTTGCTCGGCGAGTCCTATCAGGATCTTGCCGGTCAGGAGAATGTAATTATCGATCGCGCGCGCGAGTTGGTCAGAGAGCATAAAGTCGAAGGTTTGATGCTCACCGGCGGATTCGTGACGCTATTCAACCCTGGAATCGAAGCGAAAGTCGCCAACGCGATCGGTTTGCCTGTCGTAAGCGCGATAGCGTCAGCCGTCGCCGCTCTCACGGCATTCGGCGCTAAATCAGCACTGCTGATGACGCCTTTCGATCGCGCATCGAATGAAAGCATTAAAACCCATGTCGATAAACTTGGCCTCACACTGCACCTCGGTCCATCGTTCGACAACCGCATACCCGGTACGTCTTTGAATCTAAACTCGGATCAGCTTTTTGATTTAGTTGCAGAAACATTCAGCAAAAGTCCGGCGCAAGCAATCTACTTCCAAGGCGCAACCATGGACCCGCTGCCGATCATCCAACGGATTGAAGACGCTTTGAATATTCCAGTCATCACCAGCAACTCGGCGATGATTTGGAATCTGCTATCGAAGCTAGGCTTGAGGTATTCAGTGAAGGGCTATGGCAGATTGCTGGCGGAGTGGCCAACATCCATCTCTTGACGCGCCTGCCGCCGCATCTCACCGCCATCTCCCCCGAGGACGTCGGCCGCCGAAAGTCGGCGGCGGGTTGCTATCGAGCAAGCGGGTGTATGAGTAATCGAAGGCATCGAGCTTTACACGGGGAATTTTTTGGCCGATGAAGTGTTCGATGGCCGCGACTTCGCGGACGTCTTCGCCGGTCATGATCGTGAAGGCGTCGCCTACGCTTTGCGCGCGGCCCGTCCTGCCGATGCGGTGTACGTAATCCTCGGGATGGTGCGGCACGTCGAAATTGATGACGTGGCTGATCTGCTCCACGTCAATGCCGCGCGCGGCAATGTCCGTAGCCACCATCACCTCGTAACGGCCGTCGCGAAAACCGCTCAAGGCTTTTTCCCGCTCGCGCTGCGTGCGGTTGGAGTGAAGCACGGCAACGGCCCGACCTTGCTGATGCAGCTTGCGCGCGACCCGGTCGGCGCCGTGCTTGGTGCGGCAAAAAATCAGTACCTGATCGAAGTCGGTGCGTTTCAGAAGCTCCTCCAACAGGACTTCCTTCTGATCGCTGGCCACTGGATATAAGGCGTGAGTCACGGTCTCGGCGGCCGAGCGGCGCAGACCGATCTCGACGGTCTCGGGATGGCGCAACGCAAATTTACACAGCTGCTCTATCTCGGGCGGAATCGTGGCGGAAAAGAGCATGGTCTGGCGCCCGCGCGGACAGCGTTCGATGATCCGTCGCACGTCGGGCATGAAACCCATATCGAGCATGCGATCCGCTTCGTCCAGCACGAGAATCTCGATTTGATTCAGCTTGACCATGCCGCGCTTTATCTGATCCAGTAAACGCCCAGGCGTCGCCACCAGAATATCCACGCCTTGACGCAAAACCTGGTCTTGCCGCCCGTAACCCGTGCCGCCGAACACAACGGCGGTGCGCAGGTTGGTGAAGCGGCCATAATCGTGGATCGCGGTTTCGACCTGAGCGGCCAGTTCGCGCGTCGGTTCGAGCACGAGCGCTCGCAAAGCGCCCCGCTGCTCCAAGCGGGAGAGAATCGGTAGAGCGAAGGCAGCGGTCTTGCCTGTACCAGTCTGCGCGCAGCCGATCAGGTCACGCCCGGCCATCAAGAGCGGAATAGCACGGAGCTGAATCGGAGTTGGATCGGTGTAGCCCGCGGCGGTGACGCCTTCGAGCACCTTCGGAGAAAGGCCTAGTTTTGAGAATGGCATGGTCCCTTTATAATCATGTCAGCGATTTGCTGTCTACCAGCGGAATTTGAACGCTAACGAAACGACAGGTGTTCTCCGCTTCGGTCTAGACAACATTCGTTCTCTCTGTTTGGTCCAAGATGGATCGCTCTTGCATGATATCCAATCCGATCGTGCATGAGAATTCATACAAGAAAAGATCATGCAACGACGGGTCTTCGACAAAACCAAAGTAAAATCCACTCTGGCACATGTCTTGCCCCATGAATAAGCATTATTTTTCCTTGGAGGTGTCGGATGCGCATTGTAAAGTTTACCGCTCCCATCTTTCTCGCAGCTGTCCTTTCTCTAGTAATCTTCGTGCCGGAAACGGGACATGCACAGGAACCTTCGAGCGGACCGGCGGCCAGCGTCGATGATGGACAACTCAAATCGTTTGCCAAAGTCTATGTTCAAGTCGAGAAGATCCGTGAGACGTACGGTCCCCAACTAAAAGAGACGCAGGATCCCCAGAAAAGCATCGAAATTCAGAAGGAAGCCAAGTCCAAAATTGACAAAGCGCTCGCTAAAGAAGGCCTGACCATTGAGTCTTACAGCCAGACAGTCCAAAAAGTGAATGGCAACGATGAGCTCCGTAAGAAGGCTATCGAGATGATCGACAACGAACGGACAAAGCCTTAGTGCCAACATGCTGACCAGTCGTCAAGGCACCGCAATCAGTTAAAAGGCCGGGCGGGAAGCAATGGCGCGACAGTGCCAGGATTCTCGTTCGCCAATTCCGTCCGGCCTACTAAGAGTAAGTAATCCTGGCTCGCATGTCATTCTGAGCCAGGGGCGAAGAATTTCGACTTCGGGTGCGGAATTGAAGCAAAAGGTTAGTTGTTCGTTACCGCCGCGACGGATTCTAAAATTTGCCAACGCTGATAGCAGGCTTCGAGCTCGTGCTTCACTGTTTCCAGCCGCTCCATAATCGCAGCGATTTTGTCGCTTGGTTGGCGGTAGAAATCGGCTTCGCCCATGAGTTTGTAAAGTTCGGCCTGCTCAGCCTCTAACGCTTCGATCCTGTCCGGCAAAGTCTCGCGCTCGCGCTGCTCCTTGAACGTAAGTTTACGTGGCTTGTCATTTACTCCCTTCACAGCAGCGGCCCGGGGAGTTTCTCTGGCGCCTCTTTGTGGCTCGATGGAAGGCGCGGGAATCGAGCGCTGATAACGTTCCCAATCCTCATAGCCGCCCGCGTATTCACCGAACTTGCCGTTCCCTTCGAAGACCAGAGTGCTGGTGACGACATTGTCGAGAAAAGTCCGGTCATGGCTCACGAGCAACAGCGTGCCATCGTAATCGGTCAATAGATCTTCGAGTAATTCGAGCGTATCGACGTCGAGATCGTTAGTCGGCTCGTCCAAGACAATCATGTTGGCAGACCGGGTAAAGATTTTGGCCAGCAACAGCCGATTCCGCTCACCACCGGACAACGCCTTCACAGGGGAGTCGATGCGCTCAGGAGCAAATAAAAAATCCTTGAGATAGCCAATCACATGGCGCGAACGACCCTTGACTGTTACGTAATCCGAATCGCTCATGTTTTCGCGCACGGTTTTCTCTGGATCGAGCATACGGCGGTGCTGGTCGAAGTAGGCCACATGTAACCGCGTGCCCAACACCACTTCACCGGAAGTCGGTTGCAGTTCGCCTAAGATCAGTTTGAGCAGCGTGCTCTTGCCGGAACCGTTCGGGCCGAGGATACCGACTCGCTCGCCGCGAAGAATTCGCGTGGAGCAATCGCGAATGATCCAATGTTCGGCGTAACGAAAACTGACCCGGCGCACATCCACGACTAAGTTGCCGGACGCATTCCCGGCATCGATACCAAAGCGCGCCTTGCCCTGTGCGTCCAATCGTTGAGCTTTGTCACGGCGCAGCGCCTGCAACGCTCTTACCCTGCCTTCGTTACGGGTCCGCCTGGCTTTGATCCCCTGGCGAATCCATGCCTCCTCTTCGGCGAGTTTCTTGTCGAATTTGGCGAATGCTCGTTCTTCGATTTCGAGCAACTCGTTTTTCTTGCGCAGATACGCATCGAGATTTCCGGGAAAAGACGTCAATTTGCCACGATCCAGCTCGACGATGCGGGTCGCGAGGCGACGCCCAAAAGTGCGGTCATGGGTGATGAAGATCAACGCTCCCTGATACGTGAGCAGATAGCTTTCGAGCCATGTAATAGCGTTGATATCAAGATGGTTGGTCGGCTCGTCGAGCAACAAGAGATCCGGCTCGCAGACCAGGGCCCGCGCCAGCATGACCTGTCGGCGGATGCCACCGGAACAATCGGATAAGCGCTTGTCTCCATGCAAGCTCAAGCGGGTCAACACAGTCTCGACTTTTTGGTTTATGTTCCATCCGCCAAGAGTCTCGATGCGCGCTTGCAATTGCCCCAAGCCATTTACGCGATCGGGCACGTTAGCTCGCTGGCTCATCTGGTGGTATTCCGTCAACAGAGTGCCCAGCTCTCCCAATCCACTGGCGACGACCTCGAATATCGTCTGGTCGGTGTCCGGCGGCACTTCCTGTTCGAGATGCGCAATGCGCAGTGTATCCATGCGCCATATTTCGCCCTCGTCCGGCGCCACCGCCCCGGTGACGACTCGCAGCAAAGTCGTCTTGCCGGCGCCGTTCCGACCCACCAAGCAGACCCGCTCACCGGCATCGATCTGAAAGTCGACACGTGTGAGCAAAGGAATATCCCCGTAGGCAAGGGAAATATCTTCAAGACGAAGCAAAGGCATGGGTGGCGACTTACAAACTGAGCGGTGTATCTCAGAGCACGGTGGTCCAGACAAAATTGTGACGGGAATATGTAGATGTTTACTTCATAAACGCCGCGGCCAGCGCAAGCACCGCTAACGTGCCGACAGCGATCAGAGCTACGATAACGATCTGTAATCTTTTCTGTACTTTTTCCAGAAGCGAATGGACGAGTTTGATTTGCGCATCGACGGTTTCATTCAGCGTCACTTGAATTTCCATCGCCCGCTCGAGCGCCTCGAGGCGCGATTCCGCAGCGTCCGGTCGCGCCTCGGTTAAGCGCTTGCGCAGACTATTTGCCGCGGCAGCGCTGCCCACAATTAATGCTCGTAGCTTGTCAATGAGCTGTCTCATCGCCGAATCTGGCCCAGACAGCCCTATCATACCCAACTTTCGCGCGGCGACAAGACTAAGGATTTGGCGGGCCGCGGTCGTTAACACCGCGGACCCGGAAAGCGACCCACATTAACTGCTTGTTGTTATGCGAAGGGTAATCACACGGGGACCGACACCTGCCTGCGACAGTGCCTGTGTGGCCCATCGCAGGCAGGCGGACGAAATTCAACGAACGGCGCTATTACATTGCGTAATAACGTTGGGATAAAACCGTCGCTCAGCCAATTTCGTCCCGTTTCATTTGTATTGGCCGTTCCGGTAGCTCGGCAATGGTCAGGGCCAAGCGCAGTTCCTGCTTTTCTCTATTGATTTTAATTGGAACCTGCTTTGCGATCGGCGTTCGCGCAATCAAGAGCGGTAGATCCAAAGCATCCGTCACTTTCTTGCCATCATATTCCGTAATCACATCGCCTACTTTTATACCGCTGCGTTCCGCGGGGCCGCCTTTTGCGATAGCCGCGACGAGGGCGCCGCTGACTTGTCCAAGACCTAGCGTATCGGCCAGCGCCGGCGTAATCTCTTGGATCGCTACTCCAGCCCAGCCTCGAGTAACTTTGCCATTGGTCTGGAGCTGCGGCAGTATTTCTTTGACTAAGTTGATTGGCGTCGCGAAGCTGATTCCAATGCTTCCGCCGCCCATTTGGCTAACGATCGCTTTATTGATGCCAACGACACGGCCGTTTAGATTAACCAGGGGGCCGCCGGAACTGCCGGGATTGAGCGGTGCGTCGGTTTGGATTAGTCGATCATAAGCTTCGCCGATATGCCGTCCCTTGGCGCTCACGATACCGGAGCTTACGCTATTGTCCAATCCGAACGGATTCCCGACAGCCATGACCCATTCACCGACTTCAACATCGTCAGAATTGCCCAATTTGATCGTTGGTAACTTATCCGTGACGTCAATCTTGATCACGGCGACATCGGTCCGAAGATCTCTGCCGACGACTCGGGCGTCAAATTCTCGTTTGTCGAAAAGCCTAACAGTAATCTTTTTGGCACCCTCAACTACATGAGCATTGGTCAATATCATTCCGTCGGATCCAATAATAAAGCCTGATCCTTGACTACGTTGTGATGCCTGGCCTGACGGCGGCGGAGCGCCAAAAAATCGCTCCATCATTTCGCCCTCCGGCTCCCCTTGCCGGCCCTGCCCGCTTGGTGGCGCCACGGTTCCTGCTATGGCTGCCGATACATTCACTACTGCTGGTTGTAGTTCCTTTGCCAATACGATGAAGTCTGGACCCCTAGCAGTGCCAGCAAAAGTGAACCGACCGCCGCGGTCACCGTTACTCGGCGCGCAACCGAGCGCAACTGAGCAAATGAACAAGAACATGTAGATGCCTCGCTGCATTTTCGCTTTAGCCATAACCGACTCCTTCCCTACCAAAGAGACTGTCTTCATTTTGTTTGAATAGAATTCGTGGATGATTTGCCCAGTCTGATTGCACACCGTGATTTCACGGACGGTTTTTTGAAATTTCGTTGTTCAACAAACGAAAGGTCTATAAAAGCGCAAGCTCTATGCCAATGGCATAAACTGAGGGTTTACCTGCTGATCGAGCGATATGTCGGTAAAATCAGCAAAAACTTTCAGACAGCTGTAGGATTTTTCCCGCCGAAACGCCAAAAAAACTTTTGCCCAATTCACGGGACCGATCATGGTCAATTATTGAGGGTTACATCCAAATCCAATACGAATTCCGCGAAAACACTAAATTAACACGTCCCAAGAGGGCTACTGAAACCTTTCGACCACTATTTCGTCAAAATTACTAGGAGGAGAATTTTGCTATGAAGAAGACCAAAAGTATAATCGCAAGTGGTTTGATTTTGGGAGGATTATTGACAGTGGCTGCTCCTGCAATGGCTGATTGGGGTCGTCATAGAGAGCTGCGCCACGATAGACGAGAGTTAAACGATACCAGACGAGAATTTCGTCGGGACCTCCGGCGTGGCGCGGATCCGAGCGAACTCGCTCAGGACAGAGCTGCGATTGCGCGCGAGCGAAGAGAACTGTGGGAGGATCGATACGCGTGGAGACGAGGCTATGACTACGATCGAGATTGGGGTTGGTGGCGCTACTGGCGTCGTTAGGACTAGCAGCTAACTGTTTAAATCAAGATCCACTCAAAGGAGGATTCACTCAAACGAGCGGCATAAACTAAGTAGATTTTAACAGGTCCCTGAACCTCTCGCACCGCTGCTGCATTCGCGGCGGTGCGAGAATCTTCTTTTCACAAAACACCCTAAAAAAAATCTTTTTGCTCGGTCCTTGCCTTTTGCAATTTGTGCCGTCACAATAAGGCGCAGGTGGACCTTCTCCTTCGCTGTCCTAATCAATAAATTCACCGGTGAATTAGCTCTTTGCACGCTCTAATCGTCCATCTGGAGGGGAGTTAATTGCTATGTGGAATCGATTACATCGCAAGCACGTCATCATGGCTTTTCCCAGTTTCGACACAGCGACCAATTCCTGGGTACCTCAGGCGGATATTACCTGGTGCATCGGTCCGACGCGTGAATCGGCATTCGTCAGATTTACAACTCGCGTTACCACGGAGAACGAAGCGGTAAGCTGCGCCTTACACAAAGGCGTGTCCTGGATCGATCAACGCCTCAAACATTTGCGCAATCGTCAGCCTGCCGTTCGCGAGCGGCTTGGTGATGTGATCGAAGCACTGCCGCAGAGCTTGAAGCGGTCAGAGTCCAGGCAGCTGCCGGTATTCCAACTCACGACGCCAGCTAGTCAAAGGAAGGCTCTCACTTTCGTTCAATTCAAGTCGGTCATGGCCCAACTCGGCTTGCGCGGAAGTGAACAATCGCTGCACAAAAGCTATGACGCGCTCGTCAAATTGCGCAATACCCGCCACTGCTCTTGGGCGGAAATTAGAGACAAGATGCAACGGTCTCAGAAGCTTCCCGCGACCGCACGTCGGCCGGCCCGCGCCGCGAAAGCGGCGGGGCTCCCACTCACGACGCGGGATTGGCGGCGAATCGTCTAGTTCGCAGTCAACACATTCCAAGCGCGAGCATTCGCAAACCCTAGGGATCACGCTCTCAAGGCAGGACGTCATTCCCTAAGAGGTGAGTTTGCTCGACCAAATCTTGCGATAAAACTTGGGCTTTGTTTCCAGCAACGAACACCGGAGGAATGAAGATTTGGCCGGTAAAATTCGCCCAATCCACGGAATAATAGCCCGGCGCCGGTAGTCACTAGAACTCGACAGTATATTCTGTTCCCGTACGGCCTTTGCATCTGCCGAGGCCACGGCCCGTCGAGGAAGATCCGATCAAGAAGCACTGCATGATCGTTCTTCTGTCGCCTTGTAAGCTCGCGGTCCAATATAGCAGCGGCCCTCTCAGGGTCTGGATCGACTCGCCGGACGATTTGTTATAGTTCTCGCCGTAAGCAACATCGGCCAAGGTGCTGGACCCGCCGAGAAGGCCGCCAAAGACATTGCCATGCGCAAACAGGTCGGGGCCGTCCGCATCAATCGAACCGCCGCCAAATGCGTTTTGGTAGCTTTCGAAAAAGTTCCGGCGCGGAACCGGCTTGAAAGCGCCGACCAGTACTTCTCCGTCTGAAGCGACAACCTGAATTAGCCCCGTTCCCTCACGCGCGAAACGCCAGCGGCCATTGAGTTTCTCGCCGTCCCGGGAATGCATGGTCAGTGGATACGTACAGGCTGACAAAGACAGAAAAACGATGACTACCAGGACGACTCTGACTAAGTCCATCATCAAAAGGTTACGGCACAATGTTTTCGCTCGCGGCATTCCAACACCTAGTTTAGCCGCACAAGTCGACTTCGACAACTGAAATCACCTAACTAAAAGGTTTTCTGACCCAGCAAGATTATGCTACCTTTCGCCACGGCCGTATGTTTCGGCAGTGAGAGCCTGCAAGATTATGAGGAGCACATCCCATGGCACAAGATGAACGGGTGAAAGCATTAATGGCAGCGTTTCAGAAGACGGCGTACTTTAAATGGATGGCTCGCCAAGGCATTCCGGTGGTCGACGGCTATGGAGTCGAGGATGTCCGGGATATCGCCATGGCATCTTGGGCGCGCATGGGCGGCAACGCTGCCTTCGTCAACCTTTACGGCATGGAGGGCGTCACTGGCATGTATGTCGGAGAAATTCCCGCCGGCGGCACGCTCAACCCCGAAAGACATTTTTACGAGGAAGTTATCTGTGTCCTGGAAGGCCAAGGCGCCGCTGAAGTTTGGCAAGACGGCGGTCGCAAGCAGATGTTTGAGTGGGGTCCGTGGAGTCTTTTCGCGCCGCCGCTCAATACCTGGCATCGCCTGCTCAACGGCGGTCGCACGCCGGTAAAATTTCTCGCCGTCACCAACGCTCCACTGGTGATGGACGTCGTTCACAACGAAGAGTTTGTTTTCAACTGCCCGTACAATTTTGCCGACCGCTACTCGGCCGCCGAGGGTTATTTTAACCAGGGACACAAGCGCTACGAGTCGGGCATGCAGCATATCTGGGAAACCAACTTCATCACGGACATACAGTCAGCGAGTATCGACAAGCGGGAAGTGAAAGGCGCCGGCGTGAGCATCACTCAGTTTGAATTGGCCGGCAATAGTCTGATTGGCCACCTAGCCCAGTGGCCGGCGGGGCGATACCACAAGGCACATTACCATGGCCCTGGAGCAATTTTGTTGGGCTTGCAGTCGTCCGGCTATGTGCTGTTGTGGTCAAAAGAGATCGGCACGCGACCCTATGAAGCGGGACGAACCGCAGATGTTGTGGAGGTGAAGTGGAAAGCCGGCAGTGTCTACTGCCCGCCGGGCGGATGGTTTCACCAGCATTTCAACACCGGGGCGCAACCGGCGCGCCATCTCGCGCTACGCTACGGCAGCCGCATTCACCCGCTTGGATTTAAGATTGCCGACAAACGCAGCGAAGACGGAGTTTACATCGACATCAAGCGAGGCGGCACACTGATCGAATATGCCGACGAAGATCCGCACATCCGTAAACACTACGAAGACGAGATGAAGCAAACAGGAGTGCAGTGTGAAATGCCCCAAGTATGAACGTTCGAATCGTTCAAGCCCATCAAATTGTAAAGACAGTCGGCGTCGGATCAGATTGAACTCTTTCTCTTTGAACTGCTTGAACGGTTGGAATCTACTTAATCACCTCTCCTGCAAATTTTGCGATGCCACCGCTGCTTCTCAATAGGACCCAAGCAATGACAAACTGACTTCAATTGTTCCGCTGATAACGATTGCGCTACCGGGGGTAACTTCGTGCTAGCGCCGCCGTGCCCGTCGAACGCGCATTCGGACCGTCAGCTCGCGCAATTTGTCGATGGGGAGAATTTCGGTGATTTTTTGACCGTCACCCAAATCATATTCGACCGACACGGAGTCTTTGGTCCAGCAAATGGTAAATGCATGCGGCTCGAGTCTATCGATATGTCTCCCGACACTACGCAGGAGCTGAGAAAATTTCATGGTTCCCGTTGCTTGAGCAGAAAGTTGCCTGCGCCGTTTTCTTCTGCCTTGAGCGTCGAGCCAGGAGACATAACTGGGTTCGTAATGGAGTGAACCGTCATCGCGCAGCAAGTGAGCACCCCTGCGCGACGACTTTTGGGAATTCCACACTTTCTCGGAGAGGCTTTTTCGGGTGTCCAATTCCGCGATGTCTGGCAGGGAGTCGCTGCGGACGACATAGTTGCGTCCGTCCTTTTCCATGACAAAAGCCACGACTCCGAGAGATTCGAGAGACTGACCTATGGCTCGTAACGACTTTGCGTGCGGCATCCTGAGGCTCCTACTCGGCCATCTTCGACTTTCGCAATTACGCCGTAGCTTCGAAGCGACGCGAGCAGCAGTAAATTTCAATCCATATTTTAGTTGGGCAGCGCATTTCACGCAACGCTGGGTCCGCTAGGGAAACCGTCAACAATCCATGAAGGCGCGGGCCAGAGGACGTCAAAAATGCCAAACGGCCCAGCGCAACGAACCACGAGGGGTGATCACAGCATGACCGAAACAGATCAAGATTGCTCAAGCTGAGACTGACTAGCGGGCTCTACCGACGCAATTTCCCCGCGGACAGTTTCTTTCACTGAAAACGCCAGCAGCGCCGCAGTGGCGAGGGAGCCAAAACCAAACAAAGCGAATGCCGCGCCGTACGCGATCTGATCCGCCACCAAACCAAAGAGAGCCGGACTGACCAGACTGCCGATCTCGCCAATAAGGCGCCAGAAACCGAAGAACCGGCCACGCGCGTTGGCCGGCGCCATGTCCGATCCTAGCACCTGCATGCTTCCCGCAGTCACAGCATGACCGCAATGAATCCAAAGAAAGCCGGCGATGAAAAATCCCAGGCTCCAGTGCCACACCGCGCTCGAGGCAAGAAACCAAAGACCGAGAGATATGAACATGAACCCCGGCACCATCGTGGTTTTGCGCCCGAATCGGTCCATCAAGTAACCACAAGATAGTGTGATCGGAATGCCGACGATGGTGCTGGTGGTCGCCAGTCCGCCCAAGCCCTTCGGCCCGACGCCGTATGCGAAGGTCATATAAAGTAGCAGCGTTCCTCCCCAAAGCACACCACGAGTCATGGACGCAAAGAATTGAGCGCAAAAAAAACCGCGATAGCGTGGATCGAGCATCAGCGCCAACAATGCCCGGGTGTCCAGAGATTCTTCGGTGTTTCTACCACTCGTTCTGTGCACGCTTGGTGCCGACTCGCGCACGAGAAAAAAACTCGGCACAATGGCCAGCAATGCCAACGCACCGTGCGCCATGAAGGGGACGCGGATACTCCAGCCCGCGAGAAAGCCGCCCAGCGCCGGACCGAGCAGTCTGCCGGCGCCCTCGATCCCTACCATGCCGCTCATCTGCCGGCCGCGTTGACGGCGTTTGCCGACGTCTGCGATGATCGCCAACCGGGCCTGACGCCACATTTCCATCGCCGCGCCGCCGATGAAGCGATACGCGAGCAGTTCCGGAAAAGAATGCGCCAGCGCCGTCAACCACGACGACGCAGCCATCAGGACGGGCCCGGCAAACAGAATCGGACGCCGGCCGGCGCGGTCAACCAAAAAGCCCGTGGGCACAGCTGCAACGAGCCCGCCGAGCGCGTGGACGACGATGACAAGGGAAGCGACGCCGAATCCTGTGTCGAACGATTTCGCCAGCACCGGGATCGCGGGTGTCGCAATGCTGTAGCCCAAAGCGAATACAAAAGCCGGAAAGTATAACGTTAAGAGCTGGTAAGTGGAAAGTATCCCAGGGCTGTCGTACTTTTCGGATTCGATGACTTTAGCCATGCGGGGAATACGCCGCCCTTGCCAATATGGTAACCGCGGAAAATCTGCAACGGCTTCGAGTTTGTTTCATCCGCGCCGTTATTGAATACACAAATGAGATCACGCGCGACCGGGACACTAATGGCGGCGCAATCGGCCCCGCTAGGGGTTGAAGCCAAGCAATTTCCGTTGGGCGTCGTCCAGAGCTACCGACCAAACGCCGCGCTCTTTAAAATACTGGACCGCCGCCGGATGATACGGCAGCGTCACATCCGGATCCACGGCGCGTTGTCGGGTCCAGTCTTTGAAGCTCGGGTGCAGCGACGGGAGCTTGTCGATGTTGTCCCAGACGCCTTTGAGAACGGTGCTGATCACCCGATCAGCAGCTCCCTTGTGGCTGGTTAAGTAGATATCGTACGCGTTCACGCACGTATCCTCCACCACCGCCGTGGCCTGACCGCGCTTGAGCCAGTGCGGATAGTAGCCGGGCACCGCACGCCGTAGCCGCTTCTCTCCCTCGGGAGAACAGTCCATCGATATATGACGTACGCCCACGGCGGCGTCGGCTTCTTTGACCTTAGCTGCATCCAGCGCGCACAGGCTGACGTCGGCGCGCCCTTGGACCAAGGCATCGATTCCTTCGTTGACGCCCGACACCGGAACGATCTTGACGTCTTCCCATTTCATTCCCGCGCCAGATAGATAACCGAACAGGTTGTACCAGTTGGCAAGCTGCGCCGGATATTCGCCTGTGACCCTCTTGCCGCGGATATCGTGGATGGTTTTAATCGGCGAATCCTTGCGTACAAGCGGCGCCGTCAACAACACCGACCCGCGCATCACCAGACGCGCATTGGGTGTGTGTTGGAACGGATTACGACCGCCGATCTTTAACCGGTCGGGCCCCTGATAGGCGAGCGCCATATCCACCGCGTTGTTGATACCGAAGTCGATCTCGCCCGAGTTGAGCAGAGGTAAGAACGTGCTCGTGCCCGTATAGGGTTGGACGATCATCTGAAACGGCGCGCCCTCGCTGGCAAACTTGGCAAGTCCGCTCGCCAGCGCATAGAACACTGTGCCTGGCGGATTGGCGCCAATGGTCAGCGAGCGCGGCAGTTGTTGGGCGTCGGCGACGACACAAGTCCATAGGTA
>DASPXM010000293.1:0-5306 GCA_035637295.1 Verrucomicrobiia bacterium
GTCCAGTACGCCGGACAAACCAAAGGCCCGATTAGCTTTGCACCCATCGACAAGCTGTTCGCCGATCCGAGCGACGCGGCGCTCAGCTCGAAATCTCCCAATGTGAACGCCGGCAAGCTGTTTATTGAGTATTTATGTTCAGCCGAAGGACAGAAGAAAGTGGCGGATACCGGCGAATTTGTGCTCGCGCCCGGCGTTTATCCCAATATTAAGGGCGCTGATAAGATCATGGCCAGTTTGCTGCTCATGAACGATACCAGTGGTGACCAGCTTGCGAAGCTTCAGAGCGAGTTTCGCCAATTATTCCTCGCCAAATGAATTAGCAGACTAGCGACGAATGATGCCTTGACTTGGCACAATCGGCTCTATAATTTTTTGACCATTTAAGAACGGGTTGGAGGATATTGTGAATAAAGTAATCAGTCGTCTTGTTATCATAGCCGAGGTTCTCGCGGTTACCGCCGTCATGTTCGCAGGGCAAGCGCTTGCGCAGTCCGCCAATGTCGATGCCGGCAAGAAAGAAGGTAAAGTCGTCGTCTACGGCTCGGTGGTGCCGCAGGCGATGGATGGACTGCACCAAGCCTTTAAGAAAAAATACGGCATTGAAGTTGATTATTGGCGCGGTTCTTCGACGCAAGTGTCTGAGCGGGCATTGACGGAATGGCGCGCCGGCAGGCCGGGTTTCGACATCGCCGAAGGCAATCGCGGCGTGCAATTAATCATGAAGAGCGAGGGCTTGTTTCAAAAATTTATCCCGCCCGCATCGGAGAAGTTCCCGGCTCAGTACAAGGAAAAGGACGGTCTTATTACGCCGTGGCGTGTGTTACCGATTAGCATTCTCTACAACACCGAGCTTGTGAAAGCGGTGGACTTACCCAAAACTTTCGACGATTTGTTGAATCCGAAGTGGATGGGAAAAATCTCGATCCCAGATCCAACGCGTCACACGACCACCGCCCAGTTTCTATGGAATCTGGAGAAGTTTAAGGGCGATAAATGGCTGGACTACGTCAGAGCTTTGGCTAAGCAGAAACCGATCCTGGTGGAGTCTTTGGCGCCGGTCACGACTACGATCATCAAAGGTGAGGCAGTGGTGGGAATTACGTATATCAAGTACATCAAGCAGTACAAAGGTCCGGTGAACTATATTCCCATGGATAAATACCTGACGGATCCAAACTATCTGAGCCTAGGTGCCAAATCGGCACATCCGAATGCGGCTAAACTCTATATCGATTTCGCGTGTTCTATCGAAGGGCAAAAGGAAATAGCCGAAGATGGTGAATTCGTCTTGGCGCCGGGTGTCTATCCCCCGATCAAAGATGCCGAGAAAGTAGCCCCGCGTATGGTTTTCATGGATAACCCGTCGGAAGACGAATTCAAAAAACTCATGAGCGGGACCTTTCGCGAGATTTTTTTCGCCAAATAAATTTGACAATTTTCCGTCGTTGTTGACAGCCTATGAGGGCTGGCCTATAAGTGGCCGGCCCTCTTTTTATTGCGCGCCAGTTAATTTGGAAATCCAGAAAGGATCGGTCGAGCGTTGTTACGTCGTTTTTTGGATTCGTTTAGACGCGAGCCTCAGCTGACGGTTGTTATATGCGTAGGCATCATCATCGCTTATTTGAGCCTGTCTCCGACTCTCATGCTCTTCTACGGCAGCTTTCGCAGCAAGCCGCTAGGTGTGCCCGGCGCCGAGTTCACTCTGGCGCACTACCTCCAAGCTTATAATGACCCGTTGACCTATCAGGTACTGTTCAATTCTTTTATTTTTGCGGCAGGTTCATCAATCCTAGCGACCGCACTGGCTGCCACTCTGGCTTGGATCTCGATCCGGACAAATGCCCCTTTTAGAAAGTTTTTTGAGCTGACGGCAATTATTCCCAACATTTTTCCTCCCGTTATGCTCGCCGTTTCGTGGACGGTGTTACTGAGCCCGCGTACCGGATTGATTAACCGGTTATTGATGGAGCTCTTCAGCTTGGGTAACGCGCCGCTGAATCTTTACTCCTTGTGGGGCATGATCTTCGTCGAAGCGCTGATTACCACGCCGCTGGCCTTCTTGATCGTTTCCGCGTCACTCTATTCAATGGATCCGTCGCTTGAGGAATCGGCGCGAGTGGCGGGTTCGAATAACATTCAGATTGCTTCGCGCATCACTTTCCCGATTATTCGGCCGGCGCTGCTAGCCGCGGTCATTCTGAACTTTGTGCGAGCCATCGAGAGCTTTGATACCCCGGCGATTATCGCGCTGCCGGCGCGGATCGAAGTCTTTACCACCAAGATCTATCGTGAAGCGGTGGGAGCGTTTCCACCAAATCAGAATCTCGCGGCTACCTATGGTGTTTCGCTGTTGCTGATCACCATGTTATTCGTTTATTGCTATCGGCATTTGACGAAACGGAGCGAGCGCTACGTGACGGTCACCGGCCGCGGTTATCGGCCAACTATTATCGACCTCGGCAAATGGCGTTACCCAGCGGCCGGCGTCGCCGGTCTGGTTCTCTTGCTGATCGTTGTGTTACCGTTTCTTGTCCTCATCTATGTTTCTTTTATTTCCTATATTCACGTTCCCGGACCGAAGACTTGGGAGTTGTTGACCCTAGATAACTACCGGGGGAATTTCAAGGATGCGCGCACCTACCGGGCACTGCAGAACAGTCTCTTCCTCGCCGTGGGGGGCGCTACTTTGTGCATGCTCCTTGCTGCGTTGACTGCGTGGGTGACGACAAAGACAAAAGTTGCCGGGCGAGGAGCAATCGAGGCCTTGACCTTCATTCCCTGGGCCTTTCCTGGAACCGCGCTGGCCATCGGGCTTCTCTGGACTTACGTTTATGTTCCATTGCCGATTTACGGTACGCTGTGGATCCTATTGATCGGTTACATCACCCGGTTTCTCCCTTATGGGTTGAGGACGATGACAAGCACAATCGTACAGCTACATGACGATTTGTCGCAGGCCTCGATGGCATGCGGCGCCGGATTCTTGACGACCTTTCGGCGCATCCTGCTACCGTTGTTACGGCCAGGCTTCATCGCCGGTTGGATCATTCTGGCGACGATCTTTTTGCGCGAGTTCAGCACCTCGATTTTTCTTTATTCGCCCGGATCCGAGCCTTTGGGTCCGTTGCTCTATCATTTTTACGTGGATGGTAACTTAGGGCCAATGTGTTCGTTGGCCTTGATCGTTAGTTTAATTTGCATCATTTTGATTTTGCTTGCTCGAAAGATCGGTAAAGTGGGCGGCGAATTTTGAGGGACATTAAGCAAATAGGCTTGAGGCGACAGACATGAGGCAAGAGTAAGATGGATGCGGGAACTGCAAAGAAATTGATTGAGAAGAACCTGACGTACGACGAGGTCAAGCGGCTAACAGTCAAGCTCGTTCAACACGCCAGCCCGCAGACTCACCTGCTCGAGTCCGAGCCGCAAGTTTTGTCCCTCATTCGTGACGTGATCAAAGCGGAATTGGAACAGTCGGGGCTGAAACCCACGATCGATCGGATGGGCAATCTCATACTTCATGTCAAAGGTAAAACGCGAAACGATCGATTGATGCTCGTCGCTTACGCCATGTGCGCGGCGCCGAGCACCATGCAGAATCCTTACTCCGGGGAAATCGTCGATGGCGCGCCGTACAAGCTCGACGGCGAATGCGTTTGGGGCCGAGGCGCATGCGAGCAGAAGGGCAGTTTGGCGGCGATGATGGCGGCAATGAGATTCGTCGTCGGTGGCAAAGTGGAACTGCCGAGCGATCTTTACTTCATCGTAAGTACCGCAGGCGAAACCGGCCGGCATGATTCGCTCGCTTTCGTTTTAGATCACGGTGGCGTGGAAGCCGACTGGTGCATTATCGATGGCCCGCCGGAAATTCAACTGGGCAACAAAGGGCGCGTGGATATTCTGGTGACGGTCAAAGGCAAACAGGCGCACAGCAGCCGCCCATGGGAGGGGATCAACGCCATCGACGGCGCGGTGAAAGTTCTCGACAAGCTCAAACCGCTGATGCCGTATCCCGAGGCGAAGTCTCATGCGGAATTGGGAAAAGTAAGCTTGACGCCGAATGCGATCGAGAGTTTTCCGAAAGCCACGCATACGATTCAAAACGAGTGCCGCGTTATGTTCGATCGTCGTCTTCTACCTGGCGATGATCCTAGGAATGCGATCAAACAGATGAAAGATGCCATCGGCAAGATCGAACCATTCGAGATCGAAGTCGCGCCGCGGGATTTCATGTATCCAAGCGAGGTCGGTAAGGATGTCGAAGTCGTGCGCTCCCTCGAGCATGGAATCCGCACCATGCTCGGCTATGAACCTAAGTTCACTTTCTCAACGGCGGCCAACGATACCGGGCTTTTCAATTTTCGCGGCATTCAGGCAATCAATTATGGCTCACGCGATATCCGCTTTCAGCACACCGACCATGATCTCGTGTCGGTCGGCAACGTTTTCAACGCGGCCAAGGTCTTCGCGTTTTTAGCAGTTCACAGGTAGCGAGGAAGGGACGGCCGTTCAAGGGTTCAAGGTTCAAACGTTCAACGCGTTCGCTCCGATCCGTGATTGTCTTTGAACCTTGAACATGGAACCTTGAACGGCTACCGATCCGACTTTCCTTGTCGCATCGCAGAATTTCGTAGGGAAAACCCGAAGACCAAAAAAAGACGGCAGGATTTCTCCTGCCGTCTGATCGATGTCAAGACTGTCTAGCGCCAGCGACCGAACCGGTCACGATCATACCGGTCGTAGCGACCATTGGTGTAGTATCTGCCGAAGACCCGATCGGGATTAAGAGCTATTTCCTGCCGCAGCCCCGGCCGGTGTCTTAGGAACCGCGCCAAATCATCGTGCTGGTCCATATATCTTCTGTTGTGGACCAAGTTGGGATTTGCTCTCAAGTCAGAAGAAATGCGCGGGTGATCCTGCAGAAACAGATGAAATTCTCGAACATCATCGCGCATACTGCTCCATGCAGTACTCGGTGTGCTGAGGACCGACAGCGCTAGCGCCAGTATGATCGCGACCGAGGATATATATTTGGAGTTTTTGAATGCGTTCATGTGAATTTCCTCCCTTCACCGCGTTAGACGCGCCGGCGAGAGGTTTGTTAAATGGTTGGCGTGACTGGAGGAAAAAATCAAAAAATTCGGGACTTAAATAGAATTAATCCTAAATCCTGCGTGAGTCGCGATGGTTTCATGGTGTGTGACGTCGTTGCTCCCGAGAGTGATGGAGAGTTTTGGGGCTCTCGTGGCCATCCCGGTGAAAGCTACCTAATAGGTAGGGTTCACCGGAGACAGCGAAAACCA
>DASPXM010000294.1:0-16382 GCA_035637295.1 Verrucomicrobiia bacterium
CGGAGTCGGCGTCCGCGCCGCGGCCGCGATCTGCGGTCTCGATTTCATTCCATTGCAGCGCGAGCGCTACGACCTCATTATTCCAAAGGCGCATTATGAAAATTTGCCGGGCCTAAGAACGCTGCTTGATACGATCGTTAGCAGACCTTTTAGAGAAGAGCTTGAGGCACTCGGCGGTTATGATACCCGCGAGAGCGGCAAAGTCGTCGAGATGCGGCCATAGACTAACGCGGGCATTCTTGTGAGCTGAGTCATCGGTAGAACAGTCGGGGTTGAATTCAAATGACAATCAGCAAGTTTGCGAGGATGGCATTTTCCTGGTTGACCGTGATTCTGTTTATGCTATCGGTGCCAATTTCCGCTCGAGCCGACGAAGTGCTCGTCTCCGCTGCCGCCAGTCTCACAGACGTTCTGGGGGATATCGGTAAAGCGTACCAATTAAAGAGCAAGCATAAGCTCGCTCTTACCCTTGGACCTTCCAACTTTTTGGCGCGGCAGATCGATGAAGGCGCACCGGCGGATATTTTTTTCTCTGCCGATCTAGCGCAGATGGATCTCCTCGAAAAAAATGGCCGTCTCGAACCCGGTACTCGGAGAAATCTACTTTCGAATCAGCTGGTCGTGATTGTTCCTGCAAACTCCAAGCTTTCAGTTGCGTCACCCAAAGATTTGATGAAGCCCGAAGTCAAAAAAATCGCATTAGCGGATCCGGCAGCTGTTCCCGTGGGGGTATATACCAGCAAGTATCTCGCGGACGAAGGCTTGTGGAACAAGGTGAAGCCGAAAATTGTTCCTGTATTGGATGTTCGCGCGACCCTAGCCTCGGTGGAGTCCGGCAACGTTGAAGCGGGCTTCGTGTACAAGACTGACGCGGCAATTTCGCAAAAGGTGAAGATCGTGTTCGAAGTGCCGATTGAAAAAGGTCCGAAAATAACTTATCCGCTGGCGATCGTCAGAGAATCGAAGAAAAAAGAGGCCGCGCGCGATTTTATGAATTACGTATTAGGCTCTACAGGCAAAGCCGCCTTCAAAAAGTACGGCTTCGTGGTTCTCGACTAAGCACGGCCGAATGACATTGCATCGTGATCTTCTCTGTAGAAACCTGGCATATCACGGTTTTTTCTCTCGCCGTCGGTCTCGCCAGCACACTGGTCATATTGCCGTTTGGCGTCGCGTTAGCCTGGCTGTTTGCGCGCAGGGATTGGCCGTTGAAGAGCATCGTCGAGACGATCGTTCTTCTCCCGCTGGTCATGCCACCCGTGTCTACAGGGTTAATCCTGCTCAAAATATTCGGCAGGCGGAACCCCATCGGGCAGTGGTTGTACGATCGCGGCATCGAGGTCGTCTTCAACTGGAAAGGTGTGCTGATCGCCATGGCGGTGATGTCCTTTCCACTCTTGGTTCGTTCGGTGCGAACCTCTTTCTCGGAAGTCAATCCCCGGCTCGAGCAAATCGCCGCAACCCTCGGCGCGTCGGGGTTACGAATTTTTTTCGTTATCACAGTCCCTCTCGCCTACAAGGGCATCGTGGCCGGCGCGCTGCTCGCCTTCTCGCGCGCCCTCGGAGAATTCGGTGCGACGATCTTACTCGCCGGTAATATTCCCGGCCGGACGCAGACGCTTTCACTGGCGATCTTCAACTTCGTTCAGACCGGCAAGGACCCGGAGGCTTATGTCCTGCTGGGAATCACGGTTAGTCTAGCTTTCGTGTTTGTCTGGTGCTCGGAGTGGCTGCTGCGCGCGGGGAAAAAGGCTTGAGATGCTACTCCGTTGCCGGACACCGCTGGCGAATTTTGAACTGGATATCGACGTTTCCTTCGATGCGCGGGTGACATCGATCTTCGGTCCCTCGGGCGCCGGCAAAACAACACTTCTCGACGCCATTGCCGGGTTGCGCCCCATCGCCGACGGTGAAATCGAAATCAACGGGCGAACGCTTTACTCGTCTGCGCGTGGACTCAATCTTTCGCCGCAACAACGGGGACTCGGTTACGTCCCCCAAGAAGGAGCTCTGTTCCCTCACCTCTCAGTACGCAAGAACATTCTATTTGGCGCGGAACGACATCGAGACATCGGCAACGCTGAAGGCATCGGTATCGATCATGTGTTAGAAGTTTTGGAGATTGGCAAACTGTTGGATCGTTCCATCACCGAGCTCTCGGGAGGCGAAGCGCAAAGGGTGGCGCTTGCCCGCGCGATCTTGTCGCGACCGCAATTGCTATTGCTCGATGAACCCTTGGCAGCGCTCGACATTGCGCTCAAGGAAAGAATCCTGCCCTACCTCGGCCGGGTGCGCGATGAGTTTGGCATCCCGATGATTTATGTAACGCATAATTTGACCGAAGTTCTTACGCTGGCGGATTGGGTGCTGATGATTCAGCAAGGCCGGCTTGTGACTCAGGGCATTCCTCAAGAAGCCCTCAGGTCTGCTCATACGATCATGCAAATTCCCGACGAACAGTTTGAAAACGTCTTTACGGCGACATTTATAGAAGCGGATGCCAAAGCAGGGAGGACACGAGTGCGACTACGCTCCGGCACGGAACTGTTTATCCCCTACCTACCGCAACCGGCGAATCGCTCCCTGCATATTCGTGTCAGCGCCGACGACATTCTGATCGGCACCCAGCGACCGGAGGGTATTTCTGCGGGCAATGTGATAGCGGGAACCGTTCATAGAATCGAGCTGATCGACGGACAGGCACTGGTCACCGTTTCCGCCGGCGAAGAATTCTTCGTGCGGCTCACGTCAGGCGCGGTGACCCGGCTTGAACTTAAGGAAGGCACTCCGGTCTTTCTCATCATCAAAACGCGTTCATTTCGCGTGCTGTAGACAAAACTTTTGGCCGACGAATTTCTTGACACCGGCAGCCGTCAGCGTCAGATTGGGCCGGTCAAAGTCATCAGTCGAAAACCGGCTCTGCATCTAGTGTGGTGTCTCAGAAGTTCATTTAAAAACTCCAAACCATGGCACTGGTTGAAACCGCACTCAAATCCCCCTCTATCCCCCTTTTTTCAAAGGGGAAAGTTTCGCTCCAGGACTCTAACCCCTCTTTGGAAAAGAGACTTTCTATGAGGCTTGTCAAGTGCCTCGTTTATTTTTTATGCCGCCTGGCGCATTTTCTGTCGGGCGATGTTCGCCAAGTGGTAGTTTTCATCATAAGTTTATGGTCTCGCCACATCACAAAGATAATCTTGAGCCACTTGGCTCCCAGAGCTCTGAGCGCTTGATGTTTGCTGTGGCCTTTGGCCCGTTGATCCCGGTAGTACTTCTTCGCCCACTCAGATCGCTTCAGAGAGTTAAAAGAAAACCAGTACAGGGCATGTCGCAGATGCTTGTTACAGGCGAATCGAAACTGTACCACACGGCTTTTGCTGCTGGACTTAGTCACTGGAACCGCTCCCGCCTCAGCCTGAAGATGCCTGAAGGAATTCCAACGGTTTTGAGCATCGCCCAGCTCAGCCCAAATCGTGGCGACCGTGGTCCCGCTTTTTGCGCCGGGCAGCGTCTTGGCAATTTCAGCTGCCGGCATAGCGGCGAAAAAACTTTCAACCTCCTCGTTGTAGCTGTTGACCGCCTTCACCGAGGCCTCCAGCTGTCCCACCAATGCCAGCAGAAGTTTGGCTTTGGCTCTAACCACGTGTTGTGGGACCGCGAGCTGAGGCTTGTTGAGCTTGTCCCAAAGCTCGTTAGAGCGTGCCTCACTGAGGTGATGGTCGCGTTTGGCAAAGCGCTTCCAGCCTCGGCGCGTAAGCTTCCAGAGGGCCTGCGGCGTTGGGTACGCTTTGAGAAAATCCAGCGCGATCTTGGTTTCCAGATCCTCAAAGACCTCCAACGGACGAGGGTAATATTCTTTGAGCTTTATCCCGATCTGATTGAGAAGACGGGTTTTCTGCCGCCCAAGCCGCTGGTGATCCCGAGTCAGTATCTTAAGTTCTTGGGCCTCGGCGGTATTGGGCTCAAGAGCGCGCAGATGAGCGTGATCAGTCCTCAAAAACTCCGCCAACACATAGGCATCGAAACAATCACTCTTGGACTGGCTCATGCGAAACCGGTCCCTGGCCCGATCCAGCGCCTTGGGGTTCACCGGATAGACCACCACGCCATGATCCAAAAGAAAATCCACAATCCGACCGTGGGGCTTTTCAATGGCTGCCCAAAGCTCGAGCCCGTTGCTCCGGCTCTCATCGAGCCAGCACCCCAACTCAGCCATCTCCTCAGGGGTCTGTTGGACTTCCAGCTCTTTTATTTTTCTTGCGCTCTCATCAGCCACGTACAGCTGATGGCTTTTGTCGGCCCAATCCACTCCCAAGTAATACCGTTGCAATTTCTCATCCTCCTGTTTTGTGTATTGCCAATTCCAAGTGCCGTGAACGGAAAGTTCGCCTTATATCGGTCCTCCAAGGGACAACTTTCTATTGAACCTTTGGCTCCGTTCTTTTGCTGGGCGGGACGGTCTCTTTTTGATCCTCCACGGAATCGGGGAAGGGTGGTCCTCATACCAGCAAGCTCTGTGAAATCGGTTTCCATAAAGTCACCTGATCTATGATTACATGCAACAAACCTAATATAAGGGGAAGGGGAGGAATGAGGGGGGAATTATGTCGCGAACTTCTGAGTCAGGACACTATGCTTCGGGAGGCATGAATGAAAATTTTTGCTGTGCGATGCTTTCTCAGTATTCTCTTCGCGGTGCTGGTTTCATCGCCCGGTTTCTCCGCCGAAGCGCGATCTCCATCTTCATCGGAATGGGAAAGAACCATCGAGCCCGCCAAGAAGGAAGGCAAACTCGTCGCTGCAATTCCCGCCAGCGCGGAACTGCGCAAAGCGATCGGTGAAATCTTTCCGAAACGTTTTCCCGGCATCGAGCTCGAGTTGACCAATGCCCGCGGCCCTAGCAATGCGAGCAAGATCGCCGCAGAACACGCCGCCGGGGTGCGCTATTACGATCTCTTGATCAGCGGCACTGCGACACCGTTTAGTCTATTGAATGCGGGTATCTTGGAACCGGTGGAGCCGCTGCTGCTTTTGCCGGAAGTCAAAGACCCTAAGCGCTGGTTCGGCGGTCACATCTGGCTCGATAACGCCAAACGCTTTATCTATGCATTTCAGGTATACCAGTCAGAAAATATCTGGCATAACCCGACTCTAATGAAACCGGAAGACGTCCGTTCCTATGACGATTTGCTTAACCCGAAATGGAAAGGAAAAATCGGCATCCTCGACCCGCGCTCTCCGGGAGCCGGCACCGCCACCTGGGCATTTTTCTTGAAAATCAAAGGCGAGGAATACTTGAAAAAACTAGCCGCCCAGGAAATGTTTCTGTCGCGCGATCAGCGCCAGTTAGCCGACAGCCTGGCCAAGGGCAAAATCGCGCTCACCATCGGACTTACCTACTATACATTTTTGCCTTTCATAAAGGCCGGACTGCCGATCAAGCCCCTGCCCGACATGAAAGAAGGCACTTATACCAGTTGCGGCAGCAGCGCTTTATCCGTCGTCAAGAACTCACCGCATCCGAACGCGACCAAAGTCTTCATCAACTGGCTGCTCGGCAAAGAAGGCCAAGAGATTTACGGCAAAGCCATGGGGCAAGCGACCCGCCGCTTTGACGTTGAGACTAAATGGATGGTCGAACATGGGGTGCGCGCGTCGAAAGATTTTCTCACCGTCGAAGAAAACAACCGGTTGGAAAACTACGGCGAAGATACAGTCAACAATTACTGGGCGAAATCGACCAAGATCGCCGAAGAAGTTTTCAAGTAGCATGAAAGTCATCGCCGCGCTGATATTTTCGTTCATCGTCGGTATCGTCAATCAGGCGCGTGAAGCGCGCGCCGCCAGTTTTAATCCCGCATCCCAGGCGGAATGGAATCGAACGCTCGAGTCCGCTCAAAAGGAAGGCAAAATTGTCGCGGGAATTCCGGCGAGCGCGGAGCTCAGAAAGAGCCTCAGCGAAAGTTTTAAGGCGCGCTTTCCCGCAATCGAGCTCGAGCTCACGACGGCCCGCGGCCCGACCAACGCCAGCAAGATCGCGGCGGAGCACGCGGCCGGCGTGCGCTCTTACGATCTGCTGATTAGCGGCACACTAACACCGCTAAGCCTGCTCAATGCCGGAATTTTGGAACCTGTGGAGCCGATGTTTATCTTGCCCGAGATCAAAGATCCGAAACGTTGGTATGGCGGTCACGTTTGGGCCGACAAGGCGAAGCGCTTTCTCTACACGTTCCAGGCGTATCAGTCGGAAAATTTTTGGCACAATACGCAACTCATGAAACCCGACGAGTGGCGCTCCTACGATGATCTGCTGAATCCTAAATTAAAAGGGCGGATCGGCTTCCTCGACCCGCGGACTGCAGGCGGCGGAACTTCCACCTGGGCATTCTTGTACAAAGTCAAAGGCGAAGAATTTCTCCGCAAGCTGGCAACCCAAGAACTCATGCTATCGCGAGACCAGCGGTTGCTCGGCGAGAACCTCGCCAAAGGCAGGCTGGCTTTAACCGTGGGATTGACTTACTACAGTCTTGCCCCGTTTCTGAAAGCCGGCCAGCCAATCAATCCGCTTCCCGAAACCAAGGAAGGCAGCTACACCAGCAGTGGCAGCGGCGCGCTGTCGGTGATCAGAAACTCCGCTCATCCCAGCGCGACAAAGATTTTCGTCAATTGGCTGCTCGGCAAAGAAGGCCAGGAGATCTATGGCAAGGCCATGGGCCAAGCGACGCGCCGTCTCGACGTCGACACGAAGTGGCTCGTCGAATTCGGCACCCGCGCGTCGAAGGATTTCTTGAGCGTCGAAGAAAACCAGAGGCGAGAAAACTCCAGTGAAGAAGTGCTCACCCAGCTCTGGCCCAAAGCGATTAAACTCGCTAACGATGTGCTGCAGTAGGTATGTGAATCCAAATCTCGCTCATCGCCCCTCACGTGTGTTACAACCACCCTTATCATTTCAACCACTATTAATTATCGCTTTGAGTACGTTAACAGTTATTTCGAATATCATTAATGTCTTGCCGCAGATTTAACTGGTCATTTCGAACATTCAACTGTCATTTCGACCGAAGGGAGAAATCTTTCTTTGTTCGCAATGACCAGTCGGCAAAGTTGAAAATGCTTTATCGTGGCTCCGCAAAGACCAGCGCCCGCGCTCTCACGCGAACTATAGTTATCCTTCTGCTTTTGCTTTCCCGTGAGGCGCTGAGCCAAAGCACCTCTCGAACGTCCGTCAGCCTCATCTACGAAGCCATCGCCGCCACCAACGCGACCCTCTGGCTGGCCGAGGACGCCCGGCTTTTTCAAAAATACGGTCTTGACGCCAAGGTCGTGCACGCGCGCGGCGCGATACCGGTGCAGGCGCTGGTCGGCGGCTCGGTCGAATTTGGCGCCTTCAGCGGCTCTTCCACGGTCGCCGCTGTGCTTGCCGGCAGCGACATTGTTTTTGTCGCCGCGAAAGGCAACTTCGCCGTGATGTCCTTCTGGGTAAGACGCGACTCGCCGATCAAGAGTCTCGCCGAACTGAGAGGGAAAACCATCGGCGTTACGCGCGCCGGCTCCGCGAGCCACGCGATTGCCCGGCTGGCACTCAAATCGGCGGGGTTAACCGACCGCGAGGTGAAATACTTGCATCACGGCGGCTTGCCGGAATCGTTCGCTTCTCTAGATCAGGGCATCGTTGAAGCGAGCATGGGCTCGCCGCCGCGCCCGGGTTTCAAAGAATTACTCGATCTGTCGTCGCTCAAGATTTCCTTTCTGCAGGGCGCTATCGAAGTACAGCGGAGTTTTCTGCAAAACCGGCGCGAGACCGTACTCAACATGCTGAAAGCCTACGTCGAAACCATCAAGCTCGCCAAAGACAAACCGGAGCTCGCCATCGCGGCGATCTCCAAACGCATGAGAGTACCGGTGGAAATCGTCCGTCCGGTTTATCAGCCTCACGAAAATGTTTTGGAAGAGATCCCCTATGTGCGCCGCGACTCAGTGCAAGTGATCCTCGATCAGGTTCCCAAAGAACAGTTAAAAGGCCTTTCTTACGAAAGGCTGGTCGATAACAGTCTACTGCAGCAATTGGAAGATTCCGGCTTTGTTAAGAACCTCTATCGGCGTAATCCATAGGGGCAGGTTTGAAACCTGCCCCTACACGATAACAATGACAAAAAACTTCGTGGTTGAGGAAACTGAATTATGGACAAGTTAACTCGTCAGATCGCTGATTTCGCGACCGACTTAAAATATGATCAGCTGCCGGCGCAAGTGGTCGCCGCCGGCACGAGATCTTTGGTGGATGCCCTGGCCTGTGCCATTGCCGCGCATGACTGCGAGCCCGCGCGTATGGGCTTGCGTCTCGCGCGCGGAGCCGTCCCTGAACGCTTTCCTGGTCGAATCATCTGCCACGGCGAAAAATCATCAGCCGAAAGTGCCACGTTCGTCAACACGGCGATGATTCGCAATCTTGATTTTAACGACGAGTATCCCGGTGGCCATCCCAGCGATTGTCTGGGAGCCTTCCTCGCCATCGCCGAGGCGGCGGACGCCGACGGCCGGCGATTGATCGAAAGTCTGGTCATCGCCTATGAGCTTTTCTTGCGTCTCAGCGACGCAACCGGCTTACGTTACAAAGGCTGGGACCAAGGATTCGCCGTCGGCATCGGCGCCGCCGCAGGCGTCGGGCACTTGTTGAATCTCCCGCGCGAGCGATTGGCTGAAGCGATTGCCATCATTACCGTCGCCAACGTGCCGATGCGCAACACCCGCGCCGGCGAATTGTCCCTCTGGAAAGGCGCGGCCACAGCTTTCGCCACTCGCAATGGCACTTTCGCCGCGCTGCTCGCCGGCGAGGGGATGACGGGAGCAGACAAGCCATTCGAGGGCAAACACGGTCTTTGGGATTTGATCACCGGACCCTTTGAGCTTCAGCGGCTGCCAACCGAAGGCGGTCCGTACCGTGCGCCGGAAACACGGCTGAAATATTGGCCAGTGGAATACAATGGACAACTGCCGGTTTGGGCCGCATTGGAACTTCACTCCCAAGTCGATTGGCGCGAGCTCGCCGAAATTGACATCGGCGTCTACACCTTTTGTTACACCGAAATCGGCAGCGAGGCGGAAAAGTGGGACCCGAAAACGCGGGAGACCGCCGATCACAGCCTGCCGTATATTTTTGCCAAGGTATTGGTCGATGGCACGATCACGCTGGCGGCCTTCGAAGAAGCGGCATACCGCGACCCGACCTTGCGACCGTTGATGCACAAAATACGCGTCCATGTCGATGAACAGGTTGACTCGCTCTACCCGAAAACGATCTCGATGAAGATCAAGGCAACGAAAAAAGACGGCGGCGTGATCGATTTATGGCCGCGCGATCCTTTGGGGCACGTCAATAAACCGATGAGCGACGACGATGTCCGCAAGAAGTTCGCACAGACCGTCGAACCCGTTTATGGCGAAGAGCAAACTGCGCGTGTTTTGGAGCGCTGGTGGAGGATCAAAGAAGCTTCGCCTTCGGAAGTTGCCGAGGCATTAACGCTTCTCGACGTGAAGAATTGATTTGCTAACCGCGACCAGACCTGAGACTTGAAATTGCGACGCATTAGCGCACAAGCGGCTCGCATTTCATACCGGCACCCTCATCGGGAATGCTGAAAACGCTACAGCGATGAGTTTGCCCATCTGGCGCGCGGACAGTCGCGAATGAGCCTAGATCGGTGACGACGTATTGGTCTATTTTCGTCGATGGGGCTTCGAGCCCGCGCGCGCCACTGGTTGATGAGAACGAATCGAGCGCTAGAGTTAAAAGTCCCAGAGTTGCAAGGCTTTCAACGTGCTGCTGCGCGTCTCTTTGAATCGGTAAAGCCGCTATTTGAGCTCTGATAATCGGTTTTAGCGCGCCGACCTCTGCGTTCATTTTGACCAATTCGTCCTTCATCTCCTGGAGGCGATCAGGGGGCAATGACATTTCACGCATGGTGATCATAAACTCTCTTTTTCTTATATCGAGATCGACCAATCGATAAAATTCCGTCGAGCCCCCGACGGTAGCCGTGATGACAGTTTTCAAGCTGCCGCCTGCCTGCTGCCGCTCGGGCCAGCGCTGCGGCGAGTTAGCGACCCTTTGCATCTCGCCCTCATACAGTTGCATGCCTGACAAAAGCGTCGCGCCCCGGGTGTAGGTGCCGGTCGAACAACCGGCGGCGCCGATTAGCAGAAAGAAAAGCAGGGCTTTTATCTTCATCATACGAAATAGGATACCACATCGCCTGTTTTCTCTGAAAGTGATTTTCGAGGTGAACCGGTTTCGTGTCCAGCTCCGAGCGTTATTTGCCTGGATAGACTCCTACCAACGCGCCCAACTTGGACGCGAGCTCATTAGGCGAAGTTTCAGCGAGGCAATGGTCGTCGATAAATCGAATTTGGACTAGATGGCAATTGCGCAATTCGGGCGAGTCTTGGCACGACCGACGGGCGATGGTGGTTACTTCGTCCGTAGATTTTTCGCCTACGTCTCACTTGCTCACGGTGCAATAGACATATTATCCCCCGCCTTTCCGCACCAACTTCACCGTATCCAAAAACTTCCCATTCCTCTATTTAATGCGGCGGTAAGCGAACATGACTAAGCCGAGTCCGATTAGAATCCACGTGTTAGGCTCCGGCACCTGGACTAGCTGCTCGATCACGTTACCCTGGAGCAGCAGCTGGATCCTCGGCAGATCCCGGGTGCCTTGGTTGGTAAAATTATTTGGGTTTGTGCTCAGCGTGATGGCGTTGATGTTGGCGCTGATTGTGCCCTGGTTGTTCAGTGTACTGGTACCTGAAGGAAATTTCGCCAACCCGACTGACCCTTGTCCTTGAACTATAGTACCCGTCCCTAGCGTCAACGTATTGGTCTGTTCGATTCCCAGACTCGCACTGCTCCCAGTCAGGTTAAACGTCTTGCCCCTCTCCGTTGTTGAGTAAAAATAATCCAAACGACTATTGTTCCAGTTTCCCGTTGCATCTGTCCAGTTCACGGTCGCGGACATCGCGGGGACTGCAAGCGCTGGCGAGAGCACCGCTGGAAGAAGAAGGAAGAGCGCCCCAAGATACTCTCTGCCGATGTAGAACGATAGCTGGCTTATTTCACGAAACTGCTGTGCGCGTCGCATTGCCATAAATTTCCCCCCTTGCGATGGCTGCTTATGCGTTTTTGGCTCGTAGTTAAATCCGGAAATATGTGCAAATAACTCGTTGTTTTAAGTAGTCAAAATGCCTCCCATGGCAAAATAAATGAAATGCTTACTTAATTGGCCGCATAGTTCGTGCCATAAGTGATTACTCGAGTAATGACGAGTAAAGTTCATGTCTTTATGGAATCCTAACAAATGTGTCAGCTAATTTTGTAAAACAATTTTACAGTTCACGTCGGCGAATTCTTATGTTTGCGACACATGCAATAAGCTATTGAAATCGCCGCGAAATTTTCTAGTGAAGATTTGAGAAAAAAACGTAAAGAACGCTAACAAAAAAGGGGCCCCTTTAGATTTCCAACAGGCTTGGGGCAGAGCGGCTTGATACCCGCCGTTGTAGAAACATCAAATCATTTTAACTATTCCGGCCTCCAGACTCAGACCACATATGCACCTCCAGAATTTCTGTGTAGAGCCCATCTCTGTGTAATCCTCTTGTCAAATATAACTTTGAGAGGTTACAAAGAGCGGACGACCAGCCAAATCCCAACCTTGAAAGGTCTTATCCATAGTAAGGAGAAGGATTATGCGCAAACTTTTATCGCTACTGTTCTGGTCAGCGTCGTTGCTGATACCCACACAGAGATTGTTCGGTGACGAAATCACCGTGGCGCTGACATCGAAGGCCTTTCAATACGTGCCGCTCGTCATCGCCCAAGAGCGCGGCTACATGAAGGAAGAAGGCATCGATCTAAAACTTGCCTTTATGCAGAACGCTCCCGGCCTGCAGGCATTGACCGCCAACCAGGTGCAGTTTTCCGGCTCCGGTAGCAGCGCGCTGGTCGCTATCTCGAAAGGCGGTGCGCCGCTCAAAACTATCCTGGCGATCAACGATCAGGTCCTTCAGTGGGTCATGGTCCGACCGAATATCACCAGTCTAAAGGATTTGAAGGACAAAAAAGTCGCCACCACCGGCGTCGCCTCGATCGCCGCCTTCATGCTGAGAAACATCTTGGTGAAGTACGGCATGGACAGCAAAGACGTCGTCCTGATCGACCCGGGACCGGTCAACCGGGTGCCGTCTCTCCTATCCGGCGCCGTTGACGCCGCTATCGTCAGCCCCGAAGAGCGTTACGCCACGCTCGATCAAGGCATGAAAGATCTCATGTTCATCGGCAAAGAAGTGAAAAACTCCTGGGGCACGTTCGCGACTTCCGATCGTTTCATCAAAGAGCAGCCGAAGCTGATGGCCGGATTCGCCCGTGCAGTTTTAAAAGGCTTGCGCGTCGTCCGGCAGGACCGCGAGGGGACGATTGCTTCCGTCTCCAAGTTCAGCGAGTTGGACAAAACGTTGGCCACGCGCATGTACGACGATCTCATCGGCACTTTCACTAAAGGCGGCTATGTTGACGAGGAAACACAGAGGAATGATCTTGCCATCGTCAAACTGGTAGCCGAAGTGAACGAGATCGTCCCGCCGCAAAGAGCTTACGACTTCAGCTTCGTGCGCCAGGCGGAACAGCAGTTGAACAAACAGGGCTGGAAGCCGTGACCTGAAAAAATGATAGATTAACCGACATCACTGCCAGCGAATGAACTGCGACGCAGCGGGCTCCGGCATATCGACAGCCTCTGCTGATAAATTGTCCCCAAAGTAGTTGTCACTCCCGAATGTTTTTATCGGGGGTCCAGTCAGTTGTTCGCCTGTGGTGAGCCCAGTCGAACCACCGCTAAAAGCATGCGGGAATGACGGACTTTGACAGGACTCGCAATCGCCAGTTCACTCCCAGCCGGGCGAATTGATCTCAAGCGACTGAGCCAAGATCTCGTCATTCGCGGATTTTTATTGACAGGATAAATCATGAGCCTCTACACTTTCAGTTCAAAGATTTTATTTCAAAGGAGGAGGCTCAAATGGCCAAGGGGATTTCCATTCATATTGGTTTGAACCACGTCGACCCGAAACATTACCAGGGCTGGGACGGCGAGTTGAACGCCTGCATCGCCGACGCCAAGGATATGCGCGCGCTCGCCAAGAAAAAGGGATTCAGCGGCAACACTTTGCTGGTCGATGGACAAGCGACTGCGGCCGCCGTCAGCGCGGCGATCCTGGATGCCGCCAAAAAGCTCGTCAAAGGCGATATGCTATTGCTCACCTACTCCGGCCACGGCGGGCAAGTCCGTGATACCAATAGCGATGAAAAAGATAATGACCGCATGGACGAAACTTGGGTTCTTTACGACCGCCAATTGGTCGACGACGAGCTTTATAACATTTGGGGCAAGTTCAAAGCGGGCGTGCGCATTTTAGCCCTATCCGACAGCTGTCACAGCGGCACGGTGGTGCGGGACATTCCGGCCTTTTTAGGCATTGGACCGCGCCCACGCGCTATGCCACGTTCCGTGGGCATCGAGGTAGAAAAAGCGAACAGCGCGCTCTATAGAAGCATTCAAAACAACAACCGTGGCGCCGAAAAAATCAAAGTCAACGCGAGCGTATTGCTTATTTCCGGCTGCATGGACAACCAGACCTCCATGGACGGCGAAAAGAACGGCGCCTTCACGGGCACACTTAAACAAGTTTGGAACGGCGGCAGGTTTGCCGGGAATTATCGCAAGCTCCGCGACAAAATCGTATCCCTGATGCCGTCGACGCAAACTCCCAACTACTACTTCGTCGGGGCCGCGAATACCGCGTACGAAGCACAGAAACCGTTCACGATTTAGCTAACAACCATTGCGTCACTGCCACTCAATCCGTCTTAGGTGCCGCTGACCCAGACTTGGCTGTACTGCATTGTAGAAGGCGAGGTCGGACACGACCTGCGCCCCTGTCTTTTTGCTTCGACCGTTGAACCGGCTTGACTCCCACCTCGCCGTGTTGGAGAATCCGGGCAAATCACACTGAGACCTTCCGGTTCAAAGTTTAGGTTATGGTCAGACTAAAGGCTCTCGCTGTTGCCGACCGGAGGTTTACGAGCGACGTCAACGTGACATCTGACTTCTGGACGTTTCCCCGAATTTCGGTATAAAGAAACCATTGAAGCCAAACAAAAACCCTAAGCCAAATACTAGGGAGAAATCATGAGCACCGCGACAGAAAATAAAATCATCGACGGCGACGGGCATGTCGTGGAAGACATCGCCACGATCTGGAAGTATATGCCGGATGAATATGTCGGCAAAAGCTTTTCGGAGGCGCGCGGGCGGAGCCCGTTTCCGCCCATCGATCATCTGCACAATGCCAATCGCCACTTCACCCCGAAAGGCGCTTTCGCCAACGTTGGGCGCGAAGGGTGGGAATTGTTTCTCGACGACGTCGGCATCGGCACCTCCGTGCTCTATACCAGCGCCGGGCTGGCGTTCGGCAAGATCGTCAGTCGCGACTGGGCAATCGAGCTGGCACGCGCCTACAACAACTGGATGTACGACACTTATATTTCGAAGAGCCCGCGCTTCAAAGCGATGGGATTGATCCCGCTTCAGGACCCGGCGGAGGCTGTCATCGAGCTGCGGCGGATCGTGCGGGATCTTGGCTTCTGCGGCGCGATGTTGCCGTCGACCGGCGCGAACATGCCTCACCTGGGCTCGGACAAGTATTGGCCCATTTACGGCGAGGCCGAACGTCTCGGTTGTGCGATCGCCATTCACGGCGGCGCGCACGAGGGATTGCTGATGGACGACTTCAGCCCGTACGCGCCGGTCAACGCCCTCGGCCATCCGATGGGACAAATGATCAGTTTCGCCGGCATCGTCTTCAACGGCATCTTCGACAAGTTCCCCGGCCTGCGCATCGGTTTTATGGAAGCCGGCTCGGCCTGGCTGCTCACTTGTTTGGAGCGCTTCACCGGCTCCTGGGAAAGCCACGTGCAGTATGATCCGCGCGGCCGCTTTCTCCAACTCAACAAGGGCGAGAAAATCATCGACTATGTTTGTCGCCACATTGACGAAGGGCGCATCTTTTTAGGGGTAGAGGGCGAAGAGTTAACAATCGCGGAAGCTCTGCGCATCGTCGGCAATAAGCCCTTCGTGTATTCGACCGATTACCCGCATGAAGTCGACGCCGATACCTGTAAACATGAACTGGAAGAACTGCAGGAAAACCCGGAGCTCACGGCAGTAGACAAAGAGGCGATTCTGTTTCGCAACGCGCAGCGGTTCTATCAGCTGGCGCAACAATAAGGAGCAATCCGATGACCGAGAAGAAACCCAGAATCATCGACGGTGACGGCCACGTCATGGAAGATCATGCGGCGATCGCGGCGCGCATGCCAGAGGAGTATCGCGGTCGCTCTGACTCGGGCCGGTCGCCCTATCCCCCGAACGATCATCTGCATGCAGCCAATGCTCACATTCTCGTGCCCGGCGCCTTCGCCAAAGTGGGCCGCGAAGGCTGGCTCCAATTCATGGAAGACGTCGGCCTGACGAGCGCGGTCCTCTATCCCACCAATGGCTTGTCTTTCGGACGCGTCATCAGCAAAGACTGGGCGATCGAATTAGCCCGCGCGTACAATGACTGGATATACGACGAGTATCTCAGCAAAAGCTCGCGCTTTCAGGCCCTCGGCTTGATTCCCCTGCAGGAACCGGCCGAAGCCGTGACCGAGCTCCGGCGCATCGTCACAGAGCGAGGTTTCTGCGGCGCCATGCTGCCGAGCACCGGGCCGATGCAAAGCCAGAATCATCTCGGCGACGAACGCTATTGGCCGATCTATGAGGAAGCGAATCGGCTCAAATGCGCCATCGGCATCCACGGTGGCGTTCATGATCATATGGGTCTCGACGACATGAATCCGTACGCGCCGGTGAACGCGCTGGGTCATCCGTTCGGCCAGATGGTGAATTTTGGCGGAATCTTATTCAACGGCATTTTCGACAAATACCCCAACGTGCGTTTCGGCTTTATGGAAGCCGGTTCGGGTTGGTTCGTCGGCTGCATCGAACGCTTTGAGAGCTCGTGGAACAGCCACGTGCAGTACGATCCCCGCGGCCGATTCTTAAAATTGCGCGAAAATGAATCGATCACCGGCTACATCAAGCGTCACGTCGACGAAGGCCGCATCTATGTCGGCGTCGAAGGCGACGAGCTCACCCTGCCCTTCGCCGTGAGCATCGTCGGCAACAAACCTTTCATCTTCTCTTCGGACTTTCCTCATGAGGTCAACAACGAAACTTGCAAGGCCGAGCTCGAAGAGCTCGACGAGAACAAACGGCTCACCGAGG
>DASPXM010000295.1:0-20752 GCA_035637295.1 Verrucomicrobiia bacterium
TGCGAACCAAAAGCGTTGCAAAGAAGAATCCTCCGCCACTGGATTGGCCTTACACGCGGCCACCTGCGCGGGATGGAATTCGTTCATATTGAGGAACTTTTGCGTCTAATAAAGGAGGGGCCGCCGCAAGGTCGCCTGTCAATTCCCGGTGGATGGGAATTGCTGCGCGAATACGACACCGTCAAACTGGCTAAGGCCTCTAGAAGTCTAAAGCGGATTTGTTATACGTACGAGTTTAGTATCGGCACAGTTTTGCGGATTCCCGAGGCGGGGATGCAGCTTTGCAGTGAGGAGGTCGATATTTCAGTTGGCGCCGTTCCCACTGGGCCCATGGAAGCGCTGTTCGATCGTGAAGCCTTACCGAGAAATTTGGTCGTGCGGAACTTTCGCGGGGGCGATCGGTTTAAACCCTTGGGGATGACCGGTCATAAGAAGGTGAAAGGACTCTTTATTGACAAGAAGGTGCCGTTATCAGTGCGGGCGAGCCTGCCGCTTTTGGCAACGGAGGATGAGATCCTTTGGATTCCCGGTTACGGACGGAGCGACACCGCTCGATTGACCGAAAAAACCACGTTCATTTTTCACATAAAAGCAGTCCCCATCGGAGCTTAGCTGCTAATACTCTTATTGATAGAACCGCTCACGTGTGTTAAACTTTTTTCGATTGTAAATAGTTAGGGAGTATCGGTTGAGTCAGTCATCGAAACATATCGCCCTTTGGTTGGTTTTAGCACTGATTTTCCTCGTCATTTTCAGTGTGTTCAATAAGCAACACGGACGCGAGCCGGAAATCGTCTTTAGCGAGTTCATGACCTCTGTTGATCGCGGTGATGTGCAACGGGTCACGATTCAAGGTCACAATATCCAGGGAGAATATAAAAACGGCGAGCGTTTTCGCACTTTCGCGCCCAACGATCCGGAGTTGGTCAAATCGTTGCGCGAGAAGAAGGTTAAGATCGCCGCCAAACCGGAAGAAGATTCGCCTTGGTACATGGTGCTATTGCTCAACTGGTTCCCCATGCTTTTGTTGATCGGCGTGTGGATTTTCTTCATGCGCCAGATGCAAGTTGGCGGCGGCAAAGCGATGTCCTTCGGAAAGAGCCGGGCAAAATTGCTGACCGAGAACCAGCACCGGGTTACGTTTAGTGACGTGGCCGGAGTGGATGAAGCTAAAGACGATCTCCAGGAAATCATCGCATTCCTGAAAGACCCCAAGAAATTTACCAAACTAGGTGGACGGATTCCCAAAGGCTGCCTGCTGGTTGGTCCTCCGGGGACCGGGAAAACCCTCTTGGCTCGGGCGATCGCCGGCGAGGCGGGCGTGCCGTTCTTCAGTATCAGCGGTTCGGATTTCGTCGAAATGTTCGTCGGCGTCGGTGCATCTCGCGTGCGCGACCTGTTCGTGCAAGGTAAAAAGAACGCGCCTTGCATCATTTTCATCGATGAAATCGATGCCGTCGGGCGCCACCGCGGCGCCGGTCTCGGCGGTGGTCACGACGAGCGGGAACAAACGCTAAATCAGTTGCTGGTGGAAATGGACGGCTTTGAAGCAAACGAAGGCGTCATTCTGATTGCTGCCACGAACCGGCCCGATGTTTTGGATCCGGCCCTACTGCGCCCGGGCCGTTTTGACCGCCGGGTGGTAGTGCCGCGGCCGGATGTAAAGGGGCGCGAAGGAATCCTCCAGGTGCATACGCGCAAGGTTCCGGTTGCAGCGGATGTCGACATCGCCGTGCTCGCCCGCGCGACGCCGGGCTTCGCGGGAGCCGATCTGGAAAACCTGGTCAACGAAGCGGCGCTCTTGGCGGCGCGCAATAACAAAGATAAAGTCGACATGCTCGACTTCGAGCTCGCCAAAGATAAAGTCATGATGGGCGCGGAACGGCGCAGCATGATCATCAGCGACGATGAAAAGCGCAATACCGCGTTTCACGAGGCGGGTCATGCGCTGGTGGCGAAGCTCTTGCCGGGGGCCGATCCGATTCACAAGGTGACGATTATCCCGCGCGGCATGGCTCTGGGCTTGACCCAGCAGCTGCCGATTGACGAAAAACACACCTATGGGAGAGAGTATCTCCTCAATAATCTGGTTATTCTCTTCGGTGGACGTGTCGCCGAAGAGCTGGTGCTCAACCACATGACCACGGGCGCAGGAAATGACATCGAGAAGGCGACCGATCTCGCCCGTCGCATGGTCTGCGAGTGGGGCATGAGCGAAAAGCTCGGTCCCATGACGTTCGGTAAAAAAGAAGAAGAGATCTTTTTAGGACGAGATTTTACCCAAAAGGTGGATTACTCCGAGAGCACCGCTATCGAGATCGATGCCGAGGTCAGACGAATCATTCAAGAGAGCTATCACAAAGCGAAGAACCTCCTGAAGGAGAATCTCAGGCTTCTTCACAAGGTGGCTGAGTCTCTTCTCGAAAAAGAGGTTCTGGACGGCTCCGAGATCGACGCGATCGTTAGAGAGTTCGGCGGGAACGGTGGAGACCCGCTTACTCCGTCGGCAGCCGCGGCTGTCGCCTAAGCTACGTCTTGCTGGAGCCAGTAGCTCCTTAACTCCACGTTCCATTTCACGACCCTTCTCCCAGTCCGGCGTCTCCGGTTCCCGGCTGGGGAGAGGTGCCCCGCGATTTTGAGACTACCACTCAGGCCGTAGGATCTCGTAATACTCATTGTAGTAACGGGTTGTTGATGCCTCAGAAACCGCAGGATTTAACCGCAGCCTTGAATCGGCTGGCGTCGCTATTACCGGTTGCGTCGGCGGAGCGTGGATATCTGCCCACCCGTCACGGCAATCTCGACTTCGCACACCGCACCTTAATCATGGGTATCGTCAATGTGACGCCCGATTCATTCTTCGACGGCGGCCGGCGGCTCGATCCGACCAAGGCAGTCGCCGATGGCGCGGCGATGGCGGCGAGCGGCGCGGATATTATCGATGTCGGCGGCGAGTCCACCCGGCCCGGCGCACCGCCGGTTGCGGAAGAAGAAGAGTTGGCCAGAGTGTTGCCGGTGGTGCGTGGCCTACGCCGCGAAGTCACCGTGCCGATTTCAATCGACACCTACAAATCGAGCATCGCTCGCGCGGCGCTTGACGCTGGCGCCGACATCGTCAATGACATCAGCGCGCTGCGCTTCGATCCCAAGATGATTTCATTGGTGGTTGCGGAAAAAGTCCCTGTGGTTTTGATGCATATGCAGGGGACGCCGCGGACCATGCAGCAAGAACCCCGTTACCGCGACGTGGTGCGAGAGGTACGGGATTTTCTAGTGACGCAGCTTCATGAAGCGATGGATGCCGGCGTTGCGCCGGAGGCGATCATCATCGATCCGGGAATCGGCTTTGGCAAGACCGTCGAGCACAACTTGCAGCTGCTGCGCGGGCTCCCGGTGTTGGCCGCTCTGGGACAGCCGCTGCTCGTGGGCGTCTCGCGCAAGGCTTTCATTGGAAAAATTTTGAATGCGACGCCCGATGAGCGGCTGGAAGGGAGCCTTGGCGCCGCGGTCGCCGCGGCTTTAGCCGGCGCGAATATTTTGCGCGTACACGACGTCGCCGAGACAGGTAAGGCGGTCAAGATCGCGGATGCGATCCGCTTTGGATTTCCCCGGTGATGAGGATGTGCCGATGTTGGAGTTGATCCGGCAGATTCGTTGGCAGGACATCGTCGACATCGGCATCATCACCTTCCTGATCTACCGCGCGCTGCAGATCGTTCGCGGCAGCCGGGCGATGCAGATGATCATGGGACTTGCGGTGATTCTGGTCGCCTACGTTTCATCGCGCGCGTTGGGGCTATTCACCCTCAACTGGATTCTCGACAACTTCCTGGGATCGATCATTTTAGTGATCATCGTGATTTTTCAGAGCGACATTCGCCGCGCGCTGACCCAAGTCGGCAGCGCGCCGCTCTTTGCGACGGCCGAGCGGATGGTGCAGCGGCGCGAGGATATCATTGCGGAAGTCGTTCAAGCGGTGGTGGCTCTAGCGGACAGACATGTCGGCGGGCTGATTGTGATCGAGCGCGAAGTGGGGCTTAACGAATACATGGAAATTGGCACTCGGCTCGACGCCCGGGTAAGCCGCGAGTTGGTCGAGAGCGTGTTTCTGCCCCATTCGCCGATCCACGACGGCGCGTTGGTGATTAAAAAAGGCCGGGTCACTGCGGTACGCTGTCTGTTGCCGCTCAGCACGAACCCGAACTTGCGCAAGACATGGGGTACCCGTCATCGGGCCGCGCTCGGTGTGACCGAAGAAACGGATGCGGTCGCGGTTGTGATCTCCGAGCAGGAGGGTACCGTGGCGCTCGTGGTCGGCGGTAACGTGACTGAAAACATCGACGGTGAACGGCTAAGTGCCGCGTTACAAGATCTAGTTAAGGGATGAAACAGTTTTGGGAAAAGATCGTCACGATGGCCGGCAGCAACGTCGGTCTCAAGGCACTGGCGCTAATCATCGCCCTTGGCCTGTGGGCGGCAGGCCATCGCGATACCGAGCGCGCGATCGAAGTACCGGTGGAGTTTCGCAATATTCCTTCGGACCTGATGGTCATGGATAATCGGGTGGATTATGTCGTACTGCGTCTGATGGGTCCGCGCACTTTGGTTTCCACGCTCGACGCCGACGAATTGAAATTGTCTTTGGATCTGAACGGCGCAAAACCGGGCTCATTGAGCTATCCATTGGCCGCGGACTATTTTAATATCCCGCGCGGGGTCAGCGTCGCCAGAATCACTCCGCCGGTGATTCACCTTCGACTGGAACCCGTAGTCAGGCGCACATTGCCGGTGAGTGTACGCATTTCCGGCAAGCCCGCCGAGGGTTACCGCGTCGCCCAGACCACTGTCCAACCGGAAAATGTGTCGGTCGAAGGACCCGCTGAAGACGTGCGCCGTATGGCTGCCATTGAGACTCTGCCGGTTGACATTGAACAAAGCCGTGGCGGTACCAAGCGCCGAGTTAGGTTATCGCCCGAGGGCAAACCGTTATCGATAGTCCCCGATCAGGTGGAAGTTTCGATCACTATCGAGGAAGAACAGATAAGCCGAGATTTTGACCGGGTCGAAGTCCGTGCGAAGGGTTTTAAAGGAATCTATAACGTGACGCCGTCGACCGTGTTTTTGCGGCTATCCGGTCCTAAAAGTGTTATTGAAAAACTAAAGTTGCCTTCCGACCGAGTCTATTTGGACCTCAAGGGGATGGCCATCGGCGATCACAGCGTTGCGCTGGCCCTCAATCTTCCGGAGGAGGTTAAAGTGCTCGAACAAAGGCCGCTGCGTTTTAGAGTTCGCATAACCGCGTTGACAGAATGAGACTTTAAAGGAGTTTTCGTGATGAGCCAGTCCCAAGTTAAACCCAAAAAACCCAAACGCCACCTCTTCGGCACCGACGGTGTGCGGGGCGTCGCCAATCAAGAGCCGATGACCTCGGAGATGGCGTTAAAACTCGGACGTGCGATTGCCAAAGTGTTGCACGAGTCCAAGCCGAACCAGCCACCGGGCCGCATGCCGCCGCCGTCGTTTTCACGCAAAAACGGCGAAGGTGATCAACATCGCTATAAGATCCTGATCGGTAAGGACACCCGGCTTTCGGGCTATATGCTGGAAACCGCGTTGGCCTCGGGCATCGTCTCGATGGGCGCCGACGTGCTATTGGTTGGGCCATTGCCGACGCCAGGCGTGGCGTTTTTGACGCGCAGCATGCGCGCCGATGCCGGCGTGGTGATCTCCGCCTCGCATAACCCTTATCAGGATAACGGTATCAAATTCTTTTCGTGGGACGGCTTTAAGCTGCCGGACGAAGTCGAAGCGCGCATGGAAGAAATGATTTTCAGCGGCGAGACCGAGGAATCGCGGCCGACCGCTTCGGAGATCGGCAAAGCCTTTCGCATTTCCGACGCGGTGGGCAGATACAATGTCTTTCTCAAGAACAGCTTTCCGCGCCACCTAACTCTGGAGGGTTTGAAGATCGTTGTCGATTGCGGCCACGGAGCAGCCTATAGGGTGATTCCGGAGGTGCTGTCCGAATTGGGCGCCGAAGTTCTTCCAATCGGTGTGCAGCCGGATGGCGAGAACATCAACCGGCGCTGCGGCGCGCTTCATCCGGAGACCGCGCGAGAAGTGCTAATCCATGAGGGAGCCGATTTCGGCGTGTCGCTGGACGGCGACGCCGATCGAGCTATTTTCGTCGACGAAACCGGCGAGATTCTCGATGGCGATCAAGTTATGGCGATCTGTGCGTTGGACATGCAGCAAAGAGGAATGCTCAAGGGCGCCGGTGTGGTTGCCACGGTGATGAGTAACTTGGGACTGGATTTGGCGATGCAAAAGGCCGGCTTGGAAGTCATTCGAACTCAGGTCGGTGACCGCTACGTAGTCGAGAAGATGGTGCAGGGTGATTACAATCTCGGCGGCGAACAGTCCGGGCATATTCTGTTTTTGGACCATAACACCACGGGGGATGGCGCGATTACGTGTCTGCAGATGCTCGCGTTGATGGTGGAACAGCGCAAACGCTTGAGCGAGCTCAAGGGTGTTATGACGCGGTTGCCGCAGGTGTTACTCAACGTCAATATCAAAGAAAGAAAAGAACTTTCCAGCATGCCAAACGTGACGCAGAAAATCGCCGCAATCGAACACCAGTTGGCGGGACGCGGGCGCGTGCTGGTGCGCTATTCCGGTACCGAGCTGTTGGCGCGAGTGATGTTGGAAGGCGAGGACGAAAAGAAGATTCGCGCCATGGCGCAAGACATCGCCAATGAAATCCGCACGGAGATCGGCGCCTGAGAAATGATTCGTTTAGGGGTTAATGTCGATCATGTGGCAACGGTGCGCCAGGCGCGCCGAGCCGCGGTGCCGGATCCGGTTGAAGCCGCGCTAGTTGCGGAAAAGGCCGGCGCCGACGGCATTACCGTTCACTTGCGCGAAGACCGCCGGCATATTCAGGAACGCGACGTCGAGCTCCTGCGCGAGCGAGCGACGAGCAAAATCAATTTGGAAATGGCCGCCACACCGGCGATGGTTGCGTTCGCCGAAAGACTACAGCCCAATGACGCGTGTTTCGTTCCGGAAAAGCGCGAAGAGTTAACCACCGAGGGCGGCCTCGACGTGGTTGCGCATAGGACGAAAATCAAAGAGTCCATCATCAGACTTCAGGATCGGGGCATTCACGTTAGCCTTTTCATCGATCCGGAGGGCGCGCAAATTGAAGCGGCACGCGAAGTCGGCGCTTACGCCGTCGAAATCCACACCGGTAGTTATTGCAACGTCACCGGCATAGAGCGCGAGAAGGAACGGCGAGCGATCACCAAAGCCGCAACGTTGGCGCAAACCCTGGGCCTCGAAGTTCATGCCGGGCACGGCCTCGACTACGGCAACGTCGCGCCGATCGCTGAGATTCCCGAGATCATCGAACTCAATATCGGTCACAGCATCATCGCTCGCGCCGTCATCGTCGGCATTGAACAAGCCGTGCGCGAGATGAAGGAACTACTGGCGCGGGCAAGAGCCTAAGCGGTTCAAATCGTTTAACCACTCGCTTCGCTCGTTCAGTTCAACCGCTGCACTCCGTTCAAACCGTTTGAACGACTTGAACCATGCTTGTTGTCACCGCTGAGGAAATGCGCGAGATGGATCGGTTGACGATTCAAAAATACGGCGTGCCGAGCCTCGTGCTGATGGAACGCGCCGGCGAAGGCATCGCTCAAACGATCGTAGAGCGTTTCGGCCGCAACGCAAAAAGAGGCGTATTGGTGGTCGCCGGGAAAGGCAATAATGGCGGCGATGGATTTGTCGTAGCGCGCCTGCTCAAAAAAAGGCGGTTTCCCTGCGAAGTGGCCCTGCTGGCGCGGAAAGATGAGCTTTCCAACGACGCGAGCCACAACCTACGTGCCTATCAAAAGGTCAAAGGAAAACTGACGGAAATTGGCGCCAATGGCTTGGATTTGCTGAGCCGGCGCATCAGCAAGAATGCCTTGATCGTCGATGCGATCTTGGGCACTGGGGTGAAAAACCAAGTGCGGGGCCTGTTTGCCGAGGCGATCGGTCTGATCAACGCGTCCAGGTTGCCGGTCGTCGCAGTGGATATTCCGTCCGGACTCGACACCGACAAAGGCACGCCGCTCGGCGTAGCAATCCAGGCGGAGCTGACGGTTGCGCTCGGCTACCCGAAACTCGGCGAAGTGATCTACCCCGGCGTGCAATACGTTGGCGATCTGGTAGTCGCCGACATAGGCATCGCAGCCGAAGCCGCCGCGGAAGTTGCCCCGAAGACCGAACTCTTGGACCGCGAGACCATCCAGCGGCTTGTGCCCCGGCGCGAGCCGGATACGCATAAGGGTACTTACGGTCATGTGCTCGTAATGGCCGGTTCGCGCGGTAAAACCGGCGCGGCGATTTTGGCCTGTCGCGCGGCGATGCGGGCGGGCGCCGGGTTGGTGACGTTGGCTTCGCCCCGCTCGCTCAATAATATTTTTGCCAGCGCGTTGGTCGAAGTGATGACGCAACCTTTGCGCGATAACGCCGCAGAGGAAATGGAACCGTTGGGCGACGACGAGTGGCAGCGATTGTTGGAGCGGAAGAGCGCTTTGCTCTTCGGACCGGGGATCGGCGTCAGCGAGGCGAGTCAAAATACGCTGCGCTGGTTGCTGCGGAATGTATCGATTCCGTGGGTGATCGACGCCGACGGACTCAACACCCTCGCGCTGCAAATGGATCGCTTGCGTCACGCGAAAATTCCTCCAGTGCTCACGCCTCATCCCGGCGAGATGGCGCGGCTCACCGGCAAAAGCAATGCGGCAGTCAACGCTGATCGAGTGACGGTTGCGCGATCATTTGCGCTCGAGCATCGTTGTCACCTGGTGCTCAAAGGGGCGCGCAGCGTGATCGCAACGGCTGAAGGAAAAGTCTTTATCAATTCGACCGGCAATCCAGGGATGGCGAGCGGCGGCATGGGCGACGTATTAGCGGGAATGCTGGCCGCGCTTTTGGGCCAGGGTTTCTCTGCGGAAGATGCCATGAAGCTGGGTGTTTATCTGCACGGGTTCGTTGGCGATACCGCGGCTGCTCAAAATGGCGAAATTGGACTCATTGCCTCGGATATTATCGAAGGGCTACCTGCCGGCATACGCGCCCTTGGGGCGCTACGTTAGCGGTCGGAAGGAACCGTCTCTGGCCACTTGAGACCCTTCGCTGACACTCAGGGTTACTTCACCGAGCTTAGGAGTAGATCGCCAGAGCCGACTAGTAGACCGGTCTCAAACTTCGCCCGTTGGTGTCTGGGAGTGGATCAGACTCGAAATCTCCAGAGAAATATAATAGTTCTACTGATGAGGCCCCGCTGCCAATGGGTTCGTGGAGTGTTGTTTCGAAGTCTTCCTGCCAAACCATGGGATGGGGCCGAAAATTGGCGAAGTTGGTCCAGGGCGGCGAAATTATAGGCTTAGTCGGTGAGTTGGGGACGGGCAAGACTTGTTTCGTGCGAGGCTTTGCGGAAGGGTTGGAGGTGGGCAAGGATGCTTGGATTCGTAGTCCCACGTTCACGCTGATCAACGAATACCACGCCCGCCTGCCGATTTATCATATCGATCTCTATCGGATCGGCGCACGCCACGAGTTAGAAGGGCTCAATCTGCGCGAGTATTTGTACTCGGATGGAGTGAGCTTGATCGAGTGGTTCGAGAATCTTCCGGCGGCGGACGCTGATGAATTTCTCGAAATAAGAATCGTTCACGGCGGAGGATCGAAGCGCCAGCTCACTTTTGTCGGGCATGGCGAACGCTATGAGACGATTGTTCAAAAGTTGAAGCGTTCCAAGGTTCAAACGGTCAAGAAAGAGACTCGGATGAGGGATAAGGGTTAGGTAAGTGGCGCTGTTAGTGCAAAAATACGGCGGGACTTCGGTCGGATCGATCGATCGCATCAAGCAGGTCGCCGCGAAGGTCGCGGCGACAAGGCGCGCCGGGCATGATTTGGTCGTGGTGGTCTCCGCGATGGCCGGAGAGACCAATCGTTTGCTCGCGCAGGCGCACGAGGTCTCGGAACTGCCGGACGAGCGGGAAAAGGATGTGCTGCTCGCGTCCGGAGAGCAGGTTTCCGTGGCCTTGTTAAGTCTCGCTCTTAAAGAGTTGGGACAGCCGGCAAAATCTTACTTGGGACATCAAGTCCGGATCGAGACGGACAACGCTTACGGCAGGGCGCGTATCTTGAGCATCGACTCGACGAAGATCGTGCGTGCGCTGAAAGCGGGCGAGGTTGTCGTCGTCGCCGGCTTTCAGGGCGTGGACGAAGACGACAACATTACGACGCTCGGACGGGGCGGGTCGGACACCAGCGCGGTGGCGTTGGCGGCGTTTCTCAACGCCGAAGCGTGCGAGATCTATACCGACGTCGAAGGTGTTTTTACCACCGATCCGGGAATTTGTCCGGATGCGCGAAAGCTTGCGCGTATTTCCTACGAGGAGATGATCGAGCTGGCGAGCATCGGGGCCAAAGTCTTGGAAATACGGTCGGTTGAATTTGCCAAGAAATTTTCCGTCCCGGTGCATGTGCGTTCGACTTTTTCGGATGTCGAAGGGACATGGTTAGTCGACGAGGAGGCGAGTATGACCGATGTCTTAGTATCCGGCGTGGCCTGCGATAAGAATGAGGCGAAGATTACGCTGGTGCGGGTTCCCGATCGACCCGGGCTGGCGGCGCAAATTTTCGGTCCCATAGCGGAGGCTCACATCGTCGTCGACATGATTATCCAGAATGCCAGCGAAGACGGCACCACGGATTTGACTTTCACGGTACCCAAGGCGGATCATAAAAAGGCCCGGGCGATCGTCGAAAACGCCTTGCCCGCGTTGCATGCCAAGGGTATCCGGGTCGACACCGACATCGCCAAAGTGTCCGTGGTCGGCGTCGGCATGCGCACGCACGCAGGCGTTGCCGCGAAAATGTTTCAGGTGCTGGCGCAAGAGGGGATTAATATCGAAATGATCTCCACTTCAGAAATCAAGATTTCCGTCGTCATCGACGCGAAATATACCGAGCTCGCTGTGCGCGTGCTGCATGATGCATTTATCGGGAAGCAGGGAAAGGTATGAAGGACGTTTTACTCTACGACACGACTTTGAGAGACGGTTGTCAGGCGGAGGATGTTTCATTCACACTCGAGGATAAACTGCGCATCGCGGAGAAGCTCGAGGAGTTGGGCATTGACTATATCGAAGGCGGCTACCCGGGCTCCAATGCGCGCGACGCCGACTTCTTCAAGCAGGTGAAGAAGCTGAAGTTGAAGAATGCCAAGATCGCGTCCTTCGGCACCACCAGAAAGTTCGGCGCTAAACCGTCACAGGACATCAATCTCAAAGTCCTTCTGTCCGCCGACACGCCGGTGGTAACGCTGGTCGGCAAGACCTGGGATCTGCACGTCCGCGATGATTTGCGCATCAGCCAAAAAGCGAATCTGGACATTATCGCCGATTCCATTGCCTTCATGAAGAAACGCGTCGATGAAGTGATTTTCGATGCGGAGCATTTCTTCGACGGATTTCGCGCCAATCCGGACTATGCGTTGGAATGCCTCAAGGCGGCGCAGGAAAGCGGCGCCGATTGGATCGTGCTCTGCGAGACCAACGGAGGGCGCTTGCCAAGCGATATTCACGAGGCGCTGACTCACGTGAACCGGGTGATCAAGACCCCGCTCGGCATTCACTGTCACAACGACGGTGAGCTGGCAGTGGCCAATACACTCGCCGGCGTCGAGACGGGTGCGACCCAGGTTCAAGGCACAATCAATGGTTTCGGTGAGCGCTGTGGCAACGTCAATTTGATTTCGGTGATCGCCAACTTGCAGTTGAAGATGGGCAAGAAGTGCGTCACGCCGGCGCAGTTGAAGAAGCTGCGGGATGTTTCCCAGCTGTTTTACGAGCTGGCGAATATTCAACCGAATAAGCGTCAGGCATACGTCGGCGACAGCGCCTTTGCGCATAAGGGTGGACTGCACGTTTCGGGCGTGATCAAGAACCGTGAGACCTACGAGCACATCGATCCGGAGCTCGTCGGCAATCGGCAGCGCGTACTGGTCTCCGATCTCTCGGGCCGGAGCAATATCGTCTACAAAAGCAAAGAATACGGCATCGATTTGAAAGACCACGCCGACGCCGCCAAGGAAATCCTGCGCCGCACCAAAGAGCTTGAAAGCCAGGGATACGAATTCCAGGCCGCGGAAGCGTCCTTCGAACTCTTGATCCAAGAAGCGCTTGGGCGAAAAAAGAAAAACTTCGGTCTGGTCGGCTTTCGAGTCATCGACGAGAAGCGCCATGAAGGCGAGCCGCCGATCTCCGAAGCGACCATCATGGTGCAAGTCGACGGCGTCATGGAACATGCCGCGGCGATGGGCAACGGCCCGGTGAACGCTCTCGATCAGGCCTTGCGCCGGGCATTGACCAAATTTTATCCGGCACTCAAGCAAGTGGCGCTGTTGGATTATAAGGTCCGGGTGCTCTCGACGGGAGAAGGGACCGGCGCGGTGGTGCGCGTGTTGATCGAGTCCGGCGACGGCAAAGAGCGCTGGGGCACGGTCGGCGTGTCGCACAATGTGATCGAGGCGAGTTGGCAAGCGCTGGTGGATAGCATTGACTATAAGCTTTACAAGGACGCCCGACATCGGCAAGCGAACTGATAAACTGGAGTAATGGAGTGATGGAATGATGGAGTATTGGGCGGAGTATCTTGACCCATTACTCCAGTACTCCAACCCTCCATCTCCCCAAATCTTCTGTCATGTGGGAAACGCTTAAAGAAGATATCCAAGCGGTTTTCGAGCGCGATCCGGCGGCGCGGTCGACGTGGGAAGTGGCAATTGCTTATCCCGGCTTTCACGCGATCCTGATCTACCGGCTCGCGCACTGGATTTGGCAGCGAAAGCTCACCACGTTGGCGAGGTTCGTGAGTCACGTCGGCCGCTTCCTCACCGGGATCGAGATCCATCCCGGAGCGAAAATTGGGCGGCGCTGTTTTATCGATCACGGCATGGGAGTCGTGATTGGAGAGACCAGTGAAATCGGCAACGACGTGACGATCTACCAGGGCGTCACTCTCGGCGGAACGTCGACGGAGCCGATCAAGCGCCACCCCACAATCGAAGACTCGGTGACGCTCTTCAGCGGCGCCGCCGTCCTCGGGCCGGTGACCGTCGGTCGCCACAGCCGGGTGGGCGCCGGCTCCGTGCTGGTGACCTCGGTCCCGCAGCACTCCACGGTGGTCGGCATTCCGGGCAGAGTCGTGAAGACCGAGGCGGCGCGGCACACGTCGACAGGTAAGGCTATCATTGATCTCAACTCGGCCGACCTGCCCGACGTCATCGCGAAAGCGATCGGCAGTCTCGCCGACTATGTTGAAAAAGTGGAGAAAAAGGTCGACGAACTGAGCGCTCGCCAAGGCGGTCTCGAGGAGAAAACCGCCGAGGAAAACGAAGTCTTGAACAAGGTCAAAGAGCTTTTAAAACATACGGGAAGCTAAGGAAAGGCAATAGGCTCCGCCGGAGGCGGATCAGCCTTTGGCTGAAACAGGCAATCGTGACAGGGTGGGGCAAGGCGCGCCTTGCCCCCACGGATTATGTCTAAGAGAAAGCAAAAGATCGTCGTTGCCATGAGCGGCGGCGTCGATAGTTCCGTAACCGCGGGGCTGCTCGTGGAGCAAGGGCACGACGTTCAGGGTGTATCTCTGCGCATGTGGGAAGGAGAAATCGGGCCGCGGGTTTGTTCCGATCACCGCGGCGCAAAGGAGATTGCCTCGCTGCTCGGTATTTCTCACACACTCCTCGACCTTCGATCGCAGTTTGTCGAGACCGTGGTGAAGCCGTTTGCCCAGGATTATTTGCACGGCCGCACGCCCAATCCTTGCGTGGCTTGCAATCGCGATTTCAAGCTTGGCACTTTGCTTCGGTGGGCCAGGGAGCAAGGCGCCGATTTCGTTGCCACCGGTCACTACGCGCGCGTGATGCAGGTTGATTCCGCTTCTCGTGCGTCACTCTTTCGCGGCGCAGATCGAGGTAAGGACCAGTCCTATTTTTTGTTTTCGCTTGGGCAAGATCAGCTTGCGCATGCGCTCTTTCCGCTCGGCGAAATGCACAAGACCGAGGTCCGCGCACGTGCGAGACAGTTTGGCTTGCCGGTGGCGGAACGTCCGGAAAGCCAAGATATTTGTTTCGGCGATTACAAGGTGCTGGTGGAATCCTATGCCGACGAGAGCGAGCTACGCAGCGGCGAGGTCACCGATCGATCGGGCAAGGTGTTGGGCCAGCATAGCGGGATTCATCGCGTGACTGTCGGACAGCGGAGAGGCTTGGGAATTTCGACTGGCGAGCCGCTTTATGTCGTCGAGATCGACGACGAAACGAAGCAAGTGGTTGTCGGGAAGAAAGATGAATTAAGCTGCGCCGGCATGACTGTCCAGTCCGTCACTTGGATCGAATTCCCTGACGAGGCGGAGATTGAAGCTGAGGTACAGATTCGCTATCGATCAGCGGCGATTCCCTGCGTGATTCGGCCGAATTGCGACGGTGCATGCGAAGTGCGGTTCAGCGAAGCATTTCCGACAGTGACGCCGGGCCAGGCGGCGGTCTTCTATCGCGGGGACCAGGTTCTCGGCGGCGGGTGGATCGAGCGCGCTCTGCGCACTTAGCGCAGTGCGCGCGATGACAAATCGCAAATTTCAGATTCCAAATGCCGATGCCAATAGATATGAGATTTGTGATGATTTGTGATTTGAAATTCTGACCGAAGCGAAGACATGCGTATCGCGATTACGACACTCGGTTGCAAGATCAACCAATACGATTCCGCGGTAATTCAAAGCCGCCTGGAAACCAAGCACTCGTTCGTGCCTTTTGGCGAGCCGGCCGATTGCTACGTGATCAATAGTTGCACGGTGACGGATCGGGCGGATTGGGAAGCGCGGCAACTCGTCAGACGGGCGAAGCGTTTGAATCCCGCGGCGAAAGTGCTGGTCACCGGCTGCTACGCCCAGGTGAACCCGCAAGAGGTTGCCGGTGTTTCCGGGGTGGATTACGTGGTCGGACTCAATCGGCTCGACGACCTCGTTCGTTTCGTGGAAACCACGCCGGAACTCGCGACGCAGATCGCTGTGAGCGAGGTGAAACGGGAGCGCGGCGTGCCGGTGCTGGGCACGCGAGCACTGCCGGGGCACACGCGCGCTTTTCTCAAAATCCAAGAGGGCTGCAATTATTCTTGCACTTACTGCATTATTCCGACGGCGCGTGGGCTTAGCCGCAGCGTCGCGCCGCGGGAAGCGATGGCGCAGGTGCGCCAGCTGGCCGACGCCGGATACAAAGAAATCGTGCTCACCGGCATTCATCTCGGTGGTTATGGACAGGATCTTAGTCCGAAAATCGATCTCACGGCGCTCGTGGAAATGATCGCTGAAGGCGGTTTGATTTCGCGGCTTCGGCTTAGCTCCCTCGATCCTCGCGAAGTACCGGATCGGCTGCTGGACTTGATCGCTGAATCCGATGTCGTTTGCCCGCATCTGCATATCTGCGCGCAAGCCGGAGAAGACGAAGTGTTAAAACGAATGCGGCGCAACTACGACACGAGGTATTACCGCGATTTGCTCGGCAGGGTGCGCGAGCGCCTGCCCGACGCCGCCTTGGGTAGTGATATCATCGTTGGATTTCCCGGCGAGTCGGATGAGCAGTTCGAAAGTTCTCTGGAATTTTTTGCCGCGCTGCCGCTTACCTACTTTCATGTCTTTCCCTATTCTTCCCGGCGGAGCACGGTCGCCGCAGCATTGCCGGACCCTGTTGCGGCAAATGTAAAAAAGAGCCGCGCGCGCCGCATGCGCGAGTTGGGCGGACAAAAGAAGAGCGAGTTTTGCGGCGGCTTTGTCGGACAACGCGCGCAGGTTTTGATTGAAGCAAAGGTTGATAGGACGACCGGTCTCCACAGAGGCTTCAGCCGAAACTATTTGCCCGTCGCAGTCGCCGCTGCCGGCGATCTCGCCAACCGAGAAATTGACGTTCATCTCGACGGCTTTCGCAACGGCTGGCTGACCGGGAAAGTTTCAAACGCAATTGCTGATGTTTCCGCTTGCGGGGATATTTCCGCCGTGGATTTCCAATAGGGCCGGATTGAAGATCGATTCTCAACTCAGTCTGCTGCAAAAAGAGCTGGGGTACAGATTCAAAGATCCTGCACTCCTGCTGCGTTGCTTGACGCACGTTTCCTACGACGGAAAAAAAAGCGAGGGCCATAATGAAGTCTTGGAATTTCTCGGCGACGCGGTTCTCGACCTCGCGGTGAGCGATCTCTTGATGCGCCGAAATCCCGACAAGAGTGAAGGCGATCTTTCCAAAATGAGGGCGGCGCTGGTCAATTCTGCCGTGCTCGCGGAGAAGGCCGCGCTGCTCAAACTGGGCGCCGCGTTGCGAATCGGCAAAGGCGAGGAACGAAGCGGCGGACGCACCAAGCCATCAATCCTCGCGGGCGCGTTTGAAGCATTATTAGGCGGGGTTTATCACGAGGGTGGTTACGAGGCGGCCCGCGCCGTCGTCGAGCGCTACTTCGCCGCCGACGTGACGACGAAGACGCTCGGCCAACACGATTACAAGACGAGACTGCAAGAGATTAGCCAGATGCTTTTCCATGCCCCGCCCACTTATCGCGTGGTTTCCGAAAGCGGGCCGGATCACGAAAAACTTTTTGCCACGGAGATCGCTGTCGGTGGCAAGGTGTTGGGCAAAGGCGAGGGCAGAAGTAAGAAACAATCCGAGCAGGAGGCCGCGAAGCAAGCCCTCGACGCGCTCAAGGAGAGCGACGCGCAAAGCCCGCGGGACTAAACTTTCGTTGCCACCGCAAAGGATGGGTAACCGAACCGATCATGTCCCATCTCTCCGCAGATGTTCTGATCGTGGGCGCCGGTGGCGCCGGCATGTATGCGGCGATCACCGCGGCGCGCAGCGGCGCTTCGGTGCTGCTGGTTGACAAAGGCCAGGTGGGACGCGGCGGCGCGACGATCATGGCGCAGATGACTGTGGCGGTGGCGTTGGGCGAGGAGGAACCTGATTCCCCTTCTTTACATCTCGAAGACACCCTGAGAGCGGGGCGCGGTCTGTGCAACGAAGAGCTGGCCGCGCTCGTTTGTGAAGAAGGGCCGACGCGCATCCTCGAGATGGATCAGTGGGGCGCGCGTTGGGCGAGAGAAAACGACCACATCAAGCAAGAGATGGCGCCGGGCCACAGCGTCAAGCGTTGTTGTTACGTCGACTTTCTCAACACCGGTCCGGCCGTGGCCGCGACGCTGCGGCGCAAAGTTGGCGAGATTCCCGAGATTCGGCGGATCAGCAATCTCGCTGTGATCGACATTCTCGTGCGCGATGCGCGTGCGCTCGGCGCCGTTGCGCTCAATCTCGTTGACGGTGATCTCGTCACCATTCAGGCCAAAGCGATTATTCTCGCTGCCGGAGGTTTGACAAAAATATATGCGCGCAACAGCGCGTCCGCGAATATGGGCGGTGAAGCCTACGCACTCGCGCTCTGGGCCGGCGCGGAACTGATCGACATGGAGTTCGTGCAGTTTTTCCCCATCGGCCATCTCGCGCCGAGGCTGGTGGGCATGGACCCGATCATGTGGGATCCGTTTCGTTACAAGCTCGGCGGCAAATTGTTAAATGGGCAGTTCGACGAATTCATCGATCGCTACGGCAGCAGCGATTTTGGCCAATACAATGCGACCCGAGATATTGCGGCCTACGCGATCTTGAAAGAAGTCGAAGCCGGTCGAGGCACACCTCACGGCGGCGCTTATCTCGACTTCCGCCATATTTCCGAGGCAGAACTTCGCAGTGCCTTCGGTCCAGTCATTGATCGATTGCTTGCCAACGGCATCGACCTCACGAAAACGCCCGTAGAAGTCGGTCCGATGGCGCACTATCACATGGGCGGCGTTCGTGTTGGCCTAAATATGCAGTCGCGAGTCGAGGGGCTTTATGCCGCCGGAGAAGCGGTCGGCGGAGCCAACGGCGCCAACCGGTTATCCGGCAATGCGATCACCGAAGCCTTCGTATTCGGTGCGAAGGCGGGATCGGCCGCCGCCGAGAAGGCGAAGCAATCGAAGTTTGGCTGGGACGAGACACTGACAATGGTATCGAGAAATCAAGTCGAGCAGTTGCGCCGCAATCCTGCTTCAGGTGGTACTCCGCCCGCCCACCTCCAAGCCGAGCTACAAACGCTCATGTGGGGAAATGCCGGGCCATTTCGAAGCGGAGAAAAACTGGCCGCCGCTCTCGCGCGCATCGAAGAAATGCAGCGGCATGATCTTCCGGATCTTTGCGTCGGAGCGGAACGTCAGTTCAACCTGGATTTGCAAGATTGGTTCGAACTGCGGGCGATGCTGACGACCGCCGAAGCCGTAGTTCGTTCGGCTCTAGGGAGAACCGAGAGCCGTGGCGCCCATCAGCGGGAAGATTTTCCCATCGCCGATTATCACTTGCTCAAGAACCAAGTGGTGGAGCTAAAAGACTGGGAATTCGCTGCTCGATGGGTCGCGGTGGTCCGGCTCAATCGCAGCCAAGCACGCCATGCTTGACTCAATGAGCAAAACCGCGCGTCTACGAATCAGCCGTGGCTCGCCGGGCGAGGCGCGACATTACGATGACTTCGACGTTCCTTACGAAGAAGGCATGTCGGTGCTCGACGCGCTGCGCTGGATTCGCACCCATCTCGATAGCACACTAGCCATCCGTTACAGCTGCATCAACGCCAATGCCTGTAAGACCTGCATGGCGCTGGTCAACGGCGAAGTCGAATACACCTGCATCGCCAAACTAACGCCTAATATCATCACACTCGAGCCGCTGCAGAGGCGGCCGCTGATTCGCGATCTGGTGACGGACGTCGTACCGGACGAAGAAAAGCTCTGAACGCGCGAAAAAAACGGGAATTGTCTAAAACGGCATGTCGGAGCTTAACCTAAAGCATTTTCTGTTTCAGGTCGTCGTCTGGATTGTCGTTGCCGTCGGTGTGCTGAGTTTCGAAGATCCGTTTGGTTTTCCGCGGGCGCTGCTGGGTTCGCTGCTTCTTACTTTCTTTCTCGGCTTCGTTACTTTCAAATTGTTCTTGTTTTTCGACCACGAGCAAAGGTTCATCGCTACCGGAGTGACATTGTCGTCCGCGCTTGTTCTTCTGCTCCTGACGGTTAAGTTTTACTTGATCGACCTTGAGCTGAAAGCCTTACATTTCATCGGCATCTTCCTCCTCCCTTTGGTCGTGAGCGTCTTGGCCAAGGGTTGGAGGAAAGACAAGTAGTGCCGGGTTGATGAACCGAGATAAGCACTTCGACGACTTCGAGACGCCTTACGAAGCTCGTCTCGGAGGTCGAAAGAATGAATCAGAGAGACTATTTCCAAGTAGGGGTGAAGTTAATTGGCCTGTTTTCGAATTTTTTATTCCCTACGCCATTCCCATCAGTCGCGCCGGATTGATCGACGCGACCTGATTGACTTCGTCTTGGCTCAACCCGCCTTCGTGTAGCATTCCCAGATACATTCGGAAAAGTTCAGCGGGATTAGGGCTATAAGGCCGGAAATAGTCGGTGCTAGCGATAATCTGCCGCAGGCCCACTTCGCGGAATTGTTTGACCAGATCGGGCGAGTCCATTCGACCCGGCGCCAATGCATTCCAGCACGCTTCGAGGAACGCGCCCATTTCCGCCGCCCGCTTCATGGCGTCCACGGGCATACCGATGATATGGCTTTGCGCATGATTGACGACGATCCGGTGACTGTATCCCATGTCCCGTGCCGCCTCGATGAAGGCGAGAGATTCTTGCCAGGAAACGTGGCCCATGGCGAGAGTGAGATCGCAGGACTTGCAGGCCTCGATGATTTCGTAGCCGCGCGGAATGAGCTTGCCCTTGTCGTCGAGAAAATAATAGTTGGGGTTTTCTAATCTATCGTGGCTTTTGTAGTAGGATTTAATCCGGCTGCTAAAGCCCTTGCGCTCGACGTCGTTGCGCGCGCTCCAGGTCGGCAGAAATACCATTTTGCCGCCGAGCTCGGCGCAGGCTTCGATGATACAAGGGTTGGGGCCGCCGGCGGTGATGTTGAGCGCGACGCTCGACCATAGCGTGACTTTGGTCTGCACCGACGCGAGAATGTAAGGCACGACATTGATGGTCGGCCACCAGTGGGACTTGAGCACGACACCGCGCATCCCCATCGCCTCGGCTTTTGGCAGCCAAAGAAATTCCGGCTCGCGCTTGCGCTCTTTGGCGGAAAATTCGAAGTCGATATGACAGTGAACGTCGATTGTACCCTCCATCATATCGTCGTATAGGGTCATGAATCGCTCCTTCGGAGATTTCGGATCGGAGATTTAGCCGCAAAGGCACGCCCTGAGCGAAGTCGAAGGGACGCAAAGGGCGCAAAAAAGTTTCGTAGGGCGCGCTCCACGCACCAGTAATAGCCCCGTATTCAGCTGATGCAGCGTGAACCCCACCCCCAACCAAATTTTCGAAGGAGGCACAGAGTACGCAGAGGTTTGTTTCTAGTAAATCGTCCCGTCCACTCAAGTTGCCTTCGTCTCCTTGTCTCCCCCATCTCCCCGATTCCTTGTCTGCCTTCCGCTATCACGAACGGTTTTTTAAATCCGCGCCCTCAGCGCCTCTGCGGTGCATGAATTCCCTCGCGGAAGTTCCCACCTAGTTTATCTTCCCTTGAACTTTTGAACCTTGAACGGCCTTTTAATCC
>DASPXM010000296.1:0-16855 GCA_035637295.1 Verrucomicrobiia bacterium
TGGCAATCAACGGCCGGTCGCCGTCTAAAAAATCCATTCCGGCAACTTCCGATGGTTGCACCCAGCGGATCTGCTGGAAGACGAAATTTGTTATTTGTCCCTCATACCTCAGGACTTTGAAGAAGCGCAAACAAACCTTGAGCCCATCAGTGTAAACATGTTCATTTTGGAAAACTTGTCTAAACTCGCGCGCGTCGATTCCCAATTCTTCCTTCAATTCACGCCGCAACGCTTCACTATGCGATTCGGCGTTTTCCAGTTTTCCACCAGGGAATTCCCACTTGAGTGGAAACGCAGAATTTTCATGGCGCTGGCAGGCGAGCAAGCGCCCGTTGCGGCAGATCAGGCCGGCCACAACATCGATGCGCTTAAGGGAACTGGTTTCCATAATCGATCGGCCTGTGAGAAGAGAAGTTTAAAATGCCGGAAGCTGGCGCGCCTGGAGGGATTCGAACCCCCAACCCTCAGATCCGAAGTCTGATGCTCTGTCCAGTTGAGCTACAGGCGCCTAATGAGAACCGCTATTGAAAATAGACGATCTCCAAGCCCTTTTCAAAAAAGAACCGGTAAAGTGATACGGGGATTTGACGGTCCGTCACGAACATCGCGCGCGTGGGTAGATGGAAACCCCAAGCCGTAACAGTGAGCCTGTCCCGCGCCGAGCCGTTGGTCGCGGCAAAGCGATGCTCCCGGTAGGAGGCTTGATGACCCAGCATCGTCAACACCTTGTCAATGAGCTCGCGCGACGACAACGACGCAATATCGAGTTCCACCGTGCGCACGCCTTGCTTCTCCTGCAACGCCTGCTTAATTGCCGGATCGGTGCGTTGAAAAAAAAGCGCCGTGCGTTTGCCGCTCTGCTCAAATACCCTATCGGCGCGCGCCTCTAGTCTGAGCCCGTCGCGCAGCTCAACCGATAGAGTCTCGGCCACGCCGAACGATATGCCAAACGACAAAAGCAACGAGTCGACCATTTCCTTTTTGTCCCGCGGCCAATTTTTCACCTGCGCTGCAACATCTTTGGGCGGCTTCGCCGCTTCAGGCGGCTTTTGTCCCCGGGCCGATGACGATAGCGCCACGTCGCGCAAATGCAGTCCTTTTTTAACGAGTTGAGATTTTAAATATTCCGGGATTTCGCTCGGCTCATCGGTGACGTTGATAACAACGATTTCCTGGGTTCTATTACTTTGCTCCGGAGCCAAAGCGATCCAGTTGCCCTTGGCTTCGAAGGCAACTCCTTCATCATGTACGATGACCGGCCGGTCCGTAGGCAACGATTGATAACCCAGTCGCGCCAACAATTGACTTACCGCCTCTTGTATCGATACCCCGTTCGCCATCGGCAAAACTTGTGTCCCAACGGATGGGTCGCTCAATTTCGTTCTAAGCGAAGCCGGGATCTTGTCATCCGGGTCAATGACCACTTTTTGTCCCAACGTGGGATTGTAGATCATTGGGTAGGCGCTCTTGTCGAAACGGACGGTACCGTCTTTTACGACGACGACTTCTTCACCGCTTTGCTGCATTTGACCGCCCATCGCTTCCACAACCATAGCGAACAACGCCATGTTATCTTTCGCCGGCGCCCGAAGAGTTTGACGCCGGTTCTGTGGCCCGAGAGCTGCTTTCGGCGCGGCGCTCGCTGTCGCTTCCGGCGTGGGCTTGGGTTCGGCGCCGGCGCGCGGTGCCGGCGCCGGTTTGGTTTCTACAGCCGGCGGCGCGGCCCTCGCTGTGATCTCTTGGCCGCGGCCCACCGTGGGTAATCGCAGGATCTCGCCTTCCAAAAGAGTGTCCCAGTTTTTGCGCTCCGGATTGAGGTCTTTTACCAGGGCGTAATACTGCGCGACTTTACGGTCATCGGTGACTTTTAACTGTTCGCGTAAAATTTGATAGAGATGTTCGCCCGCTTTCACGCGGTAGCTGGTTGTCACCCCGGCACCAGGTTGCGTCTTCTCGGAGACGGCAACTTCGGTCGAAGGACCGCCTTCGAGCAATTGATCGGCGCGGAGCGGAATGAAGATCTTGTCCCCGACCCGTAGGACGTCAAGGGTTTTTACCTGAGGATTCAATCCTCGAATCACCACAAGATAGCTGCGAAATTTTTTTCCCGATAGGCCCTTCTCCTCCACCAAGATCCGCCACAGAGAATCGCCGGGACCTATCTGGCGCTCTTCACCTTGGACCTCCTGGCCGCGAAATTCACGCGTGTTGACCGACCTGCGCAGGTTCAGCTCCGCCTGACCGCCGGCCGGAGCCGAGGGCGCCGCCGCCTGCGCGCGGCCCACTGCGGGCGCACAGAACAGGATGAGGCCGGCGCCGATAAACAAAAGGTGATGGTAAAGCCACATGATCCTTACTTCACCTTCCATAGGGTTCCTCCGGGCGTATCTTCAATCACTATCCCTTCCTTCTGAAGTTGGTCACGGATGCGATCCGCTGTTTCCCATTCCTTAGCTTTTCTCGCATCATCGCGCTCGGCAATTCTGCTTTCGATCTTTTCCTGCGAGATCAGTGCTTTTCTGAGCCAGCGCTCTTTCTTCCGATCAAAATATCCTTCGTGAAGCAGTCCGAGCGTATCGCACATCATGCGCAGCGCCGCCCCTCTTGACTCAATCCCCTGCAACTTTTTGTCGTCAAGCAAACGATTGAGCGCGCGCACTTCGTCAAATATCAACGCCAGTGCGCGCGGCGTGTTGAAATCGTCGTCCATCTCGTGGCGGAAAGAATCCATGAGCGCTGAATCTGCTACGGCTTGTGCCTGTCCTTTGAGCGATTGGTTTACCCTATCGATGGTTTCGTAAATGCGATCGGTTGCTTTTCCTGCTTCTTCCAATCCTTCCCTGGAGAAATCCATCGGACTGCGATACTGGCTGCCGAGGAACCACTGGCGCAATGCCGCGGCGTCTTGTCCTTCCAGAATCTCCTGGACTGTAAAGTAGTTGCCCAACGACTTGGACATCTTCTCACTGTTTACCGTGAGCAGGCCGTTATGGATCCAATAACGCGCAAAGGGACAATCGAAGGCTGCTTCCGACTGGGCAATTTCGTTCTCGTGGTGCGGAAACATCAAATCAGTGCCGCCGCCGTGGATGTCAAACGGCTGTCCGAGATACTTGGTGCTCATTGCCGAACATTCGATGTGCCAACCCGGCCTACCGGGACCCCACGGGCTATCCCAAGTGGGTTCGCCCGGCTTGCTCGATTTCCACAGCGCGAAATCCAAAGGAGACTTCTTGCGCTCGTCGACCTCTACTCTCGCGCCCGCCTCGAGTTCGGCGATCTTCTTGCCAGATAATTTGCCGTAGTCTTTAAAGCGGTTCACTTCGTAGTATACGTCACCGCCGATTGAATAGGCGAGACCTTTATTTTCGAGCCGTTCGATGAGCGCGATGATTTCCGGGATATGCGACGTTGCTCTCGGCTCCTCGGTTGGACGTAACAACCCCAAAGCTTCGCTGTCACGATAATATTCTTCGATGTAGCGATTGGTAATGACTTCGCAGCTGACCTTTTCCTCGTTGGCCTTGTTGATAATCTTATCATCCACATCGGTAAAATTGCGCACAAATTTGACGTCGTAACCGCTAAACTTGAGATAGCGATAGATCACGTCGAACGTCGCGAGAGAGCGCGCGTGTCCGATGTGTGCCGAATCGTAAACCGTCACGCCGCAAACGTACAGACGCACCTGTCCCGGCATCAGCGGAACAAAACTTTCTTTTGTTCCAGTTAACGTATTAAAGATTCTTAACGACATGTCGATGAAGGCTCAATCTTACGGAACATTCACGTTTTTGCAAGTGAAATTACGCTCTCCGGCTTGATAACCCGGAGAAAAAAGCATAGACAAAAGTCCTATGAATTTCGCCAAGCCCTATGAGGATTTGCGTGAGTTTATCGCCGCGTTGGATGCACATGGCAAATTGTATCGTATTCACCGTGAAATCAACAAAGACAGTGAGCTACAACCGCTGGTCCGTTGGCAGTTCAGAGGTGGCATACCCGAAGAGGGACGGCGCGGATTTTTGTTCGACAACGTCACCGACGGCAAGAAGCGCAAATACAATTGCCAAGTTCTCGTCGGCGGTCTTTCGGGATCGGAGGCGATCTATTGCCTGGGTCTTAAATGCCAACCCGACGAAGTTGCCGATCGATGGATCTACGCCATGGATCATTTGATCGACCCGGTCATCGTCGGTTCCGGCTCGTGTCAGGAGGAGATCCACAAAGGCGATCAATTGCTCGCGCATGGCGGCTTGATGGAGTTCGCCGTTCCCATGTCGACGCCCGGATTCGACAATGGACCGTACATCACCGCCGGACACTGGATAACCAAAGATCCGGAAACCGGCAGACGGAACGTCGGTAATTATCGCGGCTTAATCAAAGGCCCGACCACGACCGGTCTCATGTCGGGCACGCCGCAGGATCTGTCGACTCATTGGGAAAAATGCCGCAAGTTGGGCAAACCATTGGAAGTCGCGATTGTCGTCGGCACGATTCCCGCAGTGTCCTACTGCGCAACCCAAAAAGTGCCGCCGGAGATTGACGAGCTCGCACTCGCCGGCGGCTTGATGGGCGCGCCCGTGAAACTCGTGAAGTGCCAGACCGTCGACCTCGAAGTGCCCGCCACCTCGGAGACCGTGCTCGAAGGGATCATCCCAACCAGTTATATGGAAGAGGAAGGGCCCTACGGGGAGTCCATGGGTTACGTCGACCCGCGCACCTTGAGCACAATGTTCGAGCTCAAGTGCGTTACTCATCGCAAGAACCCGATCTGGGTGTCGATCATCAGCCAGGTTACGCCCAGCGAAAGCTCCAAGATCAAAGCGATGGGCATGGCGACGCTGGTCAAACGATTCATCATCAGTAAAGGCTTCGACTGCGTCAAAGAAGTGCACATGATCGAGCCGCTAGTCAATATGCGTCCCTATGTCGCCGTGAGTCTTAAAAAACGCAACGACGAAGATCCTTGGGGCGTGATGCAAGCGGTCTTGGACTACGGCGACCGCGTCGGAAAAATGATCGTCGCCGTCGATGAAGATATTAACGTCAAAGATCCCATAGCGGTAACATGGGCGATCACGCACCGCTCTCAGCCGCACAAGGACGTCAAGATCGTTGGCGATCGCCCGTTCGGCGCTACGCCGATCGGCATGGTCGCAACCCATCCATCGAGCCGCTACGATAACTCCGAATCATCCTTGCTTATCGATGCGACGAGGAAAGCCGACTTCCCTCCCCTTTCCTTACCGAAGGAAGAATTCATGGTTCGCGCTAAAGAAATCTGGGAGGAGCTAGGCTTGCCGAAACTCCAACCGCAGGAACCCTGGCACGGTTACCTGATGGGCTTGTGGCCGGAAAACCTGAACCAGGAAGCCGAGCTTGCGGCGCGAAGCGAGCATGAAAAAGTTTGGGAAATATTGCGCCAGACGCGCGTTCAGGTTGGCGAAGGTGAGACGTTAAAATCGATGCGCGCTAAATGGGGTAAGACGCATTCCGGGCGAGCTGAATGAATGGGGCCGCATACTGGGCTCATCGAGGCGGCCAAGTCCACGTCGCTGAAATCACATGACCTAGGTTGTGGAAATAATTTTCGCGGCGACTCAGCCGGGTCGCTTCTCCCAGTTGCAAATCTCCAACGCGGCGAGCGCATAGACCTGGGCCGCCTGAAAGATATTTTCGATATCGATTTGCTCCGAGCGAAACTTCCATCTGCCGCCGCCCAAGCCGAACTTGCACGCGGGTATTCCCAGTTCGTTATAGATATTGGTGTCGGTCCAGATACTGGCGTGTAAGCCGGTCGGCGCCGGCGTCTTTTTACCGAACAGCGATTGATAAGTTTCCTCGATCACCTTGATAACCGGTTCGACGCCCTTGGCTTGATAGCCCATCTTGGATGCGTACATTTCCATTTCGCACTCGATGCCGAGTTGGCTCAGAACGGCTTTGAGTTCATGCTGCACCTGGACAGGACGCAACTCAGGCGGCGTGCGCACGTCGACATAGAGCGAACAAACTCCGGGATAGTAGTTCGGTCTAAAGGGAGCGCCGCCTTGAATCGCACCGATATTGACTTTGGGAACGATCGGGCCGTGGGGCGATGTATATACATGGGCCCGTTCGAATTCCGCCGCCCATTCATCGACAGCCTCCAAGACTTTCATCATTTTCAAAATTGCACTGGATGCTTCAGGCGGTTTCTCTTCCCGAGTAACTCCCCAAGCGGCATGAGGATCGCCAAATGTGCTGATTTTGAATTGCGCCACACCATTTTGCGCCCAGACGATGGAATGCGCTGAACGGTCCGCCACGATCGCGTAGTCGGATTGAATGCCGTGGGTCAAAAGATGTTGCGTTCCGGTTCCTTCTCCTCTGTACGCTTCGGATTGATAGGGTCCGATGGGTGTCCGAGAGATTTCGCCGGCCACGGCGGCGAGAATCAAATCTCCCTTTAAGGAGATGCCGCTCTCTCGGATGGCTTTGCCCGTGACCATAAATGCCGCCAGGCCGGACTTCATATTAGAGGCGCCTAACCCGAAAACTTTGCCCTCTCGAATCGCTCCCTTCAAGTCGCTATCCGGTTCGAGAGCGCGACAGAACATGCGGTCCTCTTCCGTCCCCGTATAACTCGTGTCCATGTGCCCGTTAATCGTCAACGAGACACCATTTGCGCGACCTTCTAAAATGCCAATCGCATTCACACGATCCGGACCGAGCTCCTGCCGCACAGGTTTAAGATTGTGGCGGGCATGCCAGGCCAAAATAAATTCGCCGATCGCCTTCTCGGACCCGGTCGGGCTGGAAATGTCGACAAGCTGTTTGGTAAGTTCCGCCAGCTCTTCCCGATTAATTCGTTTGATAACGTTCGCTCTGTCTTGTTCTTGGATCATACGGTGACCTTCATACTTTTGCTTATCGCATGGTTTATTCGATGGCTTCGAGCAAGTCTAACTTCGAATTAAGCCAATGACACGCTAAATACAAGCCGACAGACGCGCTGGTAGTCCGAAAAAAATATACCGCACCGCACTACCAGAGCGAGTTGCGCGCCATAAGAACGAGCGCGCATGGCTTCCCATAGACTTTGAAATATTAACGATCGAACGACGCGCGCTTTCAGCGGGGAAGCGCAGAACTGCTTGGCATCGCGCTCACGCCTTTGAAGATGGGCGCAGGAGCGAGAGGAAACTGAGCAGAGTGGGAGAAAACCGAATGCCTTTTCGGTAGATGACAAAGCACGCGATGTTGATGTTCTTTAAGCATGGCATTTCGATCGTTTTAAAATATCCCTCCCTTAAACCTGCTTCGGCGCTGCCACGATAGAACAACCCGACACCGAGTCCTGCCTGTACGGCAGCCTTTTTAAGATCAACCGACTCACACCACATGACAACATTCAAACGCAAACCGATTTTTTTGATTTCCTCCGCGATCCGCCCTCCCGTTGTCATCACGAAAGGGACCTTCATCAGTTCGGCTTCATTCAATCTTCGCTTATTCGCCAATGGATGTTTAGCAGCGACAACGGCGACGATATCCTCGGAGTTGATCGCTTCGGCAACGATCTGAGGATGATCCGGAAGAATCGTCGTGACCGCGATCTCGATCTCCCCATTGAGCACCATTTTTTCAATGGTCTCGGGATAACCGGTACGGAGCGTCGGATGAACCTTGGGATGCAGCTCGACAAATGATTTCAGCACGCCCGGAAGAAAAAATGCGCCGGGGCTCGGCGTGCTGCCGACCCTCAGGGTCGTAGCTTTTGCGTCAGCAACTCTCGTCAGGAACGAACCTCTCAAATCCTCCATCTGTTTGAGGATCGGTTTCGCGGCAACCTGCAATAAGCGGCCTTCCTCGGTAATTTTAATTCCCCGTCCACTTTTGACGTAGAGCTTGAGTCCGCACTCCCGCTCGAGAAACCGCAGCTGTTTGGACACCGAGGGCTGACTGATTTTGATCTTTCGCGCGGCGGCCGTAATACTCATTTGATCAGCGACCGCATCAAATATTTCAAGCTGATGGAACGTCATAGACTTAATTCTAGCCGTTCAAGAAACACATAACCTTTTTTCTATGCGTACCATGAATAATATATATTGGACAAGGATTAGTGCTCGCATGTAGTAACATAATGCAGCAGAGCCGTGCAGTTCTCTAGAAGCGAGGATCAAGCCTATGATGGTGTGCCCGTACGGTGATTCGAGATTATTACTAATCCTGCAGACTGATCACTCGCGCATCGCGGGGTTATTGGCGGCGCACTGGGGTAACAACCAGTTCGCCAGGCTGCATCCATACAGCTCAATGGTGCTCGCCGCCCAAGAGCACGATAGCGGTTGGTGGGACTGGGAAATCAAACCCTCCGTCAACGAGCAAGGTTACCCATCGGATTACATCGGAAGCATCAAACACCTGGGTCAAGGGGTATGGTTGGATCTCTACCGCCTTGCCATCGAGCGCATCGCAGCGCGCGATCTCTACGCTGCATATTTCGTCTCGATGCACGGCGAAGCGTTGTTAACTAAAGGCATGGGCCTGTTGCCGTCGATGCCCGACTATACTGGCGACGCCGCTGTACAGGAGTTCATCGGCCAGCAAAAAGAATTGCGCGCCGCATGGCTGCCGGCGTTGAAGAAAAACCAGGAATTGACTGATGTGACCACCGAGAAGCATCTTTGGACCAATTTCAATCTGATGGAGGTTTTCGATCAGTTCGCGCAGTTCGTTTGCAACCGTTATCCGTTCAACAGTCAGGCCAGGAAAAACGGTCCGACACACACATTGAGCGGCCTTGCCGTGCCGGTTTCCCCTGACCGGCCGAACGTCACTCTGACAATCGACGTTCTCAATGGAACCGATGCGGTGGTGCGTCCTTTCCCCTTTGACGTGAATCCTCTAAGGCTATCCTTCGAGGGCCGGCTCGTGCAGAACCGGGCTTTCACTAGTCAAGAAGAATTTTTACAGCAGTTTTACGGCGGCGAAAGGATCGCCATCAACTACACGCTGCGCGCGGCTTGAACCATCGAAAGTCGGCGGCGACAGGACGAGCACTACGTGAAGGAGAAGCTCCCCACCTCTTTCCTCCCCCGCCGTGCGGGGGAGGATCAAGGAGGGGGAGGCATAAGAATCGCCAGTATGCCGGCGGTAATTCAAATAACTGGAGAGCCAAAGAGAGACGCGAGATTTGCCTGAGTAAAGTGACTAACGTTCGATGCGGGCAAAACAGGAGGCCGTGAGTGCCGAGGACAGAGAAAGTTGTTGACGCCGACGCGCACGTTTTTGAACCGAGTGATATTTGGCTACGTTACTTGGATACATCGCTGCGTGAAGTTGTGACCAGAACCTCTGGGCTCGAGAACGGCAACAGCACCGGCAGTGATGGCTCGCCAAGTCGTTTTCCATTGGGGTTCATTCCTGAAACCGGTCGTCAGGATCTTCTTCAATTGGCCGCCGATGCTGAGACTCGCCTCAAAGTGATGGACGGCGAAGGCATCGACAGGGTCGCTCTCTTCCCGACTCACGCGCTTCGGCTTGGCGGTGTCCGCCACCCCCAACTCGCGCCGGCGCTATTTCGCGCTTATAACAATTGGCTGGCCGAACATTGTGCGCCGAACAGAGAGAGGCTACTCGGAATTGCGATGATCCCGCTTCAGGAGCCGGAGCTGGCAGTGAAAGAGGCAGAGCGCGCCGTCGCGGAACTGGGCCATCGCGGTTTATTTATTTCCCCGCATCCGGTGGACAATCGTAATCTCGATCATCCGGCGTATGAACCCCTTTGGGACCTGGCCGAGCAACTCAATGTTCCAGCGTTAGTCCATGTCAGTACCGGTATTCGTTTGCCGACCGCCGGCGCGGAACGATTTGACCGCTACTGTCTTTTCCATTTGCACGCGCATCCCATGGAACAGATGACTGCGGCGGCCAGTCTGATTCTCGGTGGAGTTCTGGAGCGCCATCCCCGCCTACGCGTCGGTTTTATGGAGGCGGGCTGTGGTTGGGTTCCTTATTGGTTGGAGCGGATGGACGAGCATGCCGAAAACTATCGGTTCGAAGTGCCGCATTTAAAAGAGCGACCGAGCGTTTATTTTCGCCGTCAGTGTTTCGTCTCTTTTGAGCTCGAGGAGCGGGCCGTGCCGTATGTTGCCGAGACCGTCGGCGCCGAGACGTTGGTGTTCGCGTCCGATTTTCCGCATCACGATTGTTTCTTTCCGGGAGCCGTGCAGAAAATTCGTCGACGAACGGATCTCGATGCTGCGCTTGTTTCAGCGATGTTGAGCGACAATCCGAACAGATTGTATTTCGGCGATTAGGACAAGGATGGGAATCAAAGTATTACGGTTTGCCAGCGGGTTGTTTGCTGCTCTCCTATTCTTTCCTTCGGTCAGGTGTTCGGCGCAATCCAACACACGGGCAATTATTCACATCCCGACGAAGAGTCTGACCTCCATGCCGCTATTTTTCGGTAAGGACAAAGGCTTCTTTGCGCGTGAGAACGTCGATGTGGATCTGGTGCTAATGTCACCGCCAACGGCGATCGCCGCGCTCGTGGCCGGGGAGTTGGATTTCTCTACCACGGTTGGAGCCGGAATCTCCGCGACCATGCGGGGACTGCCGATCAAGCGCGTTTTGTACATTCAACAGCACGTAACTTTTACCCTGATGGCCGCGCCGGAAATTAAAAGCGTTCGCGACCTCATCGGCAAGTCAATAGGTGCCGTGGCGCTAACCGACGCCACAGCCATAGCGGCGCGGGAGATCATCAAAGGAAACGGCGTCGACCCTTCGGCGGTAAATTTTTTCTATACTCAAAGCACGGAGAGCTCTCGCACTGCCTTGATGTCCAAAAAACTCGCGGCGGCCATGCTGCCTCCACCCTTCGCTGAGGAGACCCAAGCGAGAGGTTTTAACCGGTTGGCCGATGCCAAGGACTACGCGCCGCTGAGCGGCATCGGATTATTGGCCTCTTCAGATACGCTCAAGAGGAGCTCAATCAAGGCGCTGTCGGTGATCCGCGCTGTACTGCGGGCTATGGCCTACATGCGCGAGCCGAAAAATCATAGCGAGTTGGTGGATTACATTTTAAAGATTCACAAAATCGACTCCAGCGTCGCCGCCGAAGCTTTAGCGACGGTGATGGCGGTGTACAGTAAGGATGGCACCAAGCCTCGAGACGCCGTGCAGAAAGAGATCGATATCTACCGCGACGCGCTTAAGATTACCAAATCCTTTACACCCGAAGAATTAGAAGATATGAGCCACCAAAGGCGAGCTTACGAATTTCTCAATCGCTAGCCTGGATTATTCAACATTAGAGGAAAAACCATGCGACTGTGAATTTTTGCTTCAGCAGAAGCGAAGGGAGACACTGAAATGGCACGACAGCCGGCATTGACAGAGATAGCGGCGCAGAAGGAAATTCACATCGATAAGGCCCTGGTCGCAAAAGATCTGCGTGGTTACCTGCAAAAACTGATCGAATACGATCCGAAGCAATTGATGGTCGTCGACAAAGAAATCGACCCGGTCTTCGAGGCAACGGCGATCGTCGATCAAATGCGCACGGATGGGCGCTATCCGAACTATCCCGCCGTGCTCTTTCGCAAGATCAAGGGCTCGTCGATCCCGCTGCTGATCAATCTCCAAGGAACTTACGAACGACTCGCTCTCGCCATCGACTCCAACCTTCAAAGCATGGTCGAAGAATTTGGCCGTCGCGAGAATTCACCCATTCCCACCAAAAGGGTAGATCGCTCGCAGGCGCCGGTCAAAGAAGTCGTATGGAAAGGCGCTGACGCGGACGTAACGAAGCTGCCGATACTGCGCCACCAGGAGCTCGACTCCGGTAAATACATCACCTCGGCGGTTTTCATTTTACGCGATCCGAAAACCGGCGTGCAAAATGCCGGTATCTATCGCTCGATGCTACACGGTCCGCACGAAGTCGGTTTCATGACCGGCGCATTTCAGGGCGGCAACTATATCCTCGTTGAACATCGCGAACGCAAGCAGCCAATGCAGGTGGCGATGGCGATCGGACATCATCCCTGCCTGCTGCTCGCAGGGACAACGAATCCTCCCGGGATGGGCGGTGAATTGGAGGTCGCCGGCGGACTCCTGCAACAGCCTCTCGAAGTTGTGCCGGGCGAGACCGTTGACCTCGACGTGCCCGCGCATGCGGAGATCGTTATCGAAGGCGTGCTCGATCCAAGCCCCGAAAACAAGCGCGAGGAAGGACCGTTCGGAGAATATCCCCGTTACTACACCGGCGTCGGGCCGTATCCGGTGATCAAAGTGACGGCGATCACCATGCGGCGCGATCCGATTTACGTCGATGTGTTCAACGCCAGCAGCGAGCACTCGGCGATCGGCGGATTGGCACGCATGGGTTTTTTGCTCAATCGCGCGCGCGACGTCTGCCCCAACGTGAAAAATCTTTACCTGCCGATTTCCGGCGTGGCGCGCAATCACGCGTACATCTCAATGAAGAAAGTCGCCGACGGCGAGCCCCATCTTGCGGCCTTCAACGTCATGGCCTACAGCCCGGCGACCAAGCATGTATTTATCGTCGACGATGACATAGACGTCACCAATGAAGCGGATGTGCTGTGGGCCTTGGCGACGCGATTCCAAGCCGACAAGGATCTCGTGGTTATCAATAATTCCATTGGCAGCCGATTGAATCCGCCCACCTATGGCTACCGCCGCGACGACAAGGGCACGCTCGAGACCAAGCTGATTTTTGATTGCACCAGACCCTTGTCGGCGGGCAATTTCCCCATTGCAACTCGCGTCCCGCCGGACGTTAAAGCCCGCATGAACCCCGGCGATTACGTGCGGCTACTAGCCGAGGGAGACCTGGCGTATATTAGAGGAGGCAAATAGATGGCTAAGCCGCTGCCGGCCCAAGCCGCTGAGACTAAGTGGCGTGACTTACGCGAATGGCTCGCGCGGGTGGACGCACTCGGTGAACTGAAACGAGTCACAGGCGCCACCTCCGAAGAAGATATCGGCGCCATCACCGAAATGCTCGATCATACCGAGGGCAGTCCCTGTGTGCTGTTCGATGAGATTTCAAATTTCGCGCCCGGTTACCGCGTCCTGGTCAACAGCATGGGGTCGATCAAGCGGCAAGCCGTGACCTTGGGATTGGATCCCGCCGAAGCCTCTCATGATCGGCTATTACAATTCTGGCGCGAACGTTTGAAAGGCTTTGCGCCGATACCGCCGGTGGACGTTAAACGCGGAGCAGTTCAGGAAAATATTCTGCGCGATGGCGAGGTAGACTTGACTCGCTTCCCCGCACCGATCTGGCACCCAGGCGATGGCGGTCGCTACATCGGCACGGCGAGTTTCAATATCATGCGCGATCCCGACACCGGCAGCATCAACGTCGGCACCTATCGCAATCAAGTATTCGACAAGAACGGTATCGGCATCCGCGCCGCGCCGCCGCACCATGGCGGCATCATCAAGGAAAAATATATGCAGCGCGGACAGCCCTGCCCCTTGGTCACCGTCGTCGGCACCGATCCTCTGCTGTTTTTAGCTGCGTGCGCCGAGGGACCGATCTTTGGCCAGAGCGAGCTCGATTGGGCAGGCGGCGTGCGCGGCGAGCCCATCGAAGTCATCCAGGGCGAGATCACCGGCCTGCCGATTCCGGCCCAAGCGGAGATCGCTCTCGAGGGTTTCATTACGACGGACCAATTTACTAAAGAAGGCCCCTACGGCGAATGGATGGGCTACTATCAGGACGGCTACCAAAAAGAGCGCGTCGTGCGCATTGATCGGATCTACCATCGTGACGATCCGATCATTCTGGGCTGTCCGCAGGGCAAGCCGCCGCATGAGGATAATCGGTTTCTGGTCTATCTCCGTTCCGGGATGATCTGGGACCAATTGGAAAAGGCCGGCGTACCCGGAGTGTGCGGCGTCTGGTGCCCACCCGAGGGCGGCAATCGCTTGATGACCGTCGTGGCGCTCAAGACTCAATATCTCGGCCATGCGAAACAAGCCGGGTTGATCGCCTCACAGTGCGGCGGCGGGATCGACATGAATCGATTGACCGTGGTCGTGGACGACCACGTCGATGTGACCAGTATTCAAGACGTGGTCTGGGCAATTGTCGCTCGCTGTGATCCCGAACGCGGCGTCGAGATCATCAAGGACACCAAAGGCAGCCGCATCGATATGGCCATTGCTCCTGATAAGCGCGAGCTCAATGCCAACTCACGCATGATCATCGATGCCACCACTCCGTTCACATGGAAGCACCATCCGCTGGCTGGCGATATCATCAGCACTCCCGAGCGGACGCGAAAAATCCATGAAAAGTGGGGTTGGATACTGAAGTAAGAAGAGAAACGATTAATTTTGCCGCGTGCCTTAAATCGGGGCTGCAGCCTCAAGGGATTTGATTTTAACCCTCGCCCTCTGGGAGGCTCTGGGAGAGGGAAGGGTGAGGGCATCGGAACGCAGAATCACCCTCACCTCTGTCCTCTCCCACTGGGAGAGGATGTAATACGCTACAAACCGGTTGCGTCGTTTTTCAGCGCATAATAGATCGACGAGGTAAACACATGGCGGTTGGACAAGCCATCAGCATGGTGGATTCACGGCTGCGCGTGAGCGGCAGCATCGATTACACTTTGAATTTCGAATTGCCGCGCATGCTCCATGCCTGCATGCTGCGTAGTCCCCACGCGCACGCGCGCGTTGTCAAAGTCGACGCTTCGCGGGCGGCAAAATTGCCCGGCGTCAGCGCTGTGCTGACGCGTGATGATCTGGTCGGTGACCACATCGATCCTTATTTCGGTCTGATTCTTCAAGACCAGACGCCGGTGGCATTGGATCGAGTCCGCTTTGTCGGCGAGCCGGTGGCGGCCGTAGCCGCGGTAGACACCGACACGGCAGCGGAGGCGCTGGAACTTATCGACGTCGAATACGAGGAATTGCCGGCAGTGTTCGATGCCGAAGAAGCGCTGAAGCCTGGAGCGCCGTTGCTCTACCCTGGGCTGCGTCGGGTAATTCCCGGGCGCCCCGATGTCACTGCGCGTTCTCTGGAAGGGACGAATATCGTCCACTTGTTCAAGCAACGCAAAGGCGATCTCGACCAAGGTTTTCGCCAATCCGATCAAATTTTCGAAAACACGTATCGTTCGCCTGCGGTCAATCACGTCGCGCTCGAACCCCACGTCGTCGTCGCCCAGGTAACCGACGGGCGCATCACGGTGTGGACCTGCAATCAGAATCCGCATGTCATCCAGCGCCAACTGGCGAGCATTTTCAAAGTGCCGATCGCCGACGTGCGCGTGATCGTGTTTACCCTCGGCGGCGGCTTCGGCGGCAAGCTCAACTCCAAACTGGAACCAGCCGCGGTGATCCTGGCGAAGAAAACCGGGCGGCCGGTGCGGATCACAGCGCGACGCGCCGAGTGTTTTTTGCTCGGCGTGCAGCACGAGTGCAAGATCAAGCTTAAAACCGGCGTCAAACGGGACGGCACTTTGATGGCGGTGGAAGCGCTCTGCTATTACAACTCGGGCGCTTACGGCGACACGTCGCCCAATTTGATTACCCGCGGCTACGCCGCGACCGGGCCCTACCGCGTGCCGCATCTCTATATGGACTCATACGGCGTCTACACCAACACCGCGCCGTCCGCGGCATTCCGAGGCTATGGAATTACCCAGGTGGCGTGGGCCCATGAGACGCAGATGGATATCATCGCTGATGCGCTGGCGCTCGATCCGGTTGCGTTACGGCTCAAAAATGTTCTGCAAAAGGGCGACTCTTTTACCACCGGTGAGCCGATGCCGGAAATGCACTACAACGAACTGATCGCCTCGGCGGTTGAAAAAATCGCATGGCACAAGGGTCCGCTGGTGGTGCGTCAAGACAACAAGATCCGCGCCAAAGGCATCGGCGTCATCGTCAAAGGCATGGCCACGCCGACGACATCGACTTCGACAGTGAAGCTGAACGCGGACGGCAGTTTGAATGTTCTCACCAGCTCCGTCGAGATGGGTCAGGGTTTAAAAACCGCCCTGGCGCAGATCGCCGCCAGTGAGATTGGCCTACCGGTGGAACGGGTGCGCATTTCCGAACCCGACACGGCCTTCACTCCCTTCGATTTAATGACTGCGGCAAGCCGCGCGACATTTTGCATGGGCACGGCGATTCGGCAAGCGATCGAGGACGTCAAGAATCAACTGCGCGACATCGCGGCCGCTCATCTCGAAGCGAACCAGGAAGATCTGGTGTTGCAAGACGGCGAGATCATGGTCCGCGGCGTCGCCGGCAAATCGCTCTCCTACGTTGATGCGATTCGCATGAGCAAGGCGAACAATCTTTTGGGCCACGGCGTGTTTGTTTCCGGATCGGGTCCGGACGGCAGCCCGGTGGTCATGGACTTTGAGACCGGCCAGGGTTACGGCTCGGCGGAGTGGCATCCCGCAGTGGTCGTCTGTGAGGTGGAAGTCGATACCGAGACCGGACAAGTCACCGTGCCGCGCATCCATGCTGAACTTTACGCCGGTAAAATAATCAACCCGCGCCTTTGCGAGTTGCAGATCGAGGGGGCGACCACCTTCGGCCTCGGACAAGTGCTATTCGAGGAAGTAATTCAGGACACCAATGGGAGCATCACCAATCCGAACCTTTCGGACTATATGATCCCCTCTTTTCAAGATGTGCCGGCGCAGCTGACCGTCCATATGCTCGAGCCGCACGGCGTAACCGATGTTCATGGCGTAGGCGAAACCGCCATACCGCCGGCGCGACCGGCGATTGGTAACGCAATTAGCCGGGCGGTTGGTTGTCATTTTGTCGATTTACCGATCACCCCCGAGAAAGTCCT
>DASPXM010000297.1:0-4253 GCA_035637295.1 Verrucomicrobiia bacterium
AGATTGATGTTGCGCAACACCGGAATCTCCAGCCGGTCTCGATGATAAGATTTGAACAGCTCCTGCACTTGGATGAAAGATGCTTCCATGGACGAGGCGCTTGTTACTTTGCTTTGACGAAGACCTTGGCGCCGGCTTTGATCTGATCATCCGCCTTGCTGATGACCTTATCGCCTTCCTTCAGGCCGCCGGTAATCTCGATCAGGCTTGCAAGCTTTTTGCCGGTTGTAACGGGTATCTCGACAGCACGCTCATCTTTCATTTGAAATACTACCTGGCGACTGTCCCGCGTTGCCACCGCCGCCACCGGAACGGTCAAAACCGGCTTGACGTTAGTCCCATCAGTGCTGGACCCTGGCGCGAGAAAAGTAATCTTTGCGCCCATCTCCGGCAGCACGCGCTGGTCGTACTGCTTGAACTTGATTTTCACCATGACCGTTGCCTTGGCACGATCCGCCGTGGGCACGATATTGCTGACGTAGCCGGGATAGCGCTGTTGTGGATAGGCATCCAAAGCTATCTCACAGTTCTGCTGCGATGCGACGCGTGTGATGTTTGCTTCGGAAACATCGGCGTCGACTTCCAGCGACGACATGTCGGCGATGGTCACGACTGCCGCTTTCGAGCTTGCGGCGCCGGCTAGTGGCGCAACGATCTCGCCGACATCGGCGTTCTTTTTCAATACCGTGCCGTCGAAAGGCGCGACGATTCTGGTATTGTCTACAGCAACTTGGGCTTCTCTGACGGCGAATTTGGCGGCATCGATGGTAGCGACAACCCGTTTGTAACGTGCTTCGGATACATCGTATTCCGCTTGCGCTATCATCCCTTGCCTGAGCAAGATGCGCATGCGCTCCGTGTTCTTCTTCGCGTCGTAGAGGTCCGCTTCGGCGACACGGAAATTTTCCCGCGCGCGTTGCAAGCTAGCCATGACATCCGAATCGTCCAACCGAGCGATCACCTGTCCTTTCTTGACCCGGTCACCCTCTTCCACGGCCAAATAAACTAGCGTGCCCGTTCCTTTGGAGGCCACCGCGGCTTTGCGCCGTGCGACCACATAGCCGCTAGCGGTCAAGACGGCATTGGCTTGGGACGGCGAAGTTAACGAGGCAGTAGCCAGCTGAACTTCGACACCAGGATTAAACCAATTCTTGAATAGAACTATGCTTGCCAAAATAACGACTGCGACGATCGCCCAAACTATGATTTTTCTAATTTTGCGCAAATCTCGTGGTGAGCGTCCGGCAGAAGATGACCGGTCGATACGCAGCGAAGATAAATCCGTATCTCGAGTTGTCATAAAGTACATAAGACTACGGGGAATTTCGGCTTTTTCAAGCCGAACGGGAAATGCTATCGTATCTTCGATGGGCCAAATTACCTCATGGAATCCCGACAGCTACTCGAGAAACGCGCGCTATGTTGCTGATCTCGGGGAACCGCTCTTGCAGCTCCTTGAGCCTAAGCCGCATGAGCTTATCTTGGATCTCGGCTGCGGCGACGGCGCATTGACCGAAAAAATCACGGCAGCAGGCAGCATCGTAATTGGCCTCGATGCCAGCCTGGCGCAACTTCGAGCGTCGCGAAAACGCAGCTTGAATGTCCTCTTGATGGACGGCCAGCGACTCGCGTTCAGAAAACCATTCGACGCGGTCTTTTCCAATGCCGCGCTGCATTGGATGAAGCGTTCAGAGTTAGTCACGGAAGGGGTGGCAAATTGTTTAAAGCCGGGCGGGCGATTCGTCGGCGAGCTCGGCGGCAAGGGAAACGTCGAAACTATCCGCGCCGCGCTTCACGCTGGCTTGCGTCCGCGCGGAATAGATCCGTGGAGCGTCGATCCTTGGTACTATCCGTCGGCTCAAGAATATTCTGCCCTATTGAAAAAATTCGCTTTCACGGTTGAATACATCGAGCTGATTCCGCGCCCAACACAATTGCCGGGCGATATTCTTGACTGGCTGGATATGTTCGCCCAACCGTTTACCAATTCCTTGCGAGAATCTGACCGCGAAAATTTTCTAAGAGAAGTGCGAACCAGCGTAGAACCGACCCTGCGGAAATCAGACGGCAGTTGGTTCGCCGATCACATGCGGCTGCGATTCAAGGCTATAAAAAACATGGAATAACCAAATGACACTGCGGCGAAACCGTTTGAACGATTTGAACCTCTAGAATGTTTTGAAAGGACTCTAAGACTTAAACCCGCCGTACACCACCATCGTCGTAAACTTCCAGAAGCAATCCACATCCTCGAATCCGGCCTCCTTGAGCCACGCGAGTTCTTCTTCGAGATAGCCGTTGTTGTGCGGGCCGTGATACGTGCTCGGGGACGCCGCGCGGACTTCCGACAAGGTCGCCTGGCCGCCGGTCGATTGCCGCACAAAGTGATCGAGGTATTCATCGCGTGCTCGACGATAACGCTCGCCTAACGACTTCGTTATCGCGCGGACATTGTCAGCGTTGATAAAACAGCCGCCCGATCGAACCCGATCAAAAACTTCCTTGAAGATAAAACGCCGTCGCTGCTTCTCCGTGAAATGGTGCAGCGCCCGCGCCGAGATCACGGCATCGAAGGTTCCCTCCACCGATTTGAGCCAATCTGGTGCTTCAAGTGATCCTTGAATAAAGCTAATTCGATCCTTGACGTCTTGGTTACGCTCATTGCCGAGCTTCAGCATCGCCTCAGAAGCATCCAAACAAATCGCGCTCGCATTGGGCCGCTCCTTAAGAACAGCTGCGGCAAGCGCGCCGTAGCCGGCGCCGACGTCCAGAATCTTGATCGGCGCATCGATCGGATGAGGAATCATCCGCAAGACCATTGCCGTTTGGACTTCGCGGACCGGCTCTTGCCACCCGCTCTTATTCGCCCATCGCTCAATGAACTCCGGGTTACCCCAGGTCTGTTGCCACGAAGTGTTCGTCGTTGACGCAGCTGAGTTAGCATCCGGCATGTCGCCTCCAGAAAAAGAAAACGTGGTCCATTGCTAACCCAGGATAGAAAGACTGTCAACGGAAGGCCGGTAGCGTACTGGTTCAGTTAGTTCAAGATCTCTCACTTTGTTGGAGATGACAGATCAAATTAGTTTGTTGTCATTCCGAGCGGAAGCGAGGAATCTTTCTCGACCCAAAGGTTGGTAGCGCACTCTAACTGAGCCACAACCCCGGTAGTGGTCCCTTTGTTTTTAACTACGCTGCTTGTGGGGCAGATCCTATGTCTGCATACTCGAACCAGCAACGACAAACGCTCTTTAGGAGTTTCCGGAGGTAAACTCTCGCGTCTCAATTCCCATATGGCTTGAAAAAATTACTCGAATACTGCTAAGCGAATAGGAAGGTTCACTTTGGGAGGTCAGATGCAATTTTGTAGAATCTATACCGGTGAGGATGGCAAATCTCATTTTGAAGATTTAGACCAGAGCGAGGGATCGAAGCATTTTCTAAGAAGCCTTCCCGTCAAGGCGTTGGTATTCAAGAACGATATGAATCGTGATGATCTGCACGGTTGGCATCCCGCGCCGCGAAGACAATGGTGCATTACCCTGTCCGGCACTGTCGAGATCGCTATCGGCGACGGCACGAAGAGGACTTTCGGACCGGGAGATGTATTTCTCGCTGAGGACGAAAGCGGCGAGGGACATACTGCAGTGCCGAAGAACTGGGTGCGGGCCTTCGCGCATATTTAGCAACCGGTAACGCTCAAGGGCGACCGACCGGAATTTTTGCCCTTTCGTCTCAATTCTCGCTACCCGCATTTTGCTGCGGCTGTTCATTCCATCAAGAACTCGCGAACGACTTTGTGCGCCGTCTCGGGATCGCTGGCAAAATAATTGTGGTTCTGATTCGGCAGTACCACGAGTTTCGCGTCCGGGATTCCCTTGGCCAAGATGTCCGAAGACATGCGATGGCTCATCACGACTTTCGGATCGCCTTCTTTTTCTCCGACGATGATCAGAGTCTGTGCCCGGATGTCTTTGAGCCTTCCGCTGGTATCATGTGCCTGCCGAGCGAGCACATGACGCAGATAAGATTCCACCGGACAAAGATTTGCTAGACGGATGCGGAAGAAAGCTTCCAGCCGATCGGGGTGAGTTTTTACAAATTCATCGGTAAACCCCACTTGAATCGTGTGTTCTCTTACATATTTCTTATATCCCCACTCGATCATCTCTTTACACATCGTGAGCGGCAGACCGGCCGGCCCGGGAAACGAAGCGCCACTGGACGCGAGAATCAATCTATTGATCCGTTCCGGA
>DASPXM010000298.1:0-2469 GCA_035637295.1 Verrucomicrobiia bacterium
TGAGCGACCGCGTCGCCCTGCTCAATGGTATGAATCAGCGCCGGATCCTTATAAACGGGCAAGGGGCCCGGACCGAAAAAAGCGCCGGGGTTAGATGAGGCCGGGAAAAACGGCTTGTCCACCATCGTGAGCGTGGCGACCATGTGATTGTGCAAATGAGCGACGCTTTGAATGTCGTCGCGCGATTTGTACGCGCGTGCATGCATAAAAACTTCTGATGGGGCCTGGTACTTGCCGTCGACTAACTTGCCCTCAAAGTCGCTGACTACCATATCTTCGGACTTCACGGTCGCGCGACTTATAGGATGCGGCAGGATCAGAAGATGATCCGATCCGGGAATTCGCGCGCTGATATGGCCGCTGTAGTCGACCAAACCAGCGTTAAATAGCATCCGCGATGACATGGCGAGTTTCATCTTGAGCTCTGATAAATCCGTCACGATGAGGTTCCTCTCTTACGGCTTAATGCTTTTGTGCTATATCTTTCATTCGACTGCAGTTCAACCGTCGCCTTGCCACGAAATCCCGATGGCTGAAACAACTTGGACATCTTTCGTTGAGCCGAATCCGGAGAAAGAATACGTCGCGATTCTCTCCTACCTACCGCTTAGAAGTTATTGGGCGCTGCCACAATTTTTGTACTACACCAGGCGTATTCAGACCCAACTGAAATCAGCGCGCGGCCTCCTTGGTTATTCTTTAATGGCTCACGTGGTTGCCAAAAGGTTTTGGACCATTTCGGTCTGGGAAGACGAAGTTTCATTGATGAGTTTCGTCCACAAAGATCCTCACCGAGAAGCCATGATGATCCTGCGCCGTTCCATGGGCGGCACTCATTTTCTGCGCTGGAAAATCATCGGCTCGGCAGTGCCCCCCAATTGGCGCGTCGCCATGGAGCGATTCCAGGCAAATGAACCGATGCCATGATATCTGCCGAGCCTCGACCGGGTCGAATCGGCGAACGGGAAAGGAACAAGCTCTCTATGACCTCTAATAGCGCCGAAGGCATCAAATGGAATTTGAGCGATCTCTTTGCCGCACATAACGACCCGCAGATCGAGCTGACGCTAAAAACCTGTCATGCGCGCGCCGCAGCCTTTGCAAAGCGCTTTCGGCGGCAGATGGAACAGCCGAATGCTCTCACGGCCGATATTCTCCTTCGAGCGCTGGACGAACTGGAAGCGATTTACGAAGCTCTCGGTCGCGCTGGAAGTTACTCGGGTCTCCTGTACGCCGCCGACACAGCAAAGCCAGAGTATCAGGACTTGGAGCAGCGCGTCGAGCAACGATCGACAGAGATAAGAAACCAATTGCTCTTTTTCGAGCTGCAATGGCTAAAGTGCGACGAGGAAGCAGCCAACCGACTCATCGGCGATCCGCGGCTCAAGACATACAAACACTATCTTTCAAACCTGCGTCGCTATCGACCGCATACGCTCTCCGAGCCGGAAGAAAAAGTCATTAACGAAAAAAACAACACCGGCCGGAACGCTTTCGGCCGGCTGTTTTCTGAAATCACCTCGTCGTTGACGTTCACCCTCGAGAAGGACGGCGGGTCCGAAGATCACAATTTGAGCCAGATCCTTTCGCTGCTCCACGAACCCGACCGCTCGCTTCGCCAGCGCGTGCTGGAAACTCTCTACCAAGGACTTTCGCAGCATGGCCAGGTGCTGACGTTCACCTACGACACACTGATTCAAGATCATTTGACCATGGATCGCCTCCGTGCCTATCCAAACCCGATGGCACAGCGTCACCTTTTCAATGAAATAGACGGCGCAGCGGTCAACACCATGATGACCGTGACGGAGTCAAATTACGGCTTGGCCCATGACTACTTTCGTCTCAAAGCCAAATTGCTCGACCTACCGCGCCTCGCGCTTTACGATCAGTACGCGCCGGTCGGCAAGGAAGTTAGGCCGTTTCCCTACTCTCAGGCCCAACAAGCGATCCTTGATGCTTTCGAAGCCTTTGATCCAAGATTTAGGCAACTCGCAGCGGAATTTTTCGCCAAGAATTGGATCGACGCGGAGATTCGCAAAAGCAAACGCGGTGGCGCTTTCTGCGCTTCGCCTTCACCTCAGCTGCATCCGTACATCCTTTGCAACTACGCCGATAACTTAAGAGACGTCATGACCGTCGCCCACGAGTTAGGCCACGGACTGCACGGTTGTTTGAGTCGCAAGCAAAGCTATTTCAACTACGACACGCCGGTCACCACCGCCGAAACCGCCTCGGTCTTTGCTGAGATGCTCGTCTTCGATCATCTGCTCGCCCGCCAAACCGATCGCCAGGTTCAAGTCGCTCTTCTCGCCGGCAAGATCGAAGACATTTTCGCCACTGTTTTTCGACAGAACGTGCTCACCCGTTTTGAGGAGTTAGCTTTTTCGGCAAGAAAAGAAAATCGGCTCACGCCGGATAGGTTAGGAAGCCTGTGGCTCGAAGCCAACGGCAAGTATTACGGCGACG
>DASPXM010000299.1:0-7058 GCA_035637295.1 Verrucomicrobiia bacterium
CCGCGGGCTCCTCAAGAAGCGTCAGGTTGCCCCGACTTTGATTTTGAATGGATGTCCACTCTGATCACATGCGGTATTAATTCGCCTTTCGGCGAGCTATCCCCCACTTCTCGGCAGATTGCCCACGTGTTAAGCACCCGTTCGCCGCTAGACGTTTCCCTGTATTGCTACAGGAAAAAATCTCGCTCGACTTGCATGTCTTATCCACGCCGCCAGCGTTCGTTCTGAGCCAGAATCAAACTCTCCGTTAAAAACGACCCCCGAATTTCTTCGGGGAAGTTTGAAGTTCCACGTGAGTGGAACCGATCTGACTTTCATTCCTGCTTCTTCTGTGGTGGCAGCCGTATTGGCCGCAACCTCATCCGAAACAGCGTTTGTCCGATCTGAATCTTTAATTTCAAAAAAAGATCGACAGATAACGCACAATTCAATGTTTGCTGACTATCTCGCATTGCGAATTTCGTCCGAAACAAAACTCACAACCAAACTGTCAAAGATCGACAATTCTCTCCGGTACAAGGCAATACTCGATCCTCGTCATTAATCCGACCAAGATCGGCTTGTCTCAAGCCAGGAGAAGAACACCAACCCCACGCATGTGGCTGGCCCGCTTTCGCGGAATTCACAATCTAAGAGACCTGCCCGATCCGTCAACTAAAAATTTTAGCCACGAATTCACACTAATAAACACGAATGGTTGTCCTGTAGCGGCGGCCTGCGACCGCCGATTCCAGAACCTCTCGAAAATTCGTATCTATTCCTGCCTGCCGCGCCGCAGCCTTGCAAAGGCGGGTCCATTCGTGGTTAAGACTTCTTGATTATATATCTCACGTTGAGAGATGGCGGACGGTTGCCGTAAACCTTCTCCACCATACCGCTTTTGATTCCACCAATTTTTTCCGTGGCCTTCTGAGAACGAACATTATTTTCGCCGACGTAAAACACGACGTTCTCAACAAACTTGAACGCGTGATCCAGCATTAATTGTTTCATTTCCGCGTTGTACCGTCCGCCCCAATATTTCCGTGCAACAAATGTCCATCCAATTTCGATCTCTGATTTCGCCGGGTCATAACCATGAAATCGCGTCGATCCGATGATTTTCTGATTCTGTTTGTCGATTATTACAAATGCGCCCCCTGATTCCAGAGCGCCCTTGAAGAAGGCCCTAAACACCTCTTCCTTGTAACGATCGCTCTCCGGATGTTGTTCCCAGATGAGTGGATCAGACGCGACAGCAAAAAGATCGTCCCAATCTTCAGGCGTCAGCGGGCGAAGCTCGATCAGTTCGCCCTTCAGATTTGGTTGAAGATCAAAGGACATTCTGAATCAAAAGTGCACTTTAGCCACGAATCGACACAAATGAACACGGACCATTGCTGCGATGATGGTCCCGGCCGTCCGCGTTTGACCTCAGAGACGATTTTTCGCTCGTCGCACGGCGTCCATTCAATTAAAAGCTCATTAAGTTGAGCGATGCGGTTTTCAACGACTGGTAATTAACCTTGAAGCAACATGCGGAGAAAGAGTTTCGCTGCACACGCAATAGTCTCAGTATTCTTGCTCCTATCGACTGATACGAGCCAGGTGACAGCCGCCAATATGCGCAGCTTTATAGAAGCTGTCCGGAGAAAGGCGACTGTCGTCTATGTTGGCTCTGTTAAAAGAGTGGATCTCCTCACACGAACGAAGTTCGACATTAAAGCCCGGGCACTTATTGACGTGTTAACGGTGATGCGTACTCCCGGCACAAACCCTCGCGAGGCTACTCTCGAGTATTCGAGCTTTGACGATAAAACTCCAATGTTAGCGGGCGGTCCACAGTATCAATTACGACCTGGCAATAAGGTTGTCGTGTTTACAAACTCCTTCGCAAGCAGCATCCCCCCTGGATATCTAATTCAGGGTAGCCGCGAGGAGTTGCTGCATCGTGTTGAAGCCCTGCGCGATGCCCTTAGCCAGATGTCCCCCGACCAACTTAAGGTGCATGAGATTAACGAGGAAGATCGTCGTATTCAGCTCGCTTTGTACGACAAGCTTTGCGCGTATCTCCGTGCGTCCAAATAAGGACGGGAGAATGAAACTCGAACGATTTGTCATGTGCCGGAAGTCTTCGGAGTTTTCGGGAAGGACGGGAGCGATTCGTCAAGCGTAACCCAGGGCAATTTATCTTCGAGCCAGATCGCTTTCTGCGGTGCAAACGGTGCCGGATCGTCAAGCGACGCGATCGTTACGTCGATCATTTCTGAATCTTTGGTGTCCTCGAAAAACAAGTGCGTACCGCAACATGAAGCAAAACAGCGAATCCGATTCGCATGCGCGATTTTGCGCGGCTCACCTTTCGTAATGACAAGATCGTCGCGTGGCACCGATCCCCAGGTGACGTACGGCGCACCCGCGCTTCGGCGGCAATCAATGCAATGACAATCGATCAGAGCAAAAGGCCGACTCTTCAACGCATATCGTGTCCCGCCGCAAACGCATCCACCAGTGAGCTCCATATCGTTTGTTTAGCAAAAACAGGTGAATCAGGAAACCGCGAACTCAGCAGCCGCTTATGAACTTCTTACTTCTCACTTCTTACTTCGCCTCACCAAGCTTCCGGTCGAAAAACTGCGCAGTTGCTTTGTAAGCGCGAATCCAACTTCCGCGGCGGAGGAGATCGTGGATTTCGTCGGGAAACACAAGTTCTTCAAGATCGACGTTCTGCGCGTGTAGCTTTTCGACAAGATCCGTCGTTTGTTGGAACGGCACATTCCGGTCGTCATCGCCGTGAACGAACAGCACCGGCGAGCGCCATGCTGCGACGCTCGACACTGCCGATGACTTGAACGCGAGGTCGCGCGCTTCCTTCACGTCCGGCGCTGCGTCCACGTTCTCGGCCCACATTGGCAGAAACGTCGCCCAATCGTGCACACCGTGGAAATCGACTCCCGCTTTGAAAATATCAGAGTTCCGCGCGAGACCCATCGCGGTGAGGGTTCCGCCGTAGGAGCCGCCCCATAATCCGATCCGGTGCGGATCGACATTCCCCAGAGTCTGCAAGAACTTCGCGCCCGCCACGACATCTTTGTATTCCGAAGCGCCGCGCCAGACGGAGTTCGGCGGCTCGCGAAATGCGCGGCCGTACATGATGCCGAGCCGGTAGTTCACCGAAAGCACGGTGTAGCCTTTGCTCGCGAGATACTGATTCATCCCGTAGGCGTTGTAGTAATACTGCAGGTAATGCCATCCGAGCAGCATTTGCCGGATTGGACCGCCGTGCGTGAAAATCAGCGCCGGTCCGCGCTCCGTCTGGTTTTTCGGAACAAAGAGCTGGCCGTGAATGTCGAGCCCGTCCTCGCTTTTGAACACGACCTGCTTGGGTACGACGAGCTGCGCCTCCGAAAAGTCCGGCGGGACTGCGTTCTTCGCGATCAATTCGCGGCCGCTCGGCGTGACGCGATAAGGCATCGATGGCGATGTCGCGGTTGAGCCGAGGCAGAGGACGTTCTTGCCGTCGCTCGTTTCGACCGGGTTCCATTCGATCGTTTCGCCACTCGTTAGGGCCTGCGGATCGCCGCCGGTCGCGCTCACTCGCCAAATGTGGCGACGATCGACATCGTTTTGATTCGACGTGTAGAGGATGGTCCGCCGATCGCCGCTCAGCGTGACCTCCTCCACATCGAAATCGCCTTGGGTGAGCAACTGCTCCGGACCTCCATCGGCACCAATCGAGTAGAGATGATTTCGTCCGTCTTTCTCCGAAGCGAAGATGATCCGGCCGTTGTCGGTGAATTTGAGCGACTCGAAGGCGAAGAGGGGCAGCGAATCCTCCTTGGCCGTGCCGCTGCGAAACAGCTCACGACTTCCACCAGTTTGCGCATCTGCGATCCAGAGCGACCACGGCCGCGGGAACTCTGGAATTAGCGGCCGCTTAAACTCCGCGCCCGGCTGGCGAATGAACACCACCCGTTTGCTATCCGGCGACCATTGTGGGCCGGCATCACGGCTCGTGCCAGGCGCCAGATACGTGATCTTTTTCGTCGCCAGCTCTAGGACGGCGATAAACGAGTGGTCCTTACGATTCGACCGAAACGCGATCCGTTTTCCATCCGGCGACCATCGCGGCATATCGCTCTCGCCGAGCAACTCATCGAGCTGCTCCGCTTTCTTTTTGCCATCGAGCGAGGCGATCCAAATGTGTTTCTTCGCCGGCCAGACCACCGTTTTCGAGTCGGGCGAAATCTGAAGATCTTCGCAGCCCTCTTCGCTGCAACCAATGTCACCGAGCAAGCGCGGCTCACCGCCGCGAACGTTGACCGCCCACGCCTGTTGTTTTGGCATTTTCGCCAGGCTTTGCGGATTTGCCGACGTCCCCTCCTTGTTCAACTCCGTGCCGCGCGCGTAGACGATCGTTTTCCCGTCTGGCGACAGCCGCACGCTCGCGATCTGCTGACCTTCATCGGCCGTATAACGTGTCACCTGCCGCGGCACGAAATCGGGCGCATCCGCGATCCAGATGTTGCGTTCGCCTTTGTTGTCGAAGATCCAGGCCACGCGCGGCGCATGCGCCGCAGTCGTTAGGCCGAGTGGAAAGGGCGCGCTTAACACCTGCTCGATGGTGAACGCTTCGGCAAAACAACAGACTGCCAAAAGAACCGAAACGACAGCGGCACAACGGAGTGAAGTTTTCACGGCCGCGCGACTCTAGCAAAATAAACAAACCATGAAACCAGGAAATCAGCAGCGTGTAGCCGCGGCCGTTTCATCCTTAATCCTTCTTACGTCTTACTTTTTGCTCCAGGCTCTCGCTCAATTCTTCGGCAACAGGGACGCACGCGGAAGTGCATTCCCGTTTAAGAAAATTGTCTCGATTGAATCATAAGCGGCGATCGTTTTGAGCGGATCTTTCCGCAAAAGCAAAAGGTCGGCGCGTTTTCCAACTTCGATCGTGCCGCGATCCGACATTCCAAACGCCAGCGCGTTATCGGCCGTCGCGGCGCGCAGGATCCGCGAAAGTGGAATGCCCGCCTGCGCCCAGTGCCGCAGTTCAAGCATTCCATTCAATCCCGGTGGATTCCCAATTCCCTGGTTGGAGGGCGTGTCGGTGCCGAATAAAAGTTTCACATTTTCCACCGACATAATCCGCAGCGTCGCAAGCGCGCGCTTCGCGCCAACTGACATCGCTTTGGAAGGATCGACATTGTTCCCGAAAAGATTGGCGACGGCTTGCCGATACTCATCAGACATCGCGCGTTGCGCGGCTTTTCCTTCATCGCTCTTGAGATACGCGACGACGGAACGCGGTAACGCTTTCGCGAGTCGCGAATCGTCGAGCAACGACTTATCGAAGATCGACAAATCACCATAGGTGCATCGCAAGGTTGGCTGAACACCGACACGGGCGTCAGCGGCGGCTTTAATCACCTTGTAGACTTCTGGCGGCGTCGTCGCGTCGAGCTGATCACCCGGCCAATGCCACAACCCGTGGGCGATCACGTCGGCGTGCGCGTTCAATGCGGCACGCCAGCTTTCGAGTGCGTTCGCGTGAATTACAAAGACAAGCCCGTGCCGTTTGGCTTCGTCACCGAGCGCGAGCAACGTTTCAGGTCGCGGAACCGGCCAATGCGCGGCGCCGCCGAAACCCGGTTCGATGAAAGCCTTTAGACAAATCGCGCCAGCGTCTTGTGCTCGCGCAACCGCGCGGACCGGCGAGTAATCTTTCGAGTCGAGATTCTTTGGCCAATTCTTCGCCTGCTCCGGTTCAAAAACAAGATTCAGAGCATCGGCCGCGGCGGCATCTTTCGGTGGCTGCAACGCCATATAGCCGCCGACGATGCGCACGCCACGCCCGCAACTGCAAAAATTTGGATGGATCGGTGAAGCATTAAACCACGCGAGCGTCTTCTCCTTCAGATCGAGATCGACCAGAGTCGTGAAACCGAATGCCAGGTACGAACGCGGCAACTGCGCGCGATACGCTTCGAGCAATTCGGGGTGCTTCTCGATCGCATCATCATCGAGTGGGCCCATGTTGCCGACGTGCACATGTGAATCGATCAAACCCGGTATCAAAAATCCGTCGCGGCCATCGATCTGCTTCGCGTGCGGGCCCGCGACAAGATCAGCCCCGATTTCTGCGATCCGCCCATTGCGCATGACGACCGAGGCATGGGCGAGGGGAGCAGACCGCTCCGAAGAAATGATGGTCACGTTTTTGATCACGGCTCCGTCGTCCGCAACGTTCGGTTTTTCGGCATTCCCACTGGCGAGAAGAGTGACAACAACAGCAGACGACGCACAAAACCAAATGATCCCTCGTTTTCTCATACCGTAGTTAGATGCGCCAGCTCGGCCGTTTGGATGTAAGCGCCAGAAGTTATTGGGATGGCGAATGTTGCCGTTCGCTTATTATCTTTTGTCAGTTCCCTGCGGAACCGCTTTTCCGAGTCATTTCGAATACCAAATGCGTTTCCGTTCCGTCTGGCTTCAGGGGCCTCCTAATTTTCGATCAGATGATCGCGATCTTTGAAAAAAGCTCACTGGCCGTTCAAGGGGCGAATCGGATTGCCGCAGTCGTTAGGCCAGATGGAAAGGGCGCGCTTTAACACCTGCTCGATGGTGAACGCTTCGGCAAAACAACAGACCGGCAAGAGAATCGAATCGACAGCGAAAAAACGGAGTGGATTTTTCACGGCGGCGCGACTCTACTTGCCCGAGGGTACGCCGTCGAATTCTATTCAGGCTCTTCGATTCCTTCGGCTTTCTTCCTTCTTAATTCTTACCTCCTACTTCTTACTTGTGTTGGTCGCAAGCGCTCCCCCATGTGAGCTAATTTTTTTCTCTTTCGAAAAAAGTCTGGTCAATTGTGAAACGCCTGGCCATACTCGGCAACTTTCTGCGGGCAAACAACGGAGGAAAATTATGATTCATTTAATCTGGTACATTCTTGTTGGGTTGATCGCGGGCGTTATCGCGAAATCGGTGATGCACGTGCACATGACGATTTTCTGGACAATCGTGCTCGGCATCATCGGATCGATCATCGGCGGCGCGGTTACCCACATGTTTTCGCA
>DASPXM010000300.1:0-3952 GCA_035637295.1 Verrucomicrobiia bacterium
AATCCTCTCCGGTTCAATCCGCGCGATCAATCCTTCGGCTGCCCAGTCCATACTTGCGGAATTAGTGCCGCGAGAAGATATCCTGAACGCCGTCTCGCTTTACACGGTCGGCTTCAACATTGCTCGGATAGCGGGACCGTCGCTCGGCGGCCTATTGATCATTTGGATCGGCGTCGGCGGCTGCTACGCAGCATTCGCAGTAACCCTGATGCTCTCCGGCGTGGGAATGCTGTTCCTTCGCACGAATAAGGAACCATCGACAAAGCGGGAAGAAAACTTCCTGCGCGAGTTCAAGGAAGGCTTTCACTATGTTTGGCACGCGCCGGTGATTTTGAGCAGCATAGTCGCGGCCTACACCTTTGCCGTGTTTATCGTCACCTACCAGAGTTTTCTCCCGGTTTTCGCCAAGGAAGTGCTGCAGGTAGGTCCCGAAGGATTGGGCATATTGATGGCCGCACCGGGATTGGGTGGTATCGCGTCGCTGAGCTTTCTTGCGTCTGTGGGCGAACGTTGGAACCGTGCCATGCTGCTATGGATCATGACCACGACGACGCCAATTTTTCTCATGCTCTTTTGCGCATCGCCGATCTTTTGGCTTTCAGTCCTACTACTCGCCCTCGTAGGCGCAGGCCAGGTAAGTTTCCGTACCATCAGCCGGGTGATCATTCAGATTGAAGCGCCGCGCAATCTGATGGGCCGGGTGATGAGCGTGTTTAATCTCGATCAAGGAATGCGCTCCATCGGTTCCATCGTCCTGGGCGCTTCCGCAACTTTTTTTGGCGCGTCGCTCGGCCTCGCGCTCACCGCCGCTGCGTCATTGATCGTAACGACGGCGCTTTTCTATCGTTTGCTGGCAAAAAGAAAATGAGAGTTGCGGATGATGTAAATTTGGGAAAAGTTGACGACTCCTGCCTAGCGCGGCAAATCCGCAACCAAAGAAAAAGAAGACTTTCACCGCAGAGACAGAGCACGCAGAGTTGTTTTTATAATTCTCCTCTCCGCGCCCTCCACGCCTCCGCGGTGAACCTTCCGAAAATTTGCGCGCGCAATAAGCGAGGGGACACTAGGAAGATGGACCGCCGAACCCGATGCTGTTTGGCGGCTAGAAGATTGTTGACAAGTTCGGATAGCCGGCGGATATTTCAGCCGATTCTAATTTTATTGGTGGAGTCATCTCAGGACAGAGCGACAGGCGTTTATCGCATCCTAAAGCGGCTCACTTAATAGTTAGAAGGCTGACAACGACAGACCGAGCACTCACGATGCGTAGACATAACGGGCCGAAGATTAAACTTCTGCCGGGGGGACTCGCGATCATTCACGAAGACCGAGATATTATCGTGGTGGATAAACCGCCGGGCCTGTTGACCATCAGCACGGATCGAGAAAAATCGCGCACGGCGTACTTCATTCTCACCGATTATGTCCGCAAGGGTGTCGCCAAGTCCAGGAATCGTATTTTTATCGTGCACCGGCTCGATCGGGAGACGTCAGGGATACTTCTCTTCGCCAAGAACGAAGCGGCAAAGTTTCGCTTGCAGAGCCAGTGGCAAGACACGAAGAAAAAATATCTCGCCGTCGTTCATGGCCGGTGTGAGAAGCGCGAGGAGACGATCACGACGTATCTGGCGGAGAACCAAGCGCACGGCGTATACACGACTAACGATGCACGCAAGGGCAAGCTGGCCCACACGGCTTACAAAGTGCTCAAGCAGACCAAAGACTTTAGTTTACTGGAAGTCGATCTCTTGACCGGCCGCAAGCATCAGATTCGCGTGCATCTCGCGGCCATCGGACACCCGGTGGTCGGCGACCCGAGGTACGGACCAGAGCGAAAAGTCCGCAACCGCCTGGCACTTCATGCCAAATCGATTTCCTTCGCGCATCCCTTCAGCGGTGAGCCGCTAACCTTCGACACAAAAGTGCCAGCCTACTTCATCGCGCTAATCGGTTTCCCAATGTGATCATCGTAGCTCACGAATTTTGTCGTTCCTTAAATTGTCTTTCCGGCCGACGCAAAACTATACGGCGCCGCACTCTTGTCTTTGTTACCCATGGCCCACATTGAGTCCTGGCAGCGACCACTGTTTAACCGCCATCGGCTCAAGCACGGGTTTACCCAGAGATGGCGAGACGACGAGATAGAGCCCGGTGCCGGTGCCGACCCAAATGAGCTTGCGATCCCACTCGACAAAGACATTGTCAGTGTCACGCGGGTAGCTTAAATAGTCGTCGAGACTACCGGGTTGCGGCGGAATGAAATATCCGATGTTGCGCGGTTTCGCCGGATCTTTGATGTCGAAGACCTGCAAACCGGCGTTAAAAAAAGTATAGGCCGTGAAATTCGGATGGGGCACGCCAGGCGCTTTCATATGCGGCGGATTATGCGAGCCGAAACGGCCGCGCTTATCACAAAAATTCCGGTAAGGCGCGTCAGGCGGCGGCACCGGCACCGGAAGCTCTGAGACCGCCTTTGGATTGGCTGGATTTTTCACATCGACGATCCACAGCGGCTGGTATGGCTCATTGCAATCCGGATTGAGCGCTTCAGGATTGGTAATTACAAAACCGCGGTCGAGCCGCACAATATCAATCGTGTGGAAAGGGATCGCGCCCGGTCGGACTTTGGGATAGAAGCGACCAACGAGTTTGGGGTTTTTGATATCCGATAGATCGTGAATCATCATCCCCAGGGAGCTAAAGCCGCTGTAACCGTATTTGCCGCCATCCTCGACTTTTCGCGGTACGTACATAGGACCGTGCAGCGTGGTAAACGATTTTTTATCACCGTACTCACGCCACTGTTTATACGCGCTATCTTCCCCTTCCCGTTGTCCGGGCAACCACCAATTGGCGACAAATTTCGGCTGCGTCGGATCCGACACCTCGATGATCTGGATACCATTGCTGTAATAACGCACCGAGCTCTCCATGCGGGTGAAGCTGTTGTCGGGCGCGGTATCGAGATAGGCGTACTGTCCGCCGTCATAAAAATTTCTATGTGTACCGGACCCGGTTTGGATCTCCCGCTTCGGATCACCCTGGTCGCAACTCCATTCCGACAGCGGCACGAGCTTCGCTGGATCACTGGCGTCGTAAAAACGCACGCCGCGCAGCCCTTTCTGATTGATGTTCTGTGTGATCAGCTCCGGATTGTCGTATTTACCGTTGGGCCATTGGGGCGTCGAAAAAGTCCCCGCGACACCCGCCCCCGTCATCAATATCCACTTGGCGAGTTTTCGGTTGTAACCAAGTTGCAGCTGGCTTCCCGCAAAAGCCTTTTTGTTGAATAGCTTCGGCTTTAGCGGATCGCTCACCTCAATGACGTCGCCGCGTTGAAAAATGAAACGCCGCTCGCCGATGGCCATCATCTGCAATTTGTTGCCGCGCTCTTCGCCGGGCTCGAAATGCGCCAGCACATCGGTGTTCTTCCGGTACATGTTGCGGTCGAGATACTTCAGGCTAGTGGCACGTGGATGCGGATGGCGATTGGCCACGGCGGTGCCAATCCATGCCGGCGCCGCGACAACTAATCCTCCTGCGGCAGCACCCAGCTTGATGAAGTCACGCCTCGTAATTCCCTTCGCAGCCATCGTAATGCCTCCTTGATCAGGGTAGCGAACCTCATTTGCCGGCTTGCGCTCGGTCACACAATCAGTCTCAGAGGCCGACACTAACCGATGGGTCAAATTCAAGTCAACCCAATCGGCTTGCTTTACTTCCGTCGCCGAGATCAGAGATACTCTCCTTCGTTTGTCTTTCTGCAGCGACACGTATATAGGCTGAGAAAAAATCGTTCGAGGTGATACTTATGCAACTTCCGCCGATCGCCGCCACTACCATCGGCAGTTTTCCACGGCCCAACTGGCTTGCACAGCCCGATCGCGCGCGAGTAATATTTCGACTCGAAGGCGATGCGCTGAAAGAGGCGCAGGACGATGCCACGGCGCTG
>DASPXM010000301.1:0-13905 GCA_035637295.1 Verrucomicrobiia bacterium
GTCGTTAATGCTCTGATCGAAGTTTCCGACCCATTCCAGCATGAAATGCAGGCGCGGCAAAATCGCAAAGATAGCACTCGAACCGACGTTGTAGGATACCAGCGAACCTTTCGGCGAGAGCGGTCCGGTGCTGCCGTCGAGACGCGCCTGCACATGCGGCAGGTAAGTGAGACCGAAGTTGGCGTGCATCGCGAACCGTGACGCCAATTTCTTGCTGAACGGCAGGCTCCATTGATAGCCGACGACGCCGTTGCCGGTGCCGCGGTCACGATTGCCGGTCGGCAGGATCAGACTAAATCTCGGCGCGAACGCCGGCTTCAGGTCGCCCTCTTCCAACGCCTGGTAACGGTAGTTGATCAAAATGTCGCCGATACCGTAGACGCGGTCTGTTCCGTCGATCAAGTGAAAAGACGGAATCGTGTACGAGAGCTGATGCTCTAGTGAAAATACCGGCCACTCCTGTGTAAAGGTGAAGCTCCAACCATGGCGTCCGCGCGTCGTCGTGTATGCCGCGGTGAAGATATGTTGCACGACGCCGGGCTCTTGGTTGTAGGCCTCTTCGATCAGGAAACTGTTGTCTTCGATGACGTCGATAGGCCGCTCCTCGGCGCCACGGCTCTCCGTCGTTACTAAAATGAAGCTGACCATCGTGGTCAGCAGGCACGTCGCCAGCGTTCTCCGCATCGAATCCTCCCCCGAGCAAAAATTTGATTTCAAGGAATGTATCTCAAATCGACCAGTTGTTGAACGGTAACGCTCTTGGCCTTGGGGTTTTCTTTAGCGATCGTATCGAGAACCACTTCCATTCCTTTCAGCGTCGGCTTGCCATCGTCGGGCGTCGCCCGCAGCGAACCTTCGTACACCACCTCGCCCATCTGCCGATCGGGGAGTTTGCTCAAAAAGACGATCTTGCTGATCGCTTCCGCTCGATGTGTTTTGTAGTAGCGCACCGATTCGATGTAAGCGCGCATGAAGGACCGTACGGTTTGCGGCTGCGTTTCCAAGAAATCGTCGCGCACGACAACGTTCACGTGCGGAAACTCGATGCCCTTTTCGATGAAGTCGAGCAAGATCCCGTAGCCCATCTTCTGCGCGACCAGGGTTTCTTCTGGGCTCAGTACCGTGGCTTGGATCGCGCCGGACTTCATCGCCACGAGCCGCGCCTGCGATCCACCCACCTGAATGATCTGCACTTCATTCGGCGATAATGCGAATTGATTCAACGCCAATCTAACGACGTAATCCGTGTTGCTACCGAAGCGGCTGATGCCGATCCTCTTCCCCTTGAGTTGTTCCGCGCTGCGAATCCCGCCCGTTGCCACGAACATGTAGGGCAACAAATTCGTCGCGCCGCCGATGATTTTGATCTTCGCGCCCTGAAGATACGCGTTAACCACCGGCGGACCGCCGGTCATCAATAGATCGAGGCTTTTGCCAATCAGGGCTTGCAGCGACAAGGACCCTCCTGGAATGAAGATCATTTCTAGATTCAAACCATGCTTTTTAAAAATTTCCACGTCTTGGCCAAGATAAAGCGGCGCGATGCCGCCGAAGCCGTTAAAGGCGATTCGCACGTTGGTGGTCTGCGCCCATGACTGCTCGCCACCGCCAATGATCAAACCCACCAGCACGACAAAGGCAAAAGTTTTCTTGAAATTCATCTCATATGCGCCCCTCTGACAGAGAAGAGACCCGCGTCTCCGAAAACGGTTTGAACGGCTTGAACCGTTTGAACGTTTTGAACTAATCACTTTGTCAATTCCACAACGAAACCGCCATTCTCAACTTTCCAAGCTCTAGATCCGCCAACGCTTCGTTGATTTGATCGTAACGATAGCTTTTTGTGATGAGACTCTTGAGCTCGATGCGGCCGAGCTTCGCCATCTGGAAAACCTCCTCGACGTCGTTGGCTTGGCGGCTCGAAACACCGGTAATCGTAATTTCCCGCGTGACGAAATTGCCGCTGCTGATCGTAAACGGTCCGCTACCCAAGCCGCCGATGATCGTCGCCGTACCGCCCGGTCTAGTCGCTTGAATGATTTGATCGGAGGTCTTTGGATTACCGATGGCTTCGAAAGATTTATCCACGCCACCGTCGGTGAGTTTAATCACCGATTTTACCGGGTCTTCCACAGTTGCGTTAATCGTATGAGTCGCGCCAAACTGCTTCGCCGCCTCCAACTTTTCATCGACGATGTCGACGGCGATAATCGGATAAGCGCCGAAGCATTTCAGGAATTGAATCGTGTTAAGCCCGATGCCCCCGCAGCCGATCACCAGCGCTGTATCCCCCGGCTCCAAGCGACCGCGATGTTTCACGGCATTGTACGCTGTCGTGACGCGGCAACCGACGATGCTGGCCTCTTCCATCGAGATACCGTCAGGGATTTTGAACGTCATGTATGCCGGCACAGATACATATTCGGCAAAACCACCGACGTTCCAGCGCGTGATAACCGTGCCGTCGGTCTTTTTCAAAGTCGGAGCCGCGGGGCGCCGCTCACATAGGTTCTCGCGTGCGCTTAGACAATATCGACAACGGCCGCATTTGTAGCGCATGCCGATGATCACACGATCACCGACCTTGAAATCTTTACAGTGCGCCCCTATTTGCTCGACATTCCCGGCAACCTCATGACCGAGAATTGTCGGCGGCGTGAAACGATTTCTTCCCTCCACGACTTTCAAATCGGTATGGCAGACGCCGCAGGACGCGACTTTGATCAACACATCCTCGTCGCCAACGTCGGGCATGTGCAAATCGTCGATTTTCAACGGTTGGCGCGCTTCGTATAAAACAGCGGCTTTCATGAATCTTCCTTTCGTCGTACCCTGACGAACGAAAAGAGCAACCACAGGGGGTTGCCCCACGCATTGGAATGGAAACTACTTACGCCACTGCAATGGTAACCGTCAAGGGAATCCGGTCCGCTTGACACAAGACTGGATGCGGCGATAGCGTCCGAGAAAAAAAGATTTCTCACTCCGTTCGAAATGACAGGCAGTTACTCTTTAGTTCATCCTTTTTGTCTGTCATCCCGCCTCTCTTTATTTGTCATCTCGAACGAAGTGAGAGATCTCGTCCGGGTAATTCAAATACGAAAGGACACTGCCATGCCAAATAAACCCACACCCCAAGAAGTCACCGTCGACGCCAAGACAACAGCACTGCTTGTGCTCGACCTAAATTGTCGCTGCGAAGACCCCAAAGAACCCTGTTACAAACTGATCGACCCGGTGGCCAAGTTTTTAGACCGATCTCGGCAGGCGAATATGTTCATTCTGTACACAGCCGCGGATCGCTACAAAGGCACGCCGGAAGCGAGAATGCCGCACGCTTTCAAGCAGCGGCCCGATGAGCCTACAATCTTTCCGCCGGCCTTCGACAAGTTTTACAGCGGCGAGATGCAACCGATGCTACAGCAGCGGGGAATCAAAACGGTGATCGTCTGCGGCGCGTCAAGCAACCAGGCGGTCATGTACACCGCGACGGCAGCCATCCGCCCCTTCGGTTACACCTGCGTGATTCCAGTCGATGGCCTCATCGCTCGCGGCGACTACGAACACGAGTTCACGCTGCACCAGTTCACGATCCTACCCGGCGGCGCCGCGGAGAAATTTAAGATTACGGAATTCGATAAGATAAAGATTGTGTAATTCGTGGTCCTCGTCGCACAGTTCACCTTTGGAGCCTGCGGTAGGCCACCTCATCCGAGAAATCGCACTTTGACGTCAGGTGTGGGAATCATACAGGCGTCGGTCCGGCCGAACCAGCGATAGCGGTTACGCGCTACCACCGAGTAAATCCAGTCTCGCGCCACTCGGGGAATTAGCCGGAGGACCGTGAGGAACTTCCATGCACAGCCAAAGCGAGAAACAACTTCGATAGCCGCGTCGCTGCGCACGAGCATTCTCCCACGCGAAATCAATACAAAAGTCTGAACGTCTGCCGGGTCCAGTCCCTGACTCCGGCAAATCTCTCTCCCAATCTCTGACTGAAGAGGGGCGAAATAGAAAATTGCCGCCCGGTCATGGCGAATAATGAACTGGACCGACGCAGTGCAGAGATTGCAGACGCCGTCGAATAAGACAAGGTTATCGGGGAATTCCGTCACGTCGTGCGCTATCAGCGAGCAACGCTTTACTTCTGCAAAATCAACCGCGATAAGAAATTATAACCATGAAGCCTCACCGCGGATAGAGCTCACGACAATAGACAGGAACGTCGCAATAGCGCTAGAAGGTACGCCCGAAGTCTTTTACGCGGTTTCACTTCGCAACTACTAAGTGAGTCGGTCAGTGCATCTTCACTTCATAGGCGATTCTATAAACGATTTCGCCACGTGACAGTGAAACGTAGAGTCGGACAAACACTACACTATTTTCAGCCATTGCTACCAATTGCTAGACTCATGGCAGCGTCTTAAGCCGCTCTCGCATCTCCTGCGCTGAGATCTCTTGGCCGTACAAAGGGCCTCCCTGTTCAAAAACCTTGGAGCGTTGGAGCGAGCCAAGGATCACCGGCTCGAATCCCGCGTCGCGCACCAAGGCTGACGCGACCTTCAACGCTTCCTCATCGTTGCCGGCCATAGGAATCGCAATACGCCCCTCCGGACGGTTAGAAAGGCTGGCGACTTTGCGAAAGTTCAGCGTGTTAAACGCGCGGACAATTCGCGCACCGGCTAATAATTTCGCTGACGTAAGCCCAACTCCATTTTGTCGGGCTTCCTTCGCGATCTCACCATCGCGCGCCAGAACGGCGTTGCCGGCATCGAGCACAATCTTTCCTACGAACTCTTTGGCGTAATCCGTGCCAAGCTGCGGGTATGCACTGTACGGCACGCCGATAAAAACAACATCGCCAAATGTTAAGGCTTCTTTTACGGTGCCGGCGCGAGCGAGGTGGCCGAGACCATCGACAAGTTGCTTGAGATTCTGCGGATTACGGGAAGAGAAGAGCACCTGATGGCCAGCTTTCACCCACAGCGTTCCCACCGTGCTGCCAATGTTACCGGAGCCGATTATGCCAATTTTCACGGCTGAAGCGCTCGTGGCCGACTGGGCAAAAGAAGTTTCGTGCGGAACGCCAACCGAGAGCGCGATTAAAGCCAACTCAACGACCCGGCAAAATATCCAACGAGACCAATTCGAGAAAGCGATTTTCGTCATGACAGACTTCCTTTCATTTGCACCGTTTGGTTTCCCGTATCTTAAACGAATTGAATGATTTGAACTGCTTGAACGGTTTGAACAACCTTTGATCGTTAGCGCGGATAAAGCTCCTTTATAAATCCTTCCTTCGCCAACTGCTCCAGAGGCGCGGGATCGTAGAACTGGCGAACATCGATGCCCTTGGCTTTGGGATTTCGCGTCGCGATATCTTCGATCACCGCTTCCATTTCCGCATGCGTTACCGTGGGGATATCTCGAATGTAACCGAGAATGTAGCTTTTGAACGCACTGGCAAGAAGCTTGGTATCCGTGGTCCGTGTGTACTTGCCGAGAATGCGAATTGTGACATCTGGATTGGCCTTGGCGTATTTGATGCCCTCCAACGTCGCCTTGAGAAATCGATTGACCATCTGCGGCCGACTGCGCACGAACGAATCGGTCGTCACCACCGCGGTTCCAGGATAGCGGTATTTGAGATTGGCTAGATTCATGAACTCACGGTAGCCGAGCTCCTTGGCTCTTTCCAGAGTCGGCGAAGAAATTAAAGCGCCCTGGATCACACCCTGCTGCATGAAGAGCAGGTTTTCCGGCACGCCTCCGGTCTGGATCATCTTGATGTCTTTGTTGGGATCGAGGCCTAACTCGCTTGCGGCTCTGCGCAATCCCAAATCCGTCAGCGAACCAAACCGGCTGACTCCGAAAGTTTTGCCCTTGAGATCCTGTGCAGTGGTAATTTCCGGTGTGGTCACGAGACTCATGGGGATAACATTGATGGTTGTACCGATCACAGTGAGATCGGAGCCCGACAAGCGCGACAGCGCGGCGGCCGCGCCCAATCCCTGGACGATTTGCGTGTCGCCGGAAATCAATGTGGTAATTGCCTGAGCTCCCGCGACGTAAATGATACGTACGTCGAGGCCGTATTTTTTGTAGATCCCCGCTTCATAGGGAACCCAAGTCGTAATCGATGTCGCCGCAATCGACGAATAGCAGACGTTGAGCTTTTCGGGCTCGGCAGCTTGAGCGTAGCGACTGGATCGGATCATATTTAATCCGAGCCAGAGAATCAGGATTATGGTAACAGTTCGAAAAAGTCTCATCGGACAAGCCCTTCGTTTTTAGCGGCGAATGCGCTCATTGCTGCTTCCTCGTTCTCGTCGCCGACCTTAGAGAACGGTCTATGGTAAGTCAAGGTGAGCGTGCGCATCGCGTTGAGTTGCCCTGTTGCCTATGATATTTCCGGTCGAGTTAGTGGGGCTAGTAGTGTTTTATGACTGATATACCAAGGAAAGTTGGCGTCGTCGGGCTCGGAGTCATGGGATTCGACATCGCCTTTCTCTACGCCATGAAAGGCTTTCAGACCGTCGTCTACGACGCGTCCAAAGCGGTCATGAACTCGCTCAGTGATCGCAGAGAACAAACCATTGATCGGCTCAAGAAACGGAATCGTATCAGCGATGCCGAGACCGAGAATGTTCGCAACCTGCTCAGGCCGTCGCCCGGTCTCGGCGGGTTGGCTCAAATGGATTTAGTGACAGAGGCCGTTTTGGAAAACAGCAGGACTAAGCTGGCTGTGTATCGAGCTTTAGGTGACGCCGGATTCTCGGGCATTATCACTTCGAATACGTCGTCAGTAACGCGAGCGACGCTGCTCGCCGGCGGCGACTACGACCGACGGAAATTCGCTCTCACTCACTTTTTTAATCCGGTGCTCTATACCCAGATGGTCGAAGTCGTCAAAGGCGACATCGCAGCGGCCCAAGGGGATGCCGTGATTTCGTTCTTAAAGGAAATCGGCCGCCAGCCGGTCGAGACCCACGACATTTCCGGCTTCGTTTCCAACGGTATCCTCATGGCCTACGCCGTCATGGCGCTTCGCTTGTTGGAACGCGGGGCGCGCATCGACGCCGTCGATCAAGCTGCCAAAGAACTCAAGCTTCTTCCGCCCTTGATCAGCTTCGACAGTTGGAAGCCATCGATTGTCGAAGATGTAACGCGCGTCATGTTTGAGGTCAGAGGCGATGCTTTTTTGCGCTCGTCGAAACTGCTCGTGCGACTGGCGAAAGATAACCCTACGTTCTACGTCGACCGATTGCCGAATCCGAAAATTTACGAGCTTGCCGAAGCGCGCGGCCGAACGCTCGATAACGAGAGCATCAAAAGGGCGCTGCTGACATCGATGATCATTGCCGCCGCCCGCGTCGCTGAGCTCGGCGAATCTCCCGCCACAGTGGATTTCGTTGCCACCGAGGGAATCAAGATGCCTCAGCCGCCGTTGAAAGGAATCGATGAAATCGGGCCCGCGGCAGTTCTCGATGATTTGGAAAAAACCAATCTGCAACTCGGAGATCAGCCAATGCCTGTGCCTGCGCTTCTCACCCGAATGGCCGAGGAAAAGCAACCCTTTTACAAAAACGACCAAACCAACCCTTGGTTGTTAGCTCACGCGGGACGGATACAGACGCATGCGAGCCATTGACGTTCACGTGCATCCGAGCACACGCGGGCTCGATGCGCACGCCTGTAGCTACTTCAGGCGAAATCTAAACGAAGTCCCTCGAACGGAAGAAACGTTTTCGGATCTCTATATAAAGCATGATGTGAAAGCCTTCCTGATCGGCTGGCATCCGTCCACAGTCAAAGAAGGCAGCCGCAACAGCAACGATCATGTGATCGATCTCGCGGCCAAGTACCCGGACGCCTTCGCGGGAATTCTCGCATCGTTGGACATCAATGCTGAGGATATAACGAAGGTCGCCCGCAATGCTCAGGAACTGGCGCGCCATCCCAAAGTCGTCGGCTTCAAATTACATCCGCCCGATCAAGGTTTTTATCCGAGCGATAGAAAATTTTACGCCATTTGGGAGGTTCTTCAGGCGTGCGCCAAGCCGGTCATGTTTCATGTCGGTTTTACCGTGCTTGGCGCCAATACCGACGGCGGCAGCGGCATCGCCCTGGATTACGGAAGACCGATTCACCTGGACACGCTGGCGCGCGATTTTCCGCGCATGAAAATCATCGCGGCGCACCCAGGCTGGCCTTGGGAACAAGAACTCATTGGCGTCGTGACGCACAAAAAAAACCTCCACGTCGATACCTCCGGCTATCTCGCCGAGCAGCTGCCGGAAATTTTTCTGAAAGCGATCGGCAGCCGGCTCCAGGACAAGACACTTTTCGGCACTGACTTTCCGTACGTGGATTTGGAGAAAGCGCTCTTAAGCTTTGAAAAGCTAAATTTCAAGCAAACAGCGAAAGACAAAATTCTGTTTGCCAATGCGCAAGCTTTATTTGGATTCTAGATGAATCGTGAGAGAGCTGTTTGTTATCAAGCGCGCGATTTCAATCCTTAATTCCCTCTCCCTCTGGGGTGAGGGCCAGGGGGGTACACTGCGACCACCCTCACCTCAATCCTCTCCCTCCAAGGAGGGCGAGGAGGCTATGGGAACCAGCTTTCTGAGTTGGAAAAGACGGGTTTTTTGCGTTGCTCTTACTGTTGTTAGTCGAAGACCTGACAAGGTCGGGATATGAAAACGCTTTACTCAATCTGGCTGGTGACTTTGCTCGTGTTGATCTGTCTTCACGCGTGGCAGGCCAACAGCGCCGCGGCGGAGCGCCTCAGAGTAGGATACCCATCGCCGAGCGCCAACTTCTATCCGCTCTTTGCGACCAAAGAGGCCAACCTCTTTGAAAAGTACGGCTTCGAACCCGAAATGATCTATGTCCAAGGGGTCCAACTGATTGCCGTCCATGTGGCGGGCCAGCTGGATTTCTCGTCGGTCTCTGGTCTGGTGTTTCTCCAAGCGTCGGTGGAAGGATCGGACCTTATTCTGCTGGCTAGCTCCAATGACAGCCAACCCATGAAACTTATGGTTCACGCCGGCATCTCCGGTCCGAAGGACCTCAAAGGAAAAACCGTCGCGGTCACTCGCTTTGGCTCTCTCACGGATCTGCTGCTTCGGCCGGTCCTTAAAAATTGGGGATTGGAACCCCAGAAGGACGTGAAGCTCTTACAGATCGGCAGATTGCCGGACATGGTCGTTGCCATCGCGCAAAAAAAGGTCGATGGCGGCGTGATCTCTTTTCCTAATTCGTTGCAAGCCGAAAAAATGGGCGTCAAGACGCTTCTGGACTTTGCCGACTCCGGACTGGATATTCCCTCCACCACGGTGGTGGCGAGCCGCAAATACGCTAACGCTCACAGAGAGGTCGTTTTGAGATTTCTCAAGGCCTACGTCGAGGGAACCCGCCGCCTCCTGACGGACAAAGAGTTAGGCATCCGCGCGCTGAGAAAATATGGCGGCGTGAATGACCGGGAGCTTCTTACGACTACTTATGATCTTTTCACCACCCGTTACACAAAGAAGGTCCCGAAGATCAATCCCAAAGCGGTGGAAACCGCGCTCAACCTTCTGGCCGAGGGCAATCCGAAGGCGAAAGGCCGCAAAGCCGAGGAATTCATGGACACAAGCTTCATGGACGAGCTAGAAACCACGGGATTCATTAAATCGGTTTGGCCGTAGAGCTTGAGTAAGGTAATTTGTTCAATGGCTCAAAAGTTCAAGGGCGAGACTTAAACAGACTGTTCAAATGCTCGAAGTTCACCCTTCGAGAGTCTCAGAGCGAACGGGACGAGGCGAGAAATGGTTGATGATTTTCCGTTCATGCTGGGCCCGTCGAAGCATGGGACGCGATTTTTCAGCACTCTGTAATCGATCGGAACGATTTGAACATTTTGAACGCTTTGAACGGCTTGAACCCTGAGTGATTGAACCGAGAACCATTGAACTCTTGAACAGTTCCGACCAAAAGGAGTCGTTAAGAGAATGCCTCAAGAAAAAATCGCCTCGCAAGCTTATCTGGAAGTCGCGGCGGCCCACGGAATCGATTATGTATTCGGTCTGCCCGGGACGAGCGGGCAAGAATTCATCGGCACCATCGCCGATCAGGAGAAAATCCGCTTTGTGCTGGCGATGCACGAGACTTGTGTGGTGTCCATGGCCGACGGTCATGCGCGTGTCACCGGCCGACCGCAGCTTGCGCAGGTGAGCACCCTGCCGGGATCGGCCAATGCGATCGGCGCGCTCTACGACGCCTATCGGGACCGCTCGCCTGTCATCGTGACGTCTACCAATGTCGACACGCGGATTGGCGGTCGCGATTCCCACACGGAAGGGAAAGATCTCGTCGAGATGACCAAGCAGTTCACCAAATGGAGCGCAGAAGTCCATCGCTCTGACCGCATCCCGGAATATCTGAATCGCGCCTTCAAGGTAGCCTCCACGCCGCCGACCGGTCCGGTCTATCTCGCTCTTCCTAGTAATCTGCTCGGCGAAACTATTAGTATTGCGAACCCGAACGCAGATCGTTCGCGAATCGTTGCACGGATTGCGGGCGATCCGGAAGCCTTGGCGGAGGCCGCAAAGCTGCTGGCGCAAGCCCAGCGGCCGGTGATCGTTGCCGGCAGCGGTGTCGCCAAAAGTGGCGCGACGGAAGAGCTGATCAAGTTCGCCGAGATGGTTGCCGCGCCCGTCGTCATGGAACCGCGCTATTCCTTTCTCGTCTTTCCGACCACCCACCCGCAGAGCTTCCAGATCGCCGAACGGCAACCCTCGTTCGATCTTCCCGTTTGGGGCGAACCGGATTTGATTTTCGCCATCGGCTGTCGCTTGATCCGAGAGTACCGCTACCTGCCGGAGCCGGTGATCAAACCTGACACGCGCTCTATCCACATCGAAGAAGATCCTTGGGAAATCGGCAAAGTGTTTCCCGTCGACGTCGGCATCATCGCCGACGCCAAAAGCGCACTCAAGTCACTGATCGAGATCTATCCCAAATTTGCCGCGACATCCGACGGTAAAGCCGAACGCTTGGAATGCATCCGAAAAGCCAAAGAACAGGTGAATGCAGAGCTGGAAAACAGAGTGAAGCAAGGCTGGGACTCAACACCGATCAACGCGGCGCGCGTCGCTCGTACCATGGACCGGCTCATCGAAAAAGATGCGTTGATCGTCAATGAAAGCCCGACCAGTAAAGACATTCTCATGGCCAATTTCCAGTTCTCGCCCGGACGTTCCTATTTTTCTAATTCGTCCGGCGGATTTCTCGGCTGGGGCTTGGGCGCTGCGATCGGCGCCAAGCTCGCGTCCGGCAAACGTCGTGTGCTCGCCTGTCTCGGCGACGGCAGTTGTATGTTCGGCATCCAAGGTCTCTGGACGCTGGCGAAGTATCGAGTGCCGCTGGTCGTGATCGTTTTCAACAACCGCGCCTACATGGCAGTGAAGAACCAATTTCGCGGCTCCGAAGAAAGAATCAGAATCGCCGCGGAAATGGGCGCCGAGATCACCGGCCCCGATATCAACTTTGCCAGGCTCGCCGACACCTTCGGCATATTCGGCCAACGCGTGGAACAGCCTGATGCGATCGAACCCGCCCTCAAGCGCGCGCTAGAGCAAAACGGTCCGGCGCTCGTCGACGTGGTTATCAGTCAAAATACCAGAAAGGATTAACCGCAAAGAGCCTAGTGCGGCAGAGGCGCAACCCAATCGACTCGCGCAAAGGCGCAAAGGCGCGAAGAGCAAAAAATTCGAAGCACGAAATCCGAAATTCGAAACAATTTCAATGAGCAAAATAGGTAAAATCCCAAACCCGCTTCCGTCGGATTCGGTGTTTTGGATTTTCCCGATTTGAGGTTTATTTGTCTCTGAGTTTGTTTTGGATTTGGAGCTTCGGATTTCGGATTTCGACTCGAGTATTGTTGGTGTTTTGGCGCGATAAATTTTCTTAAAGTCGTTTTGTTGAACATTTACAAGGTAAGAACCTACAGGAGGACCGCTTATGGTAGACGCAGCGAAAGAAGCATTCGACAAAGCCTCGTTGGGCGCGGAGAACAAAGCCTACAACATCATCGCTAAGTTAGATCCAGAGTATTTTGAAAAGCTCAAAGGCATTTACGTCGACGCCACATTCGGCCGCGAAGGCGCGCTGCCGCGAAAAACCAAGGAGCTGATCATGGTCGGCATCACCTGCGCGCTCAACCGCCCGCGCGGCGTCAAACTTCACAGCGAGCGCGCCCTGACGTTGGGCGCAAGTCCAAGAGAAGTTCTCGAAGCCATCGAGGTCGCGGCGATTCCCGGCGGTATGCCCGGCCTGTGGCTGGGCGTCGAAACGCTGGACGAGATTCTCAAAACCAAGGGAATTGAACTTAAGTAACCCTTTCGTTTTCGCCACCAGCTTGATTTTGTCTCATCAAACGATTGGAACGTCTGGAACGGCACGAAGCGCTTGAACGATTTGAACCATGGCTGATCTAAAGAACGGCCCCCTCGACGGCATCCGCGTTCTCGACCTTACACGCGTCCTTGCAGGTCCCTACTGCACCATGTTTCTCGGCGATCTCGGAGCCGAGGTGGTCAAAGTCGAGCAGCCTGGTGTCGGCGACGACACGCGCGGCTGGGGCCCGCCCTTTGCCGGCGGGGAAAGCGCGTACTTTCTTTGCGTCAACCGTAACAAGAAGAGCATCACCGTCGATCTTAAAACGGACGATGGTGTAGATTTGATTCGCCGCCTGGCGGCATCCACCGACGTGCTGATCGAAAATTTTCGTCCGGGAACGATGGAACACCTCGGGCTCGGCGACGAGAATCTACGCTCTGTCAATTCCAAACTCATCTATGCGTCGCTCTCGGGGTTCGGCGCAGACGGCCCGATGAGCGATGTCCCTGGCTACGATCTCATCGTTCAAGCCTGGGGCGGATTGATGAGCATCACCGGAGCGCCCGACGGCGAGCCGACTAAAGTAGGCGTCGCGATCATCGACCTGGTCGCGGGATTGATGTTGGGAAAATCCATCGCCGCGGCGCTATTCGCGCGAGAGAAACTCGGCATGGGTCAGAGAATCGATACTTCGTTGCTCGAAGCCGAAGTGGCATGTTTAATCAACGCCGGCAGCAATTATCTCGTCGCCGGAAAAGTTCCCGGACGCTGGGGCAACGCGCACCCGACGATTGTGCCCTATCAGAGTTTTCAGACGGCCGATAGTTATCTCGTAATCGGCGTTGCCGGCGAAGGAATCTGGCGGCGCTTCTGCCAGGCGATCGGCAAAACCGAAATGGCCGATGACGCCCGCTTTGCCAAAAACGCCAATCGAGTGGAAAACCGCGCTGCGCTCATCGCGATGCTCACTGAAATGTTTCGCAGCCGCGACAACGAAACTTGGCTAAGGATCTTGAACGCAGCCGAAGTGCCCTGCGCGCCGATTCAAACCATCGATCAAGTTTTTGCCGCGCCACAGGTGCGCCACAGAGACATGCTGGTGGAAGTCGAACATCCGACGGCGGGATCCGTGCGCATGGCCGGTATTCCGGTGAAGTTTTCCGCGACACCGGCGTCGATTCGCCTCCCGCCGCCGCTGCTGGGAGAACATACGGATGAAATTCTGTCCTCGTGGTTGGGAATGAATGATGGAGAGATTGAAGAGTTGAAAAGAAAGAATGTGGTGTGATTTTGTTTCATTCCTTCGCAACTTTTCAACTAGCACGACTATCATCCCGAACGAACGTGAGGGATCTTCCCTCACCCTTCCCTCTCCCACTCCGTGCTGATCGTTACCCATAATCCTTATGGCTGGCGACTGGGAGGTTGGAGTTAGTGGGTTGCTGCTGCATAGAATGCTGATGCTGTTTGAAGATCAAGAAAGCAGCGGCGATGTCTTGGAGGCGTTGCAAGCCGCGAGCG
>DASPXM010000302.1:0-5375 GCA_035637295.1 Verrucomicrobiia bacterium
CGCCGGTGGTTTTTGCTTCCCACCTTCGTTCTATCGTTCCTTTTATTGCATGCCATTCAAGGATGGTGTCCGCCGGTGCCGGTGCTGCGTCGCCTTGGTATTCGTACGCGCGAAGAAATTGACCGCGAGCGCTATGCACTGAAGGCGTTGGCAGGCGACTTCGCCGGTCTTACACGAGACGTGGATACCATCGAGGACACGCTGGTTGCGGTCAAGTAACCGCGCAGCCGCGCAATACGACACAGCCATTGGATGGCTTGTGTCCTGTCTCCACCGTCGTGCCGACGGGTAGGGGCGGGTTTCAAACCCGCCCCTACGGAATGACGAGACGATTCAATGATGTAACCAACTACGCCAGACGCCTCGCGGATGGTTTTTTCTGCCGTAACCGATCGCGTTACTGATCGCCTCGCCCTGACGTTCCACGAGGTCTTTGCCTCTTTCGAAAACTTCTCCGGCGCGCTCGCGGCCTTCGTCGACACGCTCGCGGAGAAATTGCCGCGTTTCTTCACCCGAGTAGGGCGCGATCAAGAGCGTGGCGACCACGCCGACGCTGACGCCAATCAGAAAAAAGAATAACTCGTTAGTGTTTTTCATTCTTGCCTCCCTTTTTACGACTCTGCGTATTCTGTGTCTCTGGGTCCACAAGATTCCGACTGCTTTGTCGGGGACTGGCTGCTTTTTGATTTTAAAAAGCCGCCTGTCCCCATATACGAGCAAGAAACATACCGTTTATGGTTCTGTCGCAGTTCAGTTGCTACAACCGCCGACAACTTCATGCGCGGTCCGGCTCTGCCGCCGTTCTGACCGCGCAGCTAGAAATCATTAACCATATTCCATTCACGCTGAGCTCGTCGAAGCATGACCTGCTCGCACCAAGAGGTTCTAACAGCCAGCTATTCCAGCTGTCGCAGCATTTTCGCCGTGAGCGGGCGACGTGCCGCTTCATAGTCATCCCAAGGATCTTTGCGCAGACGCGCTAAACGCTCAGGGACATTTCGTATAGTGAAGTGGTCGCGTAGATCTTCCGTCAGCTCCTGCCAGCGCAACGGCACGGATACGGTCGCACCGGGCCGAGCGCGAGTCGAGTAAGCGCACACCGCCGATGCGGTTCGGCTGTTGCGCAGGTAGTCAATAAAGACCTTACGGCGACGTTGCGACTTGGACATCGTCGCGGTGTAGCGCTCGGGTGCTTCGTGCACTAAGCTCTCGGCAACCGATCGTGAAAAGTCTTTGACATATTGCCAGTTTTGTTTGGGCGCGATGGGCACGACAATGTGCAATCCCTTGCCCCCGGTGGTTTTGACGAACGCGCCGAGATCGAGATCGCGCAGCCGCGCGCGCAGCTCCGCCGCCGCGGCTTTGACTTGATCCCAGGGAACTTCCGGTCCCGGGTCGAGATCGAAGGTCATGCGGTCCGGTTGTTCGATGCGCGGCACGCGTGAGCCCCAGGTGTGCAATTCCAAAACTCCCATTTGTACCAGGGTAATGATGCCCGGAAGCGAATCGACCGACAGATATTTAACCGTGCTGCGCTTTTCCCGCACCGGAATGGCGTGGATCACGTCGCTCACCATCTCGCGGGTGTGACGTTGATAGAAGCATTGCTTAAGATCACCTTCGGGACAACGAACCAAGGTCAACGGACGACCCTGCAAGTGCGGTATGATCCAGTGCGCAATCTGTTCGTAGTAGAGCGCCAATTCGTGTTTGGTTATCCCTTGGTCGGGATAGAGGACACGATCGGGATGGGTCAGTTTTACCCCCGCGACGCGATCATCCTGGCTCGCCGGGTCGTTCGATTGCGGCGGCGTCTTCGCCACTTCGCGTTGGATCTGTTTTGCCGGTTTATCTTCGCGCAGGCCCTTGAACGAAGGATGGCGCAAAAGGCCGTCGGTCGTCCATTCGGTGAAAACGACTTCACCGACCAGCTCCGGTTCCACCCAGTGCACGCCTTTGGCGTCGCCGCCCTTCGGCGGATTGACGAAGGGCGGCGATTTTCGTTCGAGCTTGTCGAGACGAGCGCGCAGATCGCGCAGCATTCTGTCATCGAAGCCGGTGCCCACTCGGCCGGCATAGCGTAGCCCCTTGTCGTCAAAAACTCCGAGCAGCAACGCACCGAAGCCGGCGCGCGCGCCGGCCGGGTCGGTGAAACCGCCGATGACGAATTCCTGGTTCTTCGAGCATTTTATTTTCAACCAATCTCGGCCGCGGCCAGAGCGATACGGCGCGTCGGCTCGCTTGGCAATAATGCCTTCGAAGCCGATCTCACAGGCTTTGTCGAACACTTGGCTACCCTGGCCGATCCAGTGCTCGCTGTAACGCAGAGATCTCGTGCTCGGCGTTTTCGAATCGAAGCGCAGCAGCCGCTGTAACAGTTCTTTGCGCTCGAGCAGCGCCACCGAGCGCAAATCGCGGCCGTCCACATGGAGCAGGTCGAAAGCGTAATAGACTAGCTCAGCCGAGTCGCCATGCTTGAGCACGTTTTGCAACACTTGGAAACTATGCTTGCCCCTGTCATCGACGGCGATCACTTCACCGTCGATCAGCGCCTGGCTCACATCGAGCTCTTTGGCCGCTTGCGCCAGCGGGCGGAAGCGGCTGGTCCAATCTTGCGCATTGCGGGTCAACAGAGAAATCCGGCCATTATCGATGCGGCACAAAATCCGGTAGCCGTCGAATTTTAACTCGTGCAGCCAATTCTGTCCTTCGGGAACAACGCTCACTAGCGTCGCCAGCTGGGGCTCGACAAATTTCGCCAACGCCGTTTTGGCGCGCGCGGCGCCATCCCGGCGTCGTACAGAGGGGCCTCGACGGCTTGATCGTGGCATGGCTTTTCCGGAGCTTTTCGCCTCGTTGACCTCTTCGATGTTGCGGCCGGATTTTACACTCTCAGGACGCTCGTCGACGATATCGCGCTGGCCGGCGTCGTCGTCGGATTCTTTAATGAGCAGCCAGTTGTTCTTGCTGTCTGTTTCCCGGGGTCTGCGAATGCGGACGAGGGTCCAGCCGCCGTGAAGCTTCTCGCCGAACAGGTGACACTTGAGCTTGCCCTGACGACGTGCGTCAACCGGATTACTCTCCGGCACCCAATAACCACGGTCCCAAATGATCACGGGCCCGGCGCCATACTCACCTTCGGGAATCGTTCCCTCAAAAGCGCCGTAATCCAGCGGATGATCTTCAACTTCGACGGCCAGCCGGCGCTGCTTTGGATCGAGGCTCGGTCCTTTGGGCACGGCCCAACTGCTGAGCACGCCGTCCATTTCCAGGCGAAAATCATAATGCAGCCGTCGCGCCGCATGCTTGTGCACCACGAATGACAATTTCCCATCCGCGTGCTTGGCAATTTTACCGCGCGGTTCCGGCGTCTTGCGAAAATCACGCTTGCGATGGTAGCGCTGCAGTGCCATGTCAGTATAACGCGGCAAGTTTCATTTCCCCCACCTTTATCCTCCCCCGCGTCCTCCATTGGCGGACCAGCCTTTGGCTGAAGCGGGGGAGGAAAGAAGAGGGTGCGCCTCGATCATCACGTCATCACGCGGGGACGACGAATGCTGACAATAGTCGCTTGAATTCGAGCTCAGCGGACTTTCGCTAACCGGCTTTACGTTGCCGCGTCGTGCCCTCCTTGGAATGTGTTTGCTTCACGCTCTGGCGCAGCAGGTCCATGATGTCGATGACTTTGCCTTCGCGTTTGGGTCGTGGCGTCTCGCCCGCGGGCTCCACTACCTTGGTTTTTCCGGCTTTGACTTTCTTTTGGATGAGCTTGAGTAAATCTTCATAATACTCGTCATGATATTTTTCAGGATTCCAGCGCCCAACCATGTTTTCGACCAGTTCTTCGGCCATCTTGATTTCTCGGTTGGAAACTTCGCCCTTGCCGTTGGTTTGCGGCAATGCCAATTTCGAAGCATCGCGCAGCTCGTGGGCGTAACGTAAAATATTCAAGACCAGCAGCGGTCCTTGCGGAATGAGCGCGGCCAATCGTTGACGATTGCGGATCACCACTTTGGCAATGCCGACCTTGCCGGTTCTTTTCAACACCTCGCGCAGCAGTGCATAGGCATGCCGGCCGTTTTTCAATGGCTCCAAATAATAAGGCGTCTCATAGTGAAGCGGGCTGATATCCGCTGCATCGACGAAATTCATAATTTCTATCGATTGCGTGGCCTCCACGTTGGCGTCGCGAAAGTCTTTGTCGCCTAAGGCAACGTATGCGCCCTTTTCATATTCATAACCTTTGACGATTTGGTCCCAAGGGACTTCTTGGCCGGTTTTTTCGTTGACGCGTCGGTATCGGACACGAGAAAAGTCGCGCTTGTCGAGTAAGTCGAATTCGAGCTGACTCGAGGCCTGCGCCGAGTAGAGCTTCACCGGAATGTTTACCAAACCAAAGTCGATGCTGCCTGCCCAGATCGGCCGGAACGACGACTTGCCGTTTGTGCCGGCGGTGGATTTTTTCTTGCTGGTTTTGCGACGCGCCATAATTTCAGATGCGCAGAGGGTCGAAGTGATAGGCCAACCTTATCATTGCAGCTGTTTGTCGAATATCCGCAGCTCTCGTCAGCCCTTACAAAAAGGACGTTGCGCAAAGCATGTGCCAAATTGGCAATGTTGTAATCGGCGCTTTGAAGTGTGCTATCGTTGTCATGGTTAATCTAACAGATCGCTTGAACAGATGCTTGTAAGTCCCAAAGGCGCCGAGCGCAAAGTCACTCCAGTGTCGAATTGAGAAGCCAAGCTTGGAAGCTAATGCATGAGGGATTTTCCGCCTGGCCTGAGAATTGGATGTGTTTTCTTGGAATCATATACATACACCTGTGCGAAATGAACGACATCGAGAAAATCCTGGGTTGTCGAGCATGTTTCGGGAGGGTTAGGAATCGCACGCCAATCTGTTGTCCAATAGGTGGGACAGCAGCTTGTAATTATGTCCCATTACCGGGACAATGGCGCTAAAATAACGGACACGGAACACGTGGAGGTTTAAAGTGAACGGTGCAATTCTTATTGCCGAGGATCACGACGTCGCCCGAAAAAGCATTCAACAATATTTGCAACGGGAGGGCTACCGAGTCGAGGAAGCCGCCGACGGAGACAAAGCCATCGAGGCGATCAATAATTCGGACTTTGATCTGGTGATCACCGACTTAAAGATGCCAACGGCCAGTGGACTAGACGTCTTAAAACACGTCCGGGAGGTTTCCCCCAACACGTTGGTGATGGTCACCACCGCTTTCGGTTCGGTGGACAGCGCCATCGAGGCGCTGCGACTGGGCGCTCAGGATTACATCATCAAGCCAATCATTTTCGAGGAGCTGTTAAACAAAATTCGCCGTGTGATGGAATACAAGAGGTTGGCTTGGGAAATC
>DASPXM010000303.1:0-9900 GCA_035637295.1 Verrucomicrobiia bacterium
CCGAATTCTTCATCGTCTTCGTGGCAATAACGACTGGACGAAGTAGTTTCACGGGACACACACATGCCATTCAACGACGTCCGTGAATTTATCGAAGCCGCACGTCAACTGGGCCAGGTGAAGGAGATTCACGGCGCCCATTGGAACTTGGAGATCGGCGCGCTCACGGAAATGTTCGCATTCAAAGAACCGTCACCGTTGGTGCTGTTCGATCAAATCCCGGACCATGCAGCGAATTTCCGCGTCGCAGCGAACCTCATTAACACCCCGACCCGTTCCGGACTGACGGTCGGCATGCCGGCGGACGCGGCACCAATTGAGCTTGTTGCCAGGTGGAAAGAACTCTTGAAGGACGTAAAGCCTATTCCACCCCGCGTCGTTGCTTCCGGACCGATTCTCGAAAACGTCAAAGCCGGCGCTGACATCGACATGACGATTTTTCCAACACCGCACTGGCATGAGCTCGACGGCGGGCGTTACATCGGCACCGCCGACTGTGTCATCACCGCCGAGCCGGAAGAAGGTGGTTGGGTAAACGTCGGTATCTACCGCGTGCAGGTACACGACAATAACACCCTCGGTCTCTATATTTCCCCGGGTCATCATGCTCGCATCATGCGCGAGAAATACTGGGACAAGGGCAAAAGCTGTCCGGTCGTCGTGACCTTCGGACAAGACCCGCTGCTGTTTCTGGTCGCCGGCCAATCGCTCCCCTACGGCATGTCGGAGCTCGACTACTGCGGCGGTCTGCGCGGCGCGCCGGTCGATGTCGTTCGTGGCGACGTGAGCGGTTTGCCGATTCCTGCAACAGCCGAGATTGCCATCGAAGGCGAAGTGCCGCCGCCGAAAGAGCAAGTTCAAATGGAAGGACCATTCGGCGAGTGGCCCGGCTACTACGCCCATGGCGCGGCAAATGAGCCGGTCATTCGCGTGAAGAAGCTCTATTATCGTAACAACCCGATACTCTGCGGCGCGCCGCCGTTGAAGCCTCCGTTTATCACTTTCGGGGTTCCGATTGGCGCCGCGGCAATTTGGAATTATTTAGAAAAAGCCGACGTGCCGGATATCAAAGGCGTCTGGTGTTACGTCGGCGGGTCGGCCGCAGCCGGCGGCGCGCCGTTTATTATCGTATCGCTCAAGCAACGCTACCACGGCCATGCGCAGCAAGCCGGTATAGCAGCGCTGGGTTCGCGAGCCGGCAACTACCATGGTCGCTTTGTCATCGTTGTCGATGACGATATCGACCCATCGGACATGAAAGAAGTGATTTGGGCGGTGTCGACACGCTGCGATCCCAAAACCGCCATCAGCATCATCGACGGTTGCTGGAGCACGCCGCTTGATCCCGCCATGCACCCCGACCAGCGCGATGCGGGCAATTTCGTCAACAGTCGGGCGATTCTAAACGCCTGCCGCCCCTACGCCTGGCGCGATCGTTTCCCGCCGGTCAATGCTCTGAGCCCCGAGCTCAAGCAAAAGATCAGCGAGAAGTGGAAAAAAGAATTGGCCTAGTCTTTACTCTTCGCGTTTTTTCTACAGATAGATATCCATTCCATCCATCGCCACTGCGCGTCGGCAGCGGCCACATGATTGCCTCGATGTCCATTACATGGCACCATACGCAGATGGAATTTATTTGGGATCTCTTTCACAAGATTTACGATGTCGAATCGCTCGTCCGCGTCGGTGGTTTGGTGGGTTTGACGGCGATCGTATTTGCTGAAACCGGCTTGCTGATCGGCTTTTTTCTGCCCGGAGATTCCCTTCTAGTTACCGCCGGACTGTTTGCCGCGCGCGGCGATCTCGAAGTGGTTCCCATGATCATTGTTCTCAGCATCGCCGCGATCGTCGGCGACACCGTCGGCTACAACATCGGCGCCCGCGCTGGCCCAAAGCTATTTACCCGTCCGGACTCGTTACTTTTTAACCGTAAGCATCTCATCACCACCAAAGAGTTCTATGAGCGCCACGGACCCTTTACGATTGTCATCGCCCGGTTCATACCGATTCTTAGAACGTTCGCGCCGGTGGTCGCTGGCGTCGGCACGATGGAATACAAACGGTTTATCGTCTACAACGTCGCCGGCGGTATCGGCTGGGTGGTCACTACAGTGCTCGGCGGTTACTTTCTCGGTCAGATGGTTCCCAACATTCACGACCATATTCACAAGGTCATTGTGGTCGTCATCGTCCTTTCGCTTTTGCCGGCGATCATCAAAGTCGCCAAAGAGAAACTTAAACGGAGCGCCGGTTAATCGTCACTTCGCCCGGAGACTCTGTCGCAATACCATTCATGGTTCGCACTACGACCGGTATTGCCTGCGTGTAAATTGAAGTACTTACCCGTTCGTCCTGAGACTTGTCGAAGGGCGAACAGCGATTGCGACACAGTCTTCTAGCGCGAACCTGTCGCTGACCCGGAGCGCACAGCACCGCATTTACAAGCTAATCCGCTTCTTTGCGCCCTGGTGTGCTGACATTTTGAGTTGACCGCCGATGCGCGCCAGCCGGTCGGTTCTGTGAGGCTGGCTCGCCAACGTCAGTACGGATTTCGCACGCATTTTTTCAAGCACGCCCCGTCGTAGATAACTTGGGTCGAAATTTAAGCTGTCACAAACATTCAAAAAGGAAAAAGGTTCCTTCTCGTCCTCATCGAAGAGCCATTCCTGCGCCTCGTGATAAAGCTTCGCCCGCGCCGGCAATGGTTCATCGCAATATTTAAAAATACACTCGATGGCATCGCAGAGAATCGCCAGCATGAGTTCTTGTTCCGGCTCCAAGTTGCGGCTTCGACTAAATATCTCACGGTACTGCTCTGGAGCGATAACATCGCCTTCAAAAAGTCGGTTGCTGTTTTCCATGTCTTTGTCCTCTTTATGTCGATGATGGTCGGCAGCTCTTCCGGCAGATAGCCGGGACGGGAAATCAACAAATACCAGTAAAAAGGACTGCCTCGAAATCCACCGTCGTAAACCGTGTTCAAATGAAATTAGCCGGAACCGTTATTGTACGGCTTGGAAGGCCGCACCCGGCTCCGGAATATCGGGGGCCAAAGGCGAATTTGGAAGCTTTGCTAAATGCGGTAGACTTTTTCGTAGCGAAAAAGATCTTGGCTGGTCAGCCCTGAATGAGCCGGGCGTTCGAAGAAAACAATCGCTGGAGGAGTAAACCGAACCTTGCGTATGCTGGAACTGAGCAGGAGTTTTATGATTGAATTTCCTCGTGGCGACCAGCCGATGATACCATCCGGATAAGGCGCATCGCTGAAATCGTCCAGGGGATCCAGCGACACGTAAGATGTCTCAAATCGTAACTCGAAAGAACCATCCTTCTTGACCGCATCGGCGTACGCCGACGAAACGGCTGCGCTCATCATGACAAAACACAACAGGGCTCCTGTCAAACGGCGGATCATGATGCGGGCGATCCTATTCACTGGTGAATCGATTGTCAATCACTTTTTTTCATAAGGAATACCTGAAAATGCCGCCTGCGTGGTTTGATAACACAGGTGCGGGGCGGGGCTATGAGGGAGGACCCTTAAGGCGGGCAGATACCTTTGAAAGGCTGGTGTCCTGTCTCAGGAGTTCGGTTGGTAAATCATTTAGCTCTTGCATGATGCCGGCGAAAGCTTGTAGGGGCAGGTTTCAAACCTGCCCCTACGTCAGGATTCCAGGTCGCCGCACCCCAAGGGGATAACGATTGAATTATGTGACGAACTTCCGAGACACCACGACTACCTAGGCCGCTCGACGGGTTGCATGCGAAACGGAATTCCTTCCTTCTTGAGCTCGGCTTCGTAAATGGCGCGAATCTCCGGTGGCTCGTCTTCGTGCTCGAGCAGGTGGCCGCCTTCATGTTCGCTCAAATTGGGCCGCCAAGGGTGGCCGACTTGGCGCAGGCCACGGCGAAGCGCCAGATGGCGCGCCGCTTCCTTGCTGGTGGTAAAATGGTGGTGATACCAGCCTTCCGGCGGAACAAGCAGGCTGCCAGGTCGCCAATCGAGCCGCACCATTTTATTTTCCTTTCCCGGATACCACATGAGGGAATAGCCCTTGCCGGCGATTACAATAACTTGCGCGCCCAGGCCATGCCGGTGCGCTTTCTTGTACGTGCCGGACTCCACCGCCATGATGTGGCCGACCATGGAGTTGCCGGAAAGATGAATTCCCAATCGGCTGAATCCGATGCCGCGTTCAGGATGAGGATCCAGTGTAACTGCGTTTAGATCCGGAATAAAATTTACCACGCGGTCTTCCTGCTCACCCGGCTTCATATCACTGCTGAAAAAATCCTTCTGGCCGGCGAAGCGGTCGGTAAACTCGTAGGGCACATTGAAAGCGAAGTCGGGAGAATTATACACATTCATGATCAACGGCAGATTATTCGCCGTGGCAAAACGCACCGGCTCATCGGCTGAACCATTGTGATGCTGATGTTTTACGTTGAGCGGCGGCGAAAAAAGACTCCCGGATTGCCATTCCAGTGTGATCGGTTCCTTGCTGCCGTCGCCCCAGAATTGCGTCGCGCCCCTACCTGAGAGAATGAGCACCTGTTCCTCATACATGTGGCGTAGCGGTTTTAAGCTTTTGCCCGGCGGGATTTCCGCAACCAGCACGCCAACGAAACCTTGCGAACCTTCGAGATGGCAGTAGGCTGCATGGCCGCCCCAGCGCTCCCAATGTTTGAGCGGGGCGGTTTTTAGATCATCAACCCCATAGCCGCTAATCGTCGAAAGCCCATCCCTCTCGCAGAACTCAAGAAATGCCGACTTACGCGCGTATCGTTTCGCTGACGCCTCATCCAATGGCATTACATCACCTCAGGTATGAATCACTGTCGGGTTTCGGGTTAACTCGAAACCCGAAACTCTTTCTATTCCCTCACCCCAACCTGGCCGCCCAAGCCGCGCGCGACGAACGCCGCGCCGACAACCAAACCGACGATAATCACCGCAACCACGGTAGCTTTTTCAAACTCCGCGCCGGCGGCGAAGTCCAGCATTAGTAGAGAAAGCGTGCGCGACTTTCCGGAGCCCAATAAGACAACCGTACTGATATCGCGGGCCGCCGAGATGAAACCAACCAGCCCCACCGTAATCAACGCCGGGGTGGTTAAGGGAAGAATCACGCGTCTGAACGTATGAAACCAGGTGCCGCCGCAAACCTTGGAAGCTTCCTCGAGATCGCTGCCCAGTTGAATCAAGACGCTTTTGATCATCTGCGTGCCGAAGGGCATGCTTTTGATCACCATCGCGATCATTAAAAGATAAATGGTGCCGTAAATTGGCAAGAATATTCTGGTCTGGAGAAAGGTCCAAAGCAAAGCCACGCCCAAAAGAATGCCCGGGATCGACCATGGCAGCCACGAGAGAAAATCGAGCAGCCATCGGCCGGCATAACGAGTCTTTACGATCACGTACGCGATGAACGAGAAAAACAGAACGCCAACCAGGCCCGAGCCCAGGCCAATCGCCAAGGTGTTCCATAACGAGCGCATCAACACTGGGTCGTTCAACGTGGCCCGCCAGTTCTCGAGGGTCCAGGGTTCGGCGATATTAAAAAAGCCGAACAGTTTCATAAATGTGCCGATCAGCAACAATGCCGTCGGCACCAGCGTGACAACAACGGCGAAAAACAGCACCAGCGCAAACGCGGGATAGCGCCAGCGACCCAAGTGCGTGGGGCGAATACTAAATCCCCGCCCGGTTATCGTTTCGTAATTTCGATTGGCGATGTAGCGCCGCTGTAATGCTACCATAACCAACAGAACACCGAGAAAGACGGTACTGAGGGCCATCGCCGGCGCGAACTGCGGCGGTTCCCAAGTCACCAGTTCGTGAATTTTCGTCGAGTAGACCTGTAAACCAATGGGTGTGCCGAGCAGAAGCTCGATCTCAAAAGCCTCGAGCGAGCGGATGATACCGAGAATCGTCGTCACCAAAATCGCCGGCATCATCACCGGGATGACAATATGAAAGAAGGTATGCCGGCCGCTGGCGCCGGAGATCTTCGACGCTTCTTCGAAGGCCGCATCGAGATTGCGAAAGGCCGGTGCCAGCAGCATGACCTTCACGCTCACCGTGCCGCCCATGTGCGCCCAAACGATGCCCCAAAACGAATAGATATTGAACAATGGCTGGCCGACGATGCCGAGATTCATCAGCCCTTGGTTCAGCAGGCCATATTTCGGATCAAGCAACAGAATCCAACCCATCGTCTCGGGCAGCGCAGGGAGAAAAAACGACAACCAGAAAAAAAATTCCAACATGCCCTTCATTGGAATATCGGTGCGTGCAATGAGCCAGGCGAAAAACGCGCCGATGAAAAGAGCGATCGTTTGTCGCGTGATCGCCAGCGTAAATGTGTTGGTCATCGCCTTAACGATGCCGGGAGTACTGAAGGCTTTAACCCATCCTTCCATACCCCAGACGATGGGCTGGCCCGGTCGCGCCGTCTGAAAACTGTTGAGGATCATCAAAAATAACGGAGTGACCACGAGAAAGGCGACCACGACGATAAGAATGACCATGGGCAGAGACGGCAGATGGAGCGATCGAAAGGAAAGAACTGAAGATCGGCCAAACGTTACTGCCTGATCCATCACCGGCGACTTTTCATTCATGACAGAACCCGCTCTACGCCGCCGTTATACGTAGCGTTGATGCATTCGTCAATCGTCGTTGGCGGCAGCGTCGTAATTCAGGTTGGGCGCGATGCCTTTTCTCGCCAACTCCGCTTCGTAGGTTTGCCGGATGGCCGGATCTTCATCGCCATATTCGATAAGCGTGCCGCCTTCTTTGACCGAGGTGTAGACGCCGGCGCGGATCGGCGCCACGCGAATTCCGAGAGGAAACTTCTGGCTGCCGCAACGCAGCGCCAATTGCAGCGCCGCTTCGGGCCCGGTGTTGAAGTGCTGATGAAACCAGTTTGTCGGCGGGCTGAACACGCTTCCCGGCACCCAATCCACGCGCACGACTTGGTCGCCAAAGCCGTTTTCGTAGGGTTGCGTACCCAGATGATTGGGCCACATCAGCGAATAACCCTCAGAGCGCAGCACAACAAGCACTGCGCCGCCGCCATGGAAATGCGCTTTGTGATATCTCCCCACCGGCCACTCGGCCAAGTGACCGATCAGCGTGTTGCTTGATATCTCGAACTGCGTGATATTGACCCCGGCGCCTTTTTGCTCCTGCGCGTCGATCTGCGCGTTGCGCGCATCTGGAATGAAATTGGTCTCCCAAATCCATTGCCGGTTGTTGGTCGCTAGATAACGTTCGTTGGTCGGCTCGAAATAGGTCGCTTCGCCGTCGTAACGGTCATTGAAGGAGAAATCGTTGGTAAAAACGAATTGCTCATTGTGATAGTGATCCAGCACCATCGGCGCGGTGGTGACCGCCAGAAAAATCGCCGGTTCGTTGCCATAGTTCAGCAGGCGATGGAGCGAATTGAGTGGCGGGGAGAACAGACTGCCCGCGTGCCAGCGAATATTTTGCGGCACTCGGTCGCGTTGCTGGATCTCGGCGACACCTTCTCCTTGGATGATGTAAATGACTTTTTCGTAGAGATGGCGCTCGGGGTGCAGCGTTCCCCCCGGGGCAATCTTGCCGACATAGACGCCGGTAATCCCCTCGAGCCCGCGCAGTTGCAGATACGCGCCATCACAGGCCAAACGTTTCCAATGCTTGAGCGCGATGTTGCGAACATCGGTGACACCAAAGCCCTCGACGATCGGCACGCCCTCCTTGTCCATCCAACGCTCGTAATAGGTTTTCGCTCGTGGCCGCGCTGTGCTAATTTTAACGACCTTAGAATCCATATTCTTTCCATCTCCTTTTGAGCTTGTCGGCCATTTCCCTCGATATCGCCGTACCGACCGCCGGGTAACGCTGGCCGTCATACTGTTCCTGTGGTTCGAGCTGCCAATTGATCGTCGCGTCAATCAACATGCGTGTCCAAGACCCGTGACCGTATTTGACGGAATTACGATCCTCCAACGGCACACTGGGATCGAGCATCGAGCCGCTCGTTCCCGCCAAGAACGAGATATCCCCCAATCCCGCGTTGACGCGGTAACAAAGCGCCCACTCGATCGCTTCCCAATCATGAATGTCGATATCGTCATCGACAACGATCACATGCTTGGCGGCGTAATTGCCGAGGTGACAGCCCCAGAGTGCCGTGGCGACTTGTTGGGCGTGACCGCGATGGGATTTGCGAATCTGTACACGCATAGTTTCCGGCCATTTGCCACGCCATACACCGGTAATATTGGGCACGCCGGCTTGCTCCAAATAGTGCCACGCCATCGCTGAGAAAGTCGCCGGCGTCCAGGTTGTTCCCTCGTTCGTCCGCCCCGGACTCGAGCCGGTAAGGCAGCCGTGAAAAATCGGGTCGCTGCGATGCGTGATGCATTCGACGCGAAGTGTATGCTTGGGCGATTTACTGCCGCCGTAGTAGCCGGGATATTCGCTAAACGGCCCTTCCAAAGTAAATGTGCTCGGATCGGCCGAGATAAATCCTTCGAGAACAATTTCGGCCGAGGCCGGCACTAGGAGATCGCTCAGTTCGCATTGCACCAGCTCCACCGGCGCGCCGCGCAGCGACCCGGCCATTTCATATTCAGGGTAGTTCACCGGCGTCGATGCCGCCAAAAAAAGCGTTTGATCCCACCCGATCACGACCGCCACCGGCATTTCCTGGCCGCGGCTTTTGTATTTGCTGAAGTGCTTGCCCCACCCCTGGGTCATCGCGAGCAAAACACCGATGGTTTTCTTCCCAGTAATCATGCCGCGATAGGTTCCGCCATTCAGTATCCCCGTTTCCGGATCGCGCGTGACTACCGTCGCTGATGTCATGATGTAGCGCCCGCCGTCGAGCGGATTCCATTTCGGCACCGGCAGTTGATTCAAATCGACGGCGTCGCGGCGGAGAATGTTTTCTTTGACCGGCCCCTTGGCCACGCGTACAGGTTTCACCGGATGAGAAAATCGCTCTTTGAAAATAGGCACCATCTCGCGATACGAAGTCGATTCCGGCACGCCGATGAATCGGCAAACCCGTTCCCGCGTGCCCGTCCCGTTGGTGAACAGTCGGCGGCAGAAAGTGTTGTTGTGATCTTTGATGTTTTCGAATAATAGAGCCGGACCGAACTGACTCGAGATCTCGCGCGTGATGGCGCCGAGCTCTTCATCCCAATCGATTTGCGCGCCGATCCGCTGCAAATCTCTTCTTTCTTCCAGGTCATCGATCCAGTCGCGTAAATCGGCAAATGCCACAATCGATCATCCTCTCCGATGTATGCGCCGTTGTTTATAAAATGTCATAGCTTCATTGCGCACGAGCTTATCGCCATAACCGCAATAGGAATTGGCATACTGGAGTGATGGAGTCATGTCTCAAAAACCAATACTCCAACAGTGCAACCCTCTAGGAGCCCAGCAGCTTACGGGCAACCGCTGCCGCCGGCTCTCTGATTTTATTGATCTTCTCTTCGGATTGATTTTCCAGCTTGTAGAACTGGTCGAGGGTCAAAAAGTCCTTGCCGGATATCACCCCAAATTCTTTCAGCCATTTGGTCTCCACGTCCAAACGGCGTGTGCCGACACCCAACCCGCGCGCGAAAACCTCTTGACCGTCGTGTCCCAGCAGCCAGTTGATAAAAACTTTGCTTGCATTGGGGTGAGGTTGATTTTTGAACACGGTGAGATGGCCGTAGCCGCCGCTGACGTACAGCCCTTCTTTGGGAACCGCAAGAGGGACAACGGGAAGATTCGCTTTGATAAACGGATAGAATTCAGAATAGCCGATGCCCGACGTGACGGCGATTTTGCCCTTCGCCAAATTCTCTGCGAGCAAACGAAGATCCCGCGTGATAAAGAGCTTTTGGGCGACGAGCCGC
>DASPXM010000304.1:0-6123 GCA_035637295.1 Verrucomicrobiia bacterium
ACTTCTTCGAAAAGCCGGAATGACCAGGGCATGTATTCTACCGTCAGCCCGTTTGGGATCGCCGATACGAGATGAACGTGAATCTCCGGGAAGAGATGGCTCACCACGGGCAGGTTAAACGCCTCGGCCATGGCCGCTACCTTCATCCAGTTAGAAATTCCACCGACCCGATTGAGATCAATCATAATGATATCCACCGAGTGGGCCTCAATCATGTGACGAAATGACGTGATGCCGTACAAGCATTCCCCGCCCGCCAACGGCGTGATCAGCGCGTCGGCCACGCGCGCGAGTCCCGTGTAATCGTCGTGAACGGTGACGTCTTCGAGCCAAAAAAAGTGCACGTCTTCGACACGCTTGCCGATCTCGATCGCTTGATGCACCGACCAGCGCTGATTGATGTCGCACATAAGATCGATGTCGGGCCCCGCAGCTTCGCGAATTAACCGAGCGCGCTCGACTTCCTTTGCCGGTGTCGTGTCGCCGGGCAGCGCCAGTTGCGTTTTCATTTGCTTGAAACCGCGATTAACCAGCAGTTGCGCCGCCTTCACCAGATGATCCAGTGGGTAAGCGCGCACCAACGCGCCGCTCGCGTACGTCGGCACACGGTCGCGCAATCCGCCTAACATAGTGCCAAGCGATTGGCCGAGTAATTTACCCTTGATATCCCAGAGCGCCATGTCGATGCCGGAGATCGCCAGCGTGAGAATACCGCCCGGACCGGCGCTGGCCCCGGCGCTGCGGAGCTTCTGTGTGATGGCTTCGACGCGCAGCGGATCTTCGCCAATGATCAATTCGCCGAGCTGATCGACGGCGTGCTTCAGACTAGCGCTGAGCGCCCCGCCAAAAAAAGTCGCGCCGATTCCTTCAATGCCGTCCTCCGTCTCCGCGCGCAGAACGACGAACTGATTATGCGAGCGAAAATAGGGCGGGCCGCCGGCCAAGGGCTCGTCGAGCGGCACGCGCAGGACGTGCGATCGAATGCTTTTAATTTTCATAACGTTTCCTCGTCCGCGTTTGGAATATACCTTGGTACTACGATGCTTGAAGATTTGAGCAGCTGCGCAAATTTTCGGACAGTCTATCGGGTGCTTCGGATTATTCCCGCGCCAAGACGCCAAGAACGCAAAGTGACGGGCCAAGCCCCGTCATCCCGAACGAATGTGAGGGATCTTAGAAAGATTTCTCCCTTAGGTCGAAATGACAAGCTCCCCCTTGGGGCCTTTGCGCCTTTGCGCGAGACAATCAGATTTGGTTCCGGCGTAGCCGCGCTAGGCACCATGTGATGGAACTCGCGGTAGATCGCGTCGCAAATGATTAATACTGGCTTCGATCAGATTTGTCATCGTTACAACAACTCCATCGCCGGGAATGTACCCCTGCGACGAGTTCTGATAGGATAATTAAAGTAAGGCTTGAAATCCATGATCGCCATGCCTGCAGAAGAACGCCGCGCCTATCTCAAGCGGCTGTACCCCTATCTAAAAACAAGTCTAGTCATCTTTGGAAGCGGCATCGTCATCGGGTTGATGGCCGTATCGCACTTTCCCCTCCTTGCCCAACATTTCGAATCCTCGGTCGTCGGTTTTATAAAAAATTTTCGTGGCCTATCCAAACTCGAATTGGCAGCCGCAATATTTTTAAATAACACTCTAAAAACGGTACTGGCGATTTTACTCGGAAGCTTGTTTGGTATCATACCGGCCGTTTTTCTCCTCGGGAACGGCATCGCCCTCGGCGTGATATTTTCACTATCAGCGCAGACGCGCGGACTGTGGCTTTCGTTATTGAGCATTGTGCCGCATGGATTGCTGGAGCTTCCCGCGGTGTTTCTCGGCACCAGCATCGGTCTCATGGTCGGCAGCCGTGTCATGAAACAGTTTTTCGGACGACCGGAAACGACGATTGGCAGCGAGTTAGTGCAAGGTCTGAGATTCTTCATTACGGTCATATTGCCGTTATTGTTCATTGCCGCACTGGTCGAAGCCTTCCTGACATCGGCGTTGATCACGCCAAGATAGACTTTTAGTTAATATCTCATCCGCGAATGGTTAACATGCCTCGCCTGCAGCCAAAGAAAAAGTTCGTCATGCCGGCGCAAGCCGGCATCCAGGTAGCTAAGAACGAAAACGTCTGGATTCGCGCGGGCTGGAATGATCAAGAAAAAGAGCGGATTTTTCCAAAACGACAGATCGAGAACCATTCAGCCATCGCCTTCTAGAGAGCTCACCCCGCAGCATACATATTGTCGAGGTTTTTCCTCTGCTGCATGAATAATCCGGCTTAGGGTTACTTCACTTCACGTCGCTCGCGCAGCGGAATCCCAAGTCGTCCGAGCGTTGATCCGGGTTCGCGTACCATCGCTTGGCTATTATCAAGCGCTCCGGCGGATCGTACCATCCGCCACCACGGATTGCCTTCACCGTTCCCTTTTCGGCTCCTTTCGGATTTCGGACATCGGCACGGGAAAACCCCTCCGCAAACCAGTCTGCCACCCATTCCGATACGTTGCCTAAGAGATCGTGAATACCAAATGGGCTTGTGCCCTTGGGATGTCTGCCGACCGCGGCGACTCCATCCTTGTAGACCGGGTTTTTATACGGCTTACCAAATATCGCATGCTCTGGCGTAGGCACGTCGTTACCCCAGGGATACTTGCGTTTGTCAGAACCCCGCGCGGCCTTTTCCCATTCCGATTCCGTCGGCAGCCGTTTACCCGCCCAGCGGCAGTAGCTATCCGCATCATGCCAATCAACACCGACCACCGGTAGTTCAGCGCCGTTCTGCAGATCCACGGTCTCCCATTCTTCCGGCGCTCCGACGTTGCTCGTCGCTTTTAAAAATTTTGCGTAGCGGGACACGGTGACTTCGTACTTATCCATGTAAAAGGCATCGACGTAAATGTCTCGGCGCGGTGAGTTTTCATCATCGCCCATGACGAAGCTGCCGGCGGGAATCAACACTGCGGGCGCGCCGTCTTTACCGATTAGCTCGCTTTTGTTCCGCGCCTCATGGAGGTAGAAGAATCCGCCAGCGACTGCGGTGACAATCAGCAATGCGGCAGCAAGTCCTTTGAGTCGTTTCCGCATGAAATCGGCCGCGATGCGGTGAACTTCTGCAGCGACGCTCGCCGCCAAATTGCCCGCCGGCCGGTGAAACGTAACGTTCTTTATCGAGGCTGGAATTTGATCCATGGCGGACTCGCGAAGCACCACCGGTAAAAGTTTTACGCCGGCCTTTTCGGCGATACTCAATTCCTCCAGCGTATAGCTGTCAGCATCCAGTGCATTTGGACTGAGCAAGAAAATGAAGAGATGTGATTTCTGAATCGCCTTCCGTATGCGGTTGTGATATTCGTCGCCCGCCGGAAGATCGGCGCGGTCGAAAAATGCCTGCTGCCCCTGATCGCGCAACGCAAGATAGATAGAATTCGCCGGTTCTCTATCCTGGGATGCATAGCTTATGAAAATTCTCATCCGGAAAAGCAAGATTGTTTTCCTACTGACGTCGAGTCTTTAGAAAATTCGAGTCATGAGTCCGTCGCGACAAAGCATAAGCCGCAATCGTCCGGAGCCAGCGCAATTAAATCTCCACGAACAGGGCGTTTCTTGGCGCTCCATACATCACGCTGGATCCGATCGGTCCGACTTTTCTCGATACGACCAAACGAGCAGAACGGTTCCGATTATCGTCGAGATCCAATAATCCACCGGCAGGCCACTCCACCAGTGTTTGTGCCACGGGATGTACGCCGATGAAAATTTGTTCCAACCAAAAGCCGGATTGAAAGCGAACCAGAGAAGGTCTTCGATAACCCAAAAGAGCATGATCATTCCGATTATGCGCGCCTCGAGGCGCCAAGACCAACGGCCGCTTACGAACACCGGCACGTGAAACGCCAGCGCGATGAAAGGAAACACCCAGGCGTGATAACCGGTCATGGTCCGGCCACTCCAAAAAAGATCGAGCAGCCAATGTTTTTCGACACGCCAGGTCGGCAAGTTGGCCGCCCAACCGGCCGGACCTTCGATCTGAATTTCCACTTGAGCAAAGAAAAAACTCAACAGTGCGATCCAGCCGATCAACAGCCATGGACTTAACCAATGTGGAAACTTCATCGGCCGTTGCCCAAGACGCGGCTCAGTACCGCATGCGCAGCATCGGGCCGGCCGAGTCCACGCATGTTCTCGCGCATATGTTTGAGCCGTTCCGGTTCCTTGACGAGTTGACCGATCTTGAATTCCAACGCCACCATGTCCGGGGCCTTTACAGCGACGCCGTGTTCCAGCAGATAATCGGCGTTGCGCTCTTCCTGGCCGGGAATCGGCGAGGTCAATACCATCGGTAGACCAACCGCGAGGCACTCGGAGACCGTCAATCCGCCCGGCTTTGTGACCGCTAGATCGGCACAGGCCATAACTCTCTCAATCGTAGACGTATAACCCAGCGCGACCAGCCGGCCCGGATGGGCCGCGGCAAGTGAACGGTATCTACCAAGCAACTGCTGGTTCATTCCAGCCAGGGCGACAATTTGAAAATCATCCGGCAGCCCGAGTAGTCGCTCCACCATTAAGTCGCCGCCGGCAAGTCCGGCGCCGCCGGTCATGAGCAGCAGCGTTGTTTTATCCGGCGCGATGCCGAACTCTCTCGCGCATTCATCACGGTCAAATCGGCGGGAAAATATCGGCATAATCGGAATGCCGGTAACATGCACGCTGTCACTCGGTATTCCGCGTGCCGCCATGCGAAAAGCGATCTCGTCGCTCGCCGCGAAGTAGCCGCGCATGCCTGCCTGCACCCACATGCGGTGTAGATCAAAATCGGTGACCTGCACCCAGACCGACGGCACGGCGCGGCCTCGCTTGATGTCATGGGCTAGCAGTTCAGCGGGGAGAAAGTGGGTGCAAATGATGTGATCGGGGGCAAACTCTCTGAGTAGATCGTGGAGCTTGCGTGTGTTGAGCCGCTCGATGGTGCGGCGCGTTTTGGCGAACAGCACACCGCGCGGCATCCTGTCCGTGGCGTGATATAAATAGGCCCACACCGACGGATGATGCTCGACGATCTTGATGTAATAGTTCGCGTACAGCGCCCGAAAGCTCTGTGGCACCAGAGTCATCAGGTCGATATGTTTCGCTTCGACCTTCGGAAAACTCGCTTGCGCCTCGGCGCGCAGAGCTTCCGCGGCGCGGCTATGCCCCGCGCCCGCGGAAACGCTCAACAATAAGAGTCGTCTCATTGCAGATCTTACGTTGGGTCACTGAATTACCCGCAGTAAGCTGCGGGTATCGACAGACTTTTAATAATTATCCCCAAAGTTGTCACCCTCGAATGTTTTTATCGGGGGTCCACTCAGAGTCTCGCCTGTGGTGAGCCCTGTCGAACCACCGCTAAATGCATGCGGGAATGACTGACGGCAATAGGACTCGGAATCGCTATTAGGTAGCAAGCTGCGGAGAATTGAATCAAAGAGATTAAACATTACAGAAGATGTGATAGAGAGACGGAGAAGAGTGACTAGGGTCGTTTTCTTTCCTCCGGCACCGCGCCGCCCCACAATTCTTTCATGAAGCCACTCTTCTCAAGATTCTCGACAAAGGTGTTGTCAAAGATCTCGCTCGGCTTTCGCCTGATCGTCGTGCCCTCTTGGCGGGCATTATCAAGCGTCTCGGCCACCAACTTTCCGGGCACGATCATGCGCCGATTGATGAGATTCTTCGCGTATGCTTCGTAGGCTGAACGCAGTGTGTCGGGATCCTTCATTCTCAAAGTCCTACCGACCGAGGCCATGGCCAGCTCCGGATTTTTCTCGACGAAGTAGACCGACTCCGCCAGCGCCGCCACCACTTTCTGCACGACCGCAGGCTTTTCTTTCCAGGTTTTGCCGCTCGCGAAGAGCGAGCTATAAATGAACGGCAGACCGAGATCATTGAGATTGTAAATAATGTTAAACCCATCTTTTCTGCCGCGCGCATCGAGCGGCGGCTGAATCAGCGTTGCCTGAAACATATCTTGCACCAGCGCCGCGTAGCGCTCCGTGGGCGTGCCGCCGACGGTGGCGAGGGTGACTTCCTTTTCGCTGAGATTGAATTTCTTTAGGAATTCCTTCGCCAGCCTGTAAGG
>DASPXM010000305.1:0-7032 GCA_035637295.1 Verrucomicrobiia bacterium
AAAACTGAAGGGAGAAATTAATGATGAAAGAAATGTCTTGGACAAAGCTCGCGGGTGCCGTGATTCTCGCACTTGGCCTGCTCCGTCCGCAAGTGGCGCTTGCGTTGTCTTTTGCTGGCCAGCCCTTCGTTCAGTATGGTGATGGGCAGTCCTTTTCTTTGGCAGTAGACCAGCTGCTAACTAACTGCACTAACCCGGGGTGCCCGTTTTTTATCCAATCAAGTCCCGGTCAGATTCAGGACTTGGTTGTCATCGCCACCGGGGCTGGCGGTGTCCCGGTAACTACAAATTTTCCGGGGATGGATAATGCTTACCCCACACCCTCCGGGGTAAGCGGGTCGACATTTTTTAGAACTGGAGGAGTCGTTTCCCCTGATCCAGGGGGTGCCGGTCAGTTTAGCGGCGATAGCGCGACTACCTGGGACACCACGCTCGGCGCTTTAAAGACGTTCTTGAATGGCCAAACCATGGTGTTCTTCTTTAATAATAATCAGGTAAACAGCGGCGCTTCGACAAACCAAAATCTCGCGGCGTGGGCACAAGTCACTATTAGGAATGCCGCAGGTACAGTGATCGGCGTCTACGATTTTACCAATAATAATAGTCCTTATGCCGGGATATTCGACGGAGGCGGGGGAGTGCTCAACGGCAATGTTGCCAACTATACGTCGACGGGCGCGGGTCCCACAGGCAATTCGTCGGGATCGCCGACCGATTACGTTTTCTCCGGAGGTCTACTGTGCACCAACCTCGGCCTACCAGTTTCATGCTCCCAACCGCATGACAAAGAAATCAACAATAACCTAGGCGCTAATGAAGCCGCCTATGCAGTAATCTTTCCGGAACTGAATGCACAACTGGCTGGACTATTCGCAAGTCTCTCAGCGACCGATTTAGGGCTCTACAGCATGAACTTCGACCTGCGTCTCGGCTGCGACCCGGCGCTGTTTACAACTTCGGCTGCTTGTCTGGCAAAGGACCTTAATAACGGTTTCGAGCAGCTGTTCATCGCTCCGCTCGAGTCACTGGTCACAGTGCCTGAGCCAACATCGATGCTCTTGTTCGGTCTGGGACTTCTCGGTCTATCTGGATGGCTAAGGCGCCGTAATGCTTAGTTAGGCAAAGGATTGGAGCCCCATAAAAAAAGGCCCCGTAAAGGGGCCTTTTTTTATGTCTCTAGCATACGTGCCGGATTGCTTAAAATCAGAGATTGCCCTGTAAAGGTATGAACACAGGGACAACAGCCGCGCCGCAGTATCATTTCGATCTCATCGCCCATCGTCTTAATTGCCGCGCTGATCCACTGAGGCATCGATGTAGTCTTTACCCGTGCGCGTCACCGCGACAAGCTGGCTCACTTCAGTTTCTGTTTCACTCCAGGGCCATTTGATTGTATAAATTGTTTCAGCCACGTTCGCTCTGAAAGGAGGTCTCCCGTGAAGACCGTCAGAGACATCCTAATGGTTAAAGGGCGTGATGTTTGGACCGTGGATCTTGATGCCACGGTATTTGAAGCCCTGAGTCGCATGGCCGAAAAGGAAGTCGGCGCTCTCATGGTGATGGACGGGCCGAGACTTGTCGGCATCATCTCCGAACGTGACTACGCGCGCAAGATTGTTCTCCTTGGCCGAACTTCCCCGAACACGCTGGTCAAGGAAATCATGACAAGCCACGTGGTCTATACCCACCTTGAGCAATCGATCGAAGAATGCATGGCTTTGGTGACTGAAAAGCGAATTCGGCATCTTCCGGTCATCGATGAAGGAAAATTAGTCGGCGTCATATCCATCGGTGATCTTGTCAAATCGATCATCTCCGATCAGAAGTTCATTATTGAACAGCTCGTCCGCTACATCACGAGCTGAAGTCGTCGCTGCTTCAAGAAGACGCCAGCTGCTGGCGCGATCTCGATTCTCCTCGTTCAATGCGCGAGTCTGGACTCGCGCATTGAATGTTGAATTCGGCACGACCACAATGTATTCGCCTGGTAGATGAATTCGAATTCTCCTAGCCTTTTCGCAAGAAAATCAACCAGCCTGCTATTGAAGGAAGCCCGCGGCGCACATGGGTTGCGGCCCGTGCTCGGGCCGCTGCAACTTACCGGTCTTGGAGTCGGCGCGATTATCGGCGCAGGTATTTTCGTCATCATCGGCGTGGTCGCCAAAGATAAAGCCGGCGCCGCGACCATGCTTTCCTTTGTCATTGCCGGTTTCGCCTGCGCCTTTGCGGCGCTGTGCTATGCCGAATTCGCCTCCATGGCGCCGGTGGCGGGGTCTGCGTACACCTACGCTTACGCTACTTTAGGTGAACTGTTCGCCTGGATCATCGGTTGGGATTTGTTGCTCGAGTATGGCGTGGGGGCGGCAAGCGTCGCGCACGGCTGGTCACACTATTTTACCGATTTTGTCGGCCTGCTGGGAATCAAACTGCCGGCCGCCTTGGCAAACGCGCCGTTCGACTTCAACCCCGCAACCGGCACCTTCGCTGCCACGGGCGCGATCGTCGATCTACCGGCGCTGTTGATCTCAGCTCTGCTCACCGCACTTTTAGTCGCCGGCATTCGCGAGAGCGCAACCTTCAACGTCTTCATGGTTTTGATCAAGCTAGCGGTGGTTCTTATGATCATCGCCATCGGCGTCACCCATATCGATCCACGAAATTGGCATCCTTTTGCGCCATACGGCTATTCCGGCATCAGTTTCTTTGGATACACGATTCTGGGACAACACGGACCGGCGGGCGAGCCCCTCGGAATGATGGCCGGCGCGGCGATCGTATTTTACGCCTACATCGGTTTTGATTCGGTCTCGACTCACGCTGAGGAGGCCCGCAATCCAAGCCGCGATGTTCCCATCGGCATTATCGCCTCTCTCACCCTCTGCACAATTCTCTATATCGCCGTCGCCGCGGTCTTGACCGGCATGGTCCCTTATCAGCAAATCGATATCGATGCGCCGCTCGCCAAGGCCTTCAGCCATGTGGGTTTGCCGTGGGCCCATGTTTTGATCTCGCTCGGCGCACTGGCGGGCATCACCTCGGTATTAATGGTGCTCATGCTAAGCCAGCCTCGCATCATGCTCGCCATGGCGCGCGACGGCCTCTTGCCTACCGCCTTTTTCGGTTCAGTGCACCCACGTTTCCGCACGCCGTGGAAGGCGACGATTTTGACCGGCAGCGTCGTCGCTCTATTGGGAGCGTTGTTGCCGCTGCGCATTCTCGCGGAGCTGGTGAATATCGGCACGCTGCTGGCTTTCGTCATCGTATGCGCCGCAGTGCTGATCATGCGACGGCGCGATCCCGACGCACCCAGGCCGTTCCGCTGCCCGTTCGTGCCGCTGATTCCGCTTCTCGGCATCGTGTTCTGTCTGCTGCTGATGTTTTCCCTGCCGGTAGATAATTGGTTGCGGCTGATCCTTTGGCTGCTGATCGGTTTCGTGGTTTACTTTGCTTACGGAAGACATCATAGCGTGCTCGCCCGCATGCAGATCGCGTCTGCGAAAGCTGGGTCCGCTCCGCCGCCGTAATGGCGGATCAGAGCATAGCGAATTGATCGGGAAGTGATTGGTGGTGGCCGTACACTTGTCGACTTTGAATGACGAATTTCAACTGCTCATGAGATTACTCTTGGCGACCCAAAACCACGGGGTAGTCTGTTTCCGCCCGCTCTTTTGAAACGTAGCCCAATTCCACGTCCCGTTTTACCGCCCCCTCTTTACGCTCGGACGGTTTCCCGTATCCGCCGCCGCCCGCGGTGAGAAAGGTCACCGTCTCACCGGGGTGAACGAGAAGATGGCTGAATTTTCCCGGCAGTTTTTCTTGTTTGCCGTTGCGCCGGATGATGGTCTCATTGACGGCGCCTTGACCGCCGCCGAGCAAACCCCACGGCGGACACTTGATCCGATCCGTGTTGCGGCTGAGGTAAAAATCCGTAAGCGGTTTTACTTTGACCTCGACGCCGATGCCGCCGCGAAATTTCCCAATACCGCCACTGTCCGCCCTGAAAGCGTGGCACTCGTAAAGCAACGGATAATAGAGTTCCTGCAGTTCGATGGGCGTGTTCTTCACATCGCCTTGACACATCGACACTGCAGCGGACGCGCCGTCTTCGAAAGGGCGGCCGCCCCATCCACCACCAATGATATTCTGACAGACGTAGCGCCGTCCGGTCTTGGGATTGGCACCGAAAATCGCGTACCCGCCCATGTCTCCTTTGTGGGCAGCGGGTATGCGATCCGGCAATGCCGGCGCCAGGGAGCGCAAAATCGTATCGAGCACCGTCGGTAGTGACAGGCTCCACCCGCCGATGGGAGCAGGGCGCCGCGCGCTGAGCAATTTGCCCGGCGGCAAAATGACTTTGAGCGCACGGAACGAGCCTTCGTTGACTTCGCGATGCGGCGAGGTCAACGCTTTGAAGGCCACACGTGCCGCCGCCATCCCGCCGGACGATCCACAGTTAATAAAGCCCGGAACCTGATCGGCAACCTCGGAAAAGTCGATGGTCAGCTCGTCACCGTGCACTTCGACTTTGACCTTGATCGGTATCGTCTTGGTCAAGTCTCGACCATCGTCGTCAAGGAAAGATGAGGCTTCATAAACTCCGTCAGGTATCGCGCGCACGGCATCGCGCACGAGCTTGTCGGTCTGATGCCAGATTGTCTGGACCGCTTCCAGGAAAACCGTGCCGCCATATTTGCGGCAGATCTGCTCAAGCCGCTCTTCACCCGTGCGGCAGCATGCGATCTGCGCGCGAAGATCTCCGAGGGACGATTCCGGAAACCGGATATTGTCCTCGATCAGCCGCAGCACTTCCGTATTCGGCCGCCCTTCGTTATAGATCTTGACCGACCGAATCTGCAGTCCTTCTTCATAAACATCGCGGGTCATGCTCGATCCGAAGCCGGTGCTGCCGCCGCCGACGTCGATCCAATGCGCGCGTACCGCGAGGAAGCAAAGCAGCTTGCCATCCCAAAAGAACGGAGTGTAGACGACCATGTTGTTGAGATGCTGCCCGCAGATTTCCGGGTGATTGACCAGAAAAACATCGCCGGCATGTATATTGTCCAATCCATAGATCTCGACGCCGTCCTGCACCGCCACTCCAAGGTCCGCGAGAAAAATCGGCAACGCGCCCTCGTTCTGCGACATCGTCTGCCCCTCGTGATCGACGATGCTGACGCAGTAATCCTGCACTTCGTAGATCATCATGTTGTAAGCGGTGCGCTTGAGCACAGCCGACATTTCATTGGCGACGGCCTTCAGCGCGCAGCGGATGATTTCTACCGTAATCGGATCGACGGACATATTTCGCTTCCCTTGGATCGTTCAAGCAGTTCAAATCGTTCAAGACGTTCAAACCGTTGAAGAACTCTGTAGCACTTTGTTAATTCCGTTCAGTGTCTTCCGCGTCATCCTGAAGCCCTTCGACACGCTCAAGTTCCGATTGTCGAATCGAAACAACCGAAATGCTGTTGGAAAAATCCTACTCAGGTATTCCTCCCCCAATCCAAAATCCAAAACCTGTCCTGAGCGAAGTCGAAGGATCTAAAACCCAAAATTGTCTCACTCCTTACTTCTTCTCCGGCTCTTCTTTTCCCACATACGACTGCCGATAAGTTTGTAACGTTTTACCGCGGAGCTCGTAGAGAAATTGAATGATCCGCTCATTGCTCATGAATTTTTCCTGTTCGTAGTGATCGTGATGCACAATCTCTTCCAGCGGGCGGCGTACGCCTTCGGAAGGCTGCACCGCGGGATAGCCGATGGGGATGATCAAGTACAGCATCATCAGATCCGGCACGCCGAGCACTTTCTTGAACGGCTCCTGAACGTGAATCGTCACCCACTGCGTCGCCAGTCCGAGCGACACCGCCGCCAAATGCATGAAAGTGCAGGTGTTGGCCAATCCGTCGGTAAGATGCGATTGATCGCGGCCGAATGTGTGCGCGCCTTGCACTGTCCCCCACTGGCGCCGACCATCGCCGACGACGACGATCAAAGCCGGCGCTTCGGACCAGCCGGCGCCGCGCCGCTGCCGCTCCACCGCTTCGTCCGCCGTCATTTGATAAGCAGGGTGGCGCAACTCGAAAACGCGCTGCTGCTCCATCCAGTAAATGAAATCAGTATTGTCCTCTGAGTAACAGCGGAAAAGATCCTTCTTAACCTTCGGATCCTTGACGACAATGTATTCCCAAGGCTGCGAGTTGGCACCGGACATCGCCCAGCGGCCCGCTTCAAGAATTTTGCCGATGTATTCATCGGGAATCGGATCCGGCTTCAGCTTCCGCACACTCGCCCGGCGGCGAATGATGTCGTAGAGCAGATCATATCCCGGCGTTGAATCTGCGGTCATAACTTGGACCTCCGCGAATGGATAGAAAGAATTGCTCGACTTGTCGTTTATAACCTACGCGTCAGTACCGGTTCAATCGCGTCATTTCATCTATCAGAGATAATTGAACCCTCGCCCGTCGAGTAGAGAGGAGGCGCACCACATGAACCCAAACAGGAACAGGCGTGTTTCCTCCTCCCTCTCTAAAATTCCGTACGGCGGGTTTTCCCCAGTACGGCTTCAAACTGGATTTCAACCACGACCTTCATCCACCATGCCGAGCTTAAGCGCCAGACCCGCATTCACTCAGTCAAGATCGATTTATACGAGGCTAAAGTCCCTGTCTCCAAAGAGAGCCTTCTTCCGTAGCGGGACTTTCGTCCAAGCGGAACTCCCTCTTTCTTACAGAGACCATCCAGTCCAGAGGTCCTTGGCTCCCCAGCGGGTTATGTTGTCCCGCCGGATCATCGCTTACTATTCCCTCATCCGAGCTCCTCTTCCCCTCCCGCTGATTTATGTATTATTCAACGGGTCTTCGCCCTACGGTCTAGTATGGGCTGGAAATGAGAAGGTCCCTAATTTAAGTCGCTTGTCTTTTCCCATCGTGCCATCTTCTGTACCCCGGCGGCTAGGCGACTGCTTGCGGTTATTGCTTGATCGCCCACTGTGGCCTTCCCCGTCTTCGCATAAGGTCGGCGCACGCT
>DASPXM010000306.1:0-18321 GCA_035637295.1 Verrucomicrobiia bacterium
AATCCCCGGAAAAAAATATTGCACAACGACTCCGATCAGATAGCCCAAGCCTGCGGCACTGACGGCGATGATGAAGAATTCCAAGCCGGACATGAATATTGATTTGCCCGCCAGATGTCCCTTGAAAGCGCCGACGCCGAAAAGTGTAATGCCGCCGAGGAGACCGGAGAGATAAAGCGCCAACACACCAGAAAAGACAATATAAGGAACGATCGGAATAAACGCGCCGACGATGAACGACAGCCCCATCACCAAAGCGGCCTGGAGCGGCCGATTGATTTCCGCGCTGCCGAGACCGAACACTTTCTCCTGAAAGGTGCGCAGGAAAACGTTTCGCTCTTGGCTTAGCACTTTGACTATCCGGTAGCTTTGTTCCTTGCTCAGGCCTTCCTCGCCCAGCGCTTTGAGCAAACCTTCCGCCGCCATGTACGGTTCGCGCTTGGCCAGTTGTTCGGCTTCGGCAAGTTCCTTGTCAAAAATTTCTTTCTGCGCGCCGGAGGAAAGATAGGAGCCGGCAGCCATCGAAATGGCACCGGAAAACATCGCTGTGAGGCCGGTGATGATGACGACAATATTGCTCTCTATGGCGCCCTGGATTCCCGCCAACAGGCCTACCGTGCTGATCAGCCCATCTTGAATACCGAAGACGAACTCGCGAATGCGCGCGCGGCTCTCGATGACCTGCCTTTTCTGCTGAATGACTTCAAGAGCCATGGAAAATTAAAAGTTCAAAATGCAAAAATCAACAACCTCGCAGCAAGCTGCGGGATATCAATACGCCCTCAGAGGATTTTCCCCAACTTGTCACCCCCGAATGTTCTTATTGGGGGTCCAATCCGAAATTCGCCTGGATTCCCGCTAAAAGCATGCGGGAATGACGGACTCTGGCAGAGTTAACACCACTACGTAGCATTTCTAATTTTGCATTGATCAATATTTCAACCCAAGATCGCCGGTCGGCTCGCCCGGCTTCCAATCGGACGGACACAGACGTTCGGTGCGCAGAGCTTTGAGGACGCGCAGGGTTTCTTCCACGCTGCGGCCGACATTGACGTGGCTCGCGACTTGATAAGAAATCACACCCGCAGGATTGATGATAAATGTCGCGCGCAAGCTGACACCATCTTTCTCGTTCAACACGCCGTAGGCTCGACTGAGGGTTTTGTCTTCGTCGCTCAGCAGCGGATATTCCAAGCCGCCAAGCTCCTCGGCCCAGGCCCGATGGCTGTCGATGGAATCGACGCTGGCACCGAGGATCGCGGCGTTCTCACTCGAAAACTCCTTGGCCATTTTGCTGAAGCCGGTTACTTCCGTGGGGCAGATAAAAGTAAAGTCAGCTGGGTAGAAAAAGAGCACCAACCATTTTCCTGGATAGGAGGACAGCGAATATTCGGCTACCTCAGCCCGCAGAACGCCCTTCACTTTGAAATCCGGCGCATTGTCGCCGATGCGTAGCTGGCTCATATTTCCCCCGATACCGTTCAAGGAACGTTTCTCTGCCAGAGAGAATACGTCGCTTTTTCGTTTGACGATGCGTTCGAGGTAAACCAATGCTCTTCGACCGTGCCGGCTTTCAGCAAACCGAAGAAGTAGATTCTCAGCATCTGCTCGATCAGTTGCGGCAACGGCAAGTCGCGCTTGGGCTGGTACCACGTATAGATCCAGTTCATCATGCCGAACAGCGCGAAGGTCGCGACGCGCAGGTCAGTGCCTTTGCCACCTTCCTGCGTTTGCAGCTCGCCGATGAGGTCCATGATCACTTTCACGTAACGCCGCTTGAGCACGAGAATCTTATCGTTGAATTCACCGGTGAGCGACTCATCTTCATGCGCCATGACTTTCATCTCCGGCATATTGTGCAGGAAGAAACTCAAGTGATTCTCGGCAAAGGCGCGGATACGCGGGCGGATGTCCGGGTACGAATTTGCCGCCTGGTCCCAGCGTTGCAGCAGCGTTACAAAGCAGCGTTCCTGAATCAGAAAAAGCAGTTCTTCCTTAGTCGTGAAATAATAATACAATCCCGACAAACTCATCTTCGTGGCGCGCGCGATGTCGCGCACTGAGGTGTGATGAAATCCTTTTTCAGCGAAAATCTTCGCCGAAGTTTTGAGAATTTGCTGAAGCTTTTCGTCGTAGTGACGGGTTGCGGGTTCTAGACGGCTCGACATGGGTATGACGGATACTTGCAAATCGATCTCGGAGTGTCAACTTTAGTTCTTTGGCGAACATTTTCCAGGTTTAGGTCGCAAACGGTTTACCGTCCACAGGCCCTATCCCCTCGCTGCTGCTTTCACGAACCGCAAAAAGCATTGCGCGCTCGATTGTGAATCCGAGCTCCTCACCTTCTTGATAGATCGCCGTCTTGGGGGTTTGAACTCGCAACACAGCGCCGTCCGCCCTGACCTTAAAATCAATCAGATGCCCCGAATAGTTGCGTACCTCTACGCGGCAGCGGATCGGTCCGGTTTGGCTCAAAGAGATATCCTCTGGGCGCACAGCCACGACGCATTCCCCGCTTAGATCGCTACGGTCGATCACGTTGAGACGATGGCTGCCGAGAAATTCCACGGTGGCTTCTTCTCCGCTCCGAGCGAGAATTCTGCCAGGAACAAAATTCATTAGGCCGATAAAGTCGGCGACGAAGCGGTTGGCGGGATGAGTATAAATCTCGGCGGGGGCACCGACCTGGATGATGTGGCCGGCATTCATGACCGCGAGACGGTCCGACATCGCTAGGGCTTCGCTCTGATCATGTGTCACGTAGAGAATAGGAATGCCGGTTCGGCGCTGCAAATCCTTCAGCTCGAAACGCATTTGCTCACGCAATTTCGCGTCGAGATTGCTCAGCGGCTCGTCGAGCAGGAGCACTTCGGGTTCCTTGATCAAGGCTCGCGCCAATGCAACACGCTGTTGTTCCCCACCGGAAAGTTGACTCGGAAACCGATCCGCGAGCCTTTCGAGACCTACAGTGTACAAGGCATCTTTAAGCTGCGTTTTTATGGTTCCTTTGGCCAACTTCTTAAGCTTCAAGGGATAGGCGACATTGTCATGAACCGTCATGTGAGGCCAGACGGCGTAGTTTTGGAAAACCATGCCGATGGGTCTAAGCTCAGTGGGCACGTTGATTCCATCCGCAGTCGAGTTCACGCGGGTCCCGCCGATGTAAATTTCGCCCTCGCTCGGTTCTTCGAGCCCCGCGACGCATCTCAAGACCGTGCTTTTGCCACAACCGCTCGGCCCGAGCAGAGAAAAAAATTCTTTGTCCTCGACGGCAAGGCTGACGGCATGCGCCGCGATGACCTTCCCGTATCTCTTGCTCAAATTCACTATTCGGATCTTTTCCACGTAGATCAAAATCCCGTGACGCCGCCCGTCAGTTTTCTAATCACCACGTTTCCAACAATCAGCAGCACCATAACGATGGAGGCCAAGGCCGCCGCAATCTCACGATACCCGGCATCCTGCATGTTATACACGACGACGCCAATGGTTTCCGTGCGGTGCGTGTAAAGCAGAATCGAGACCGTTAGCTCGCGCAGTGCAGGCATAAACACTAAGATCCAGCCGGCGATCATTCCCGGCCGCGCCAGCGGCAAAATAATATCGCGCAACCTGGGGAAAAGTTTCGCTCCCGAGACCCGGGCCGCTTCTTCTAGAGAATCGTGCACCTGCTGCAACGTGGCGTGGGTGGTTCTGACGGCGAAGGGCAAATAGATCGCCAGATAGGCGGCAAGGATGATCCACAGTGTCCCATAAAGGCTGAGCGGCGGTTTAGCCCATGCCAAAATCATCGCGATCGCCATCACGGTATGGGGCACGGCGTACGGAATGGTCGCGAAGAAATCCAGCATCCGGCTTCCCGTAAGCTTAGCCTTGACGTGCATATAGGAAACCACGACGCCAACGAACATGGTTATGGTGGCGGCCAAGGCGGCAAGTAGAATACTGTTGACGATCGCCCTTCTGCCCGCTTCGAGCTTGAGGATGTACACAAAATTCCCAAGGGTCAGGTTCGCCGCCGCCAGTGGCGCGCCCCAATAGTGAAACAAGGCCGTCAGAAACATGGAAAAGATGGGAATGATCGAAATAAAAAAAACCAAGAGCGTGGTGCCGAAAAAGAGCGGGTATTTTATCGCGCGCAGCTTGAGCTCTGAAGGATGGACGGCTTTGCCTGAAATGACCGTGTATTTGCTCTCGCCCTTTTGAATGCCAAACTGAAAAGCCATGGAAACCAAGGCGACCAGGACCAGCATGCTCGAAAGCGCCGTGGCCAGACCAAAATCGGGAATCGCCAGGGCATAGTAAATGCTCGTGGTCAGAACAAAGAATCGCGCTCGCATTCCGAGCAATGCGGGTATGCCAAAATTTGCCAGCGCGCCGATGAACGCGAGCAACCCGCCCGCCAAGATCGCCGGCAGCACTAGCGGCAGGGTGATCTTGCTCATGATTTGAAAAGTGTTGGCTCCCGAACCCCGCGCGGCCTCTTCTAAACTGGCGTCCATTCTTTCCAGCGCGCCCGCAACAGTGATGAAAACCAAAATAAAGTAATGAACCGTCAGAACAAAGACGATGCCGCCGGCGCTGTAAATGTTCCATGGCGCGGTATCCCAGCCGGAGAAGTGGAAGAATATTCGAGCCAGGTATCCTTGCGGTCCGAGAAGTTGGATCCAGGCAATGGCGGCAAAAAATGAGGGGAGCGCGTAGGGCAAAACCAACAGGCTTCGCAAAGTCTTCTTCAATGGAAGATCGGTACGCACAACCAGAAAAGCCAGCAGAGTTCCCAATAGCATGCAGAGCGCGCCCGTGGCGGCTGAAACCCACAAGGAATTGAATAGAGCGCGATAATAGGAAGGGTAGGAGAAAACCTTACGATAGCTCTTCAGTGAAAAGACACCCGCGTCGACAAAGCTCCTAAAGAAAACTTGCCAAAGGGGATAAAGAATGACGAGCAGGATGAACAGGCCGATCGCCATCATCAGGAGATAGCGCCTGTCAATTTTCGCCGTCGTCATCCTCGACGCCTGATTCGCCTCGTCCCCGCCCCGTCGAAATCCTTTCAATGGAGCATGGTCTTTTCAAACTTTTCCCGTATGTCTGCGGCATTCTCCGCCGCCCACTCATAGGGAATCGGTAGAAACTTGATCTTGCTGGCCGAAGGTTGTCCTTTCGGAGGCGGAACATCGCCACGTACCGGGATAACCTCCTGCTTGACCAAGAATTCCTGGCCCTCTCTTGACAACACGAAGTCCACGAAGGCCTTGCTGCCGTTCGGATTCTTCGTTCCTTTTATAATGGCGACGGGGCTCGGCACCGAGATCGCTCCGTCAGCAGGCCAAACGATGGCTAATGGCGCGCCCTTTTTGATCAAGCCCGCGATGATGTAATCGAGCGTCATGGCGATACCAAATTCTTTGCCCGCTAGCGCGTCCGCGGCTTCGGAATTCCCTCTGACGATCGCCACCCCCTTGGCTCTCGCCCTCTCGAACCATCCCCAGTTACCGTCTCTCTTGACGAACGCCGCCACGGTGACAAAGTTCGATCCGGAGTAGAGAGGATTTCCCATCACCGCTCTCTTCCCCAAATCGGGAAACTCCTTCCACGACTTCGGCGCGTCCTTTACAGGCATCACCTGCGTGTTCACCGCGATGATCATGTTGATGAGCCGACCGGCGGTAAAAAATCCCTTCCCATCCTTTAGATCTGCGGGAATGCTCTTCGCCTCGGGGGAGATATAAGCGAGAAGCTCGCCGCGCCGCCTAAGGTCATAGTAAACCGGCGCGTCGGCAAGCCAAAGAAGATCCGCGCGAATGCCTCCCACTTCGCGCTCCGCCGCGAGCTTGGCACCGACCTCCGTGCTGCCTGCGCGATAGATCTCGACCTTGATATCCGGCCGCTTTTTCATGAAGGCATCAGCGAACTGTGTGGCCAGCGCCTGGGGAACGGAAGTATAGAGCAAAACTTCACTCGCTGATTTGGCCTGAGCAAAAACGACGGCGGCATTCAGCGCAATCACCCCGCCAGCCACAATTAGTGTTAGTTTCAATTGACGAAGAAACTTCTTCATGGCACACCTCGCTGATGAAGTCCTTAAGACGATTGTAGCTTCGCCAACTGCGCGTTTAGAAATTCCGTTGATTTTTGCACCATTCCTTTTTCGTCCTTGGGATTCCATCCTTCGATGACCAGTGCGCCGTCGTATTTTTCTCTCAGCGCTTGCAGCACCGGGCCGAAGGCAATTTCACCTTGCCCCATGAGCACGTGAACTTTACCGTCCTTGGTATCGCTGATGTGAATGTGGCTGATTTTTTTCAGCGCGTGAATGAATTCGACCACGTCCATCACCGTGTGCGCGTGCGAAACATCGAAGGTGACACCGAAGTTGTCCATATCCACTGCGCTGATAATCTGATTCGTGATCTCCGGATGAATCACCACTTCCTTGTTGCGCTTTTCCATCGTTTCCATGGCAATAACCAGGCCGAGTTGTTTGCCTCTGGCAGCCAAGCGCTTGAAAGCATCGATTTGCATGTCCCAGATATCCTCCAGCGTATCCTGCCGACCTGTGAGAAAACCGGGGTGGATCGTAATCACTTTGGCGCCCATCTCTGCGGCCTCTTCGATGCCTTGGATGACCTGTCGGATCGATTCCTCTCGGATGCCTTGATTGCTCGACGTGATGTTGAGATCACCGATGGGGCCGTGAACGGATAGGTTTAGGCCAGACTCGCGCAGCCGTTTCAGCAAATCACCCGTGTCGTCGCGCCACAGGTGCTCGGTCCAAACCTCCAACCAAGACACACCTTGATCACGTGCCAGATCGATCACGTCACCGAGCGAACGAGATTTGAAGAGCAGGCTGGAAATTGCAGTTTCCATGGGATCCCCCTTTTTTTTGGCTATTTAATCGCGCACCGAAGGCTTGTCAAACTAATCTCAGTAACGCGCACAGAATCATAACATCAATGCGTAGCGTTTAAGTTCCTGCCGTAGTCGTAGCATCTCGCCACGCTGATAGATAATAACGTTCACACCGAGTTCCCGTGCCGGTTTCGCATAGGAATCATTGTCGTCGATATAGACGATTTCTTCTGGTCGCACGCCGGCTTTGTCGATCATCACCTGAACGAATGCTCGCTCAGGTTTAGTCAGGTGAAAATCAAAAGAATAAACTTCGATGTCGAACAGCTGGCGGAAGTGATATTTTTCTTCTAGAAAGTTCACGCGACTCTGGATGTTTCCCGAAAATGCAATGATCGAGTATGTTTTTCGCAGATTGACCATCAGGTCAAAGATTTCTCTGTCGAGAATATAGCCGTTGTACCATTCTCGCTGGATCAATCGACTGTCGTAGCTCGGCGGCAGTTGTTGCTGGGCCCACTGCCAGAAATCCTGATCCGAGAGGAGTCCTTTGCGCAAGAGAATGCTTTCCGGCGACGACAAGATAGCGCCGACTAACTTTCGGTCATAGCCGTGCACCGTCGCCAACTTCGCCAAGGCCACCGATTTTCCTTCCGAGAACAATACCCCGCCCAAATCAACCGCAACACTGTTAATCACGCGTCATCACCCTCAAAAAATTATCGCTCTAAGCGATAGATTATTCCAACCCCGGATGATCACGCGCCTGCCTAAGCAGAGGCCGCAAATATCGATAAATTTCCCTCGAAGGACGGGAAAAAAGCTGCCTTGAATCACCTGCCGCGCTAGTGTATTTTTTAACAATTAGCATGAATTTCGAGAACGTCATCGTCGAAAAAGACGGCCCGATCGCTGTCGTTACGCTCAACCGTCCGCAGGCCTTGAACGCTTTATCTTACGCTCTCGTAAAAGACTTGTCGCTGGCGATGCAAGAACTCGACCACGATAACGACGTGCGCGTTATCATCGTCACGGGCGGTGAGAAAGTGTTTGCCGCCGGCGCCGACATCAAAGAAATGGCCGAGCGCGGGCCGTTCGATGAACGTATTCACGAGCGGCTCGGATATCGCGATCAGATTAACAAAATTACCAAGCCCGTGATTGCCGCAGTGAGCGGTTTCGCTTTGGGCGGCGGTTGTGAGCTGGCGATGAGCTGCGACATCGTCATCGCATCGGAAACCGCGCGCTTTGGCCAGCCGGAAGTGAATCTCGGCATCATCCCTGGCAGCGGTGGCACGCAGCGTCTGACGCATGTTCTGGGCAAGCACCGCGCCATGGAACTGGTGTTAACCGGTGATTCGATTACCGCCGTCGAAGCGGAGCGTCTGGGATTGGTAAATCGGATTGTTCCCGTCGAAGTCTTGTTAGAAGAAGCCAAAGCTATGGCAAAGAAGATTGCCGTCAAGCCTGCTCTCGCAATCAAAGCGGCAAAAGAGGCCGTGCTCAAGGCGGCCAACGCGCCACTCGACGAGGGCCTGGAGTTCGAGCGCAAGTCTTTCTATTTGCTTTTCGCCTCCGAGGACCGTAGTGAAGGCATGAAGGCCTTTCTCGAAAAGCGTAAGCCGGAATTCAAAGGCAAATAAGGATCGGTGTTTGGCCGTGGCATACGAATCGATCATCTACGAAAAAAAAAACGGCGTTGCGACGATCACGCTCAACCGACCGCAATCACTGAATGCTTTCGTGCCGCAGATGAACAAAGAAGTCCTAGAGGTTTTAAAGGAAGGCGAGCGTGACAAAGAGGTGCGCTGTTTGATGATTACCGGCGCGGGCCGTGCCTTCTGTGCCGGGCAAGATCTCAAAGGCAGGACACCGGAGCAAAAGGGCTCTCTCGGTGCTTCTTTGCGCGAGAAGTACAATCCGATGATCCGGCAAATCCGCCAGATGGAGAAGATCGTCATCGCGGCGGTCAACGGAGTCGCCGCCGGTGCCGGCTGCAATTTAGCGCTCGCCTGCGATTTACGTGTCGCTTCCGATGAAGCAAAATTTATTCAGTCATTCGTGCGCGTCGGCTTGGCGCCCGACTCCGGCGGCAGCTTCATCCTGCCGCGACTGGTGGGAGTCAGCAAGGCGATGGAGCTTTTGTTGCTCGGCGATACGGTAGACGCCAAGGAAGCGCAGCGAATCGGTTTAGTCGCGAGAGTTTTCCCAGCCGCAGAATTCGCAGCATCGGCCAAAGCCATCGCCGAGCAGGTCGCCCGTGCCCCCCGCGGAATCGGGCTGATCAAGCGAGCAGTAAATCACGCCAACCTGCCGACTGTGGAAAGCGATCTCGAATACGAGGCCTACTTGCAAGAAATTGCCGGCAGAAGTTCCGACTACGACGAGGGAGTGCGAGCCTTTTTGGAAAAACGGCCGGCGGTGTTTACCGGAAAATAGAAAATTCGATTCAGGTTTCGAGTTTCGGGTCTAGCGTTTTCTAGCTAGGACCCGAGACACGAGACTTCAGGCAACTCCTAATAAATTTATGGCTGACAAATCTGAAAAGATTGCCGTCCTCGGCGCCGGCACCATGGGCGCGGGTATTGCCCAGGTCGCCGCTCAAGCCGGTTTCGAGACGATTGTTTACGACGTCAAGCAGGAATTTATCGACGTCGGCTTAGGCCGCGTGCAGAATTTTCTCAGAGGCAGCCGTGACCGTGGCAAGCTCACCGCCGAGCAGGAACAGGAAATTCTCGATCACTTCCGCACCACCACCAAGCTCGAGGATTGCAAAGGAACCAGTCTAGTCATCGAAGCGGCACCGGAGAAGCTGGAGTTAAAGCGCGATATCTTCAAACAGTTGGACGCCATCTGCGACCCGGAGACGCTGCTCGCGAGCAACACTTCTTCCTTTAGCATCACGGCAATCGGCGCCAGCGCACAGCATCAGGAACGAGTTTTAGGTTTGCATTTCTTCAATCCGCCGCCGTTGATGGCGTTGGTCGAAGTGATCCAAGGCGATCGCACCAGTACGGCGACCATCGAAAAAGCCACAGCGCTGATGCGCGCCATGGGCAAGACCCCGGCGCGCGCCAAGGATACACCGGGATTTATCGTCAACCGCGTCGCCCGGCCATTTTATAACGAAGGACTGCGCATTCTCGGCGACGGTGGCGCTTCGGTGGAAGTCATCGATCGCATCATGAAAGAGGCGGGAAATTTTCGCATGGGTCCCTTCGAGCTGATGGATCTAATCGGCAACGACGTGAACTTCGCCGCCACCGAGTCGCTTTACCGCTCTTTTTTCGAAGACCCGCGTTTTCGCCCGAGTCCGATTCAGCAGCGCATGGTCATGGGCGGCAACCTGGGACGAAAAACCGGGCGAGGGTTTTACCCCTATGACAAAAAGTAGCCTGGCGGTCATCGGCAGAAACCGCCTGGCAGAAGAACTGCTGGCGTTAGGTCGCGAAAATAGCCTCGAAACGTCGCAGGTGAACGATGCCACGGCCGTCGCTTCGACGACCAACTTCGTCCTCGACACGGAAACCGGTGCCGAGGACAAGAAAAAAGCTTTGCTCCAACGTCTCGACGCCTCCCTGCCGCCGTCCTCGATCATCGTCAGCTCTTGCTTGCGATTTTCCACCACGCTGATGGCGTCATGGATAAAGAAGCCGGAAAGAATCGTCGGTTTTGCGTCTTTCTTTCCTCTGAAAGATCGAAAGCTGATCGAATTGGCCGGCGGTTTACGGACGACCGAACCGTCGCTTGCGCAGGCCGAACAGCTGTTTAAGTCCCTCGGCAAACAAACCGTACGAGTCAAAGACAGCGCGGGACTTACATTTCCGCGCATTTTGAGCTTGATTATCAATGAGGCGGCGCGCAGCCTGGAAGAAGGCGTCGCCACGACGGAAGAGATCGATGTCGCCATGCGGCTCGGTGTCAACTATCCGCAAGGGCCGCTGCGCTGGGGCGATCAGATCGGTTTGGATGAAGTGCTCGCCGTGCTCGAAGGCTTGCAGCGCGAAACCGGCGACGACCGCTACCGCGCGGCGCCGCTCTTGAAAAACCTGGTGGTTGCGGGGTTTCTCGGTGAAATCAGCGGCAGAGGATTTTACATATATCACGAAGGTCAGGTGAAACCATGAGGGAAGCCGTAATCGTCGAAGCTGTGCGCACGCCGATGGGACGCCACGGCGGCATATTGAAGGATGTTCGAACCGACGATCTCGCCGCGCATATTATCGCCAAATTGGTTGAAAAAACCGCCATCAACAAGGAAGAGATCGAAGATGTCTATTTTGGCTGTACTAACCAAGCGGGCGAAGACTCGCGCAACGTGGCACGCAATGCTTCCTTGCTCGCCGGACTGCCTTATACGATTCCCGGGGCGACGGTGAACCGCTTGTGCGGCTCCGGACTCGAAGCGATCAATCAAGCCGGTCGGGCCGTCGAGACCGATCACGGCGATCTGTTTGTTGCCGGCGGCGTCGAGAGCATGACGCGCGGACCTTGGGTGATGGGCAAACCGGCGACCGCGTTTCAACGCGGCGACGTTCCGATGTATGATAGCTCACTCGGCTGGCGCTTTCCCAACAAGCGTATGGCGGAACTCTACTCGCTGATCAACAACGGCGAGACCGCCGAGAACGTCGCGGAAAAGTATCACATCAGCCGCGAAGACCAGGACAAGCTTGCGCTTGCGAGCCACCAAAAGGCCTTGAAGGCGCAAAATGAGGGTCGTCTCAAAGACGAGATCATTCCGGTCGAAATCCCCCAGCGTAAAGGGGCACCGCTCGTCCACGACAAAGACGAAGGGCCGCGCGCCGACACTTCACTGGAAATCCTTGCTGGACTCCAGCCTTCGTTCAAAAAAGGCGGCACGGTGACGGCCGGCAACTCGTCGCCGCTATCGGACGGTGCCGCAGCGTTGCTGATTACTACTCAACAAAAAGCCGAACACTTAAAACTGAAGCCGATGGCCCGAATCGTTGCTTCCGCGACGGCCGGCGTCCATCCCAACTACATGGGCATCGGACCAATCCCGGCCACAGAGAAGGCTCTCAAGCGTGCCGGTTTGACGATTGAGCGGATCGATCTGGTCGAATTGAATGAGGCGTTCGCATCACAAGTGCTCGCCTGTGCTCGCGAGCTCGGCATCGACCTCGACAGGCTCAACGTCAACGGCGGCGCCATCGCCCTCGGCCATCCGCTCGGCTGCAGCGGCGCGCGCATGATGGCGACCTTGGTCCATGAGATGAAAAAGCGCGGCAGCCGTTACGGGCTCGCGACCATGTGCATCGGCGTCGGCCAAGGCATCGCCACGATCGTTGAGCGCATAGCTTGAGCGGCGCGAATCTCCATCGCAATAGTTGTTCTGGTTAGCATCTCGCGTAGAATACCTGCGTGCCAGCGTCGCCGTTACATTGGCCCACGTTGGAATGTTCTGGTACTATCGTCAAAAGCCTCAACCATGAAAATTCCGCCCGAAGGAGAGAGCCCCAAGACCACGTTGGGGCGAATTCACCATCCGAGTCTCACCGAGCCATTCTCTATCTGGCCTACCATCGCCCGTGCGATGAGAAGCCCTAGAAAATTTTTGCTACTAACTCTCCTGACGCTGGTAGCCTTAATCAGCGTTCTGGTTCAATCGTTCAACATTCTGGCCAGCAGACATCGCGAACAAGTCCAGCAAGAGTTGCAAAAAGTCCTCGGCCAAGACGTCAGTTTCGACGCTCTCGAAGTCAACTTGCTCGGCCGGCCCGGCTTCGTCGCCAAAGAGTTTCGCATCGCTGATGATCCTCGCTTTGCGGCGACACCGGTGGTCCGGGCAAAAGAGCTCATTTTGGGAGTCAGCTTGTGGAATCTGTTTTTCGGTCGGTTTGTAATCGATTCGCTCACGTTCAATGAGCCGGAGTTCCAGATCATTACCAATGAAACAGGACTGTTGAACCTGACGGCGTTCGTAGACCGCAAGAACGAGTTGCAGAAACTTCCCAGAGTACGGCCGCCCGCACCTGAGCGAAAGCACAGCCCGGTGGCGTTTGCGATCGGCGAAGTGCGCATCAGAGAGGGCCGCGTCGAATACGTGGATCGGTCGATCAAAGAACCCGCCGAGCTTCGGATTAAGAATATCTCGATGACCATGAGAGAATTGGAACCGGCGCAAGCAACGAAAATCACCATTGCCGCATCGCTAAGCGAAGGAATTAGCCAGGACGTCAGGATCGACGGCCAGCTCAAACCCGCTTCGGGAGAGCATTCCTGGTTCCGCCGGGGCATCGATCTCAGCATTCGACTCGACTCCCTTCATGTACCGGTTGTAGCGCGCGCCATCGCCGGATTGAGAGACAAGATTCCGCGCGAACTCGACGTGACTGGCCCCATGTCATTCCAAGCGCAGCTCAGCGGCACGCCGGAACGCCCACGCATCGGCGACATCACGTTGAAAGTTCCGTTATTTGGTTCGTCGGACTACAATGCCGTCATCAACGGCAGTGTTGAGTTTTCCGAGCGCCGCACGTGGGAGGACGCGCAGATCCAAGGCAAGCTGGTCGTCGCCCCCCTGGCGCTCCTGCAACTCCGCAAGTTGCGTCTCTTCGAACAGAACCTTTCCCCGCTGCTAGTCGCTGCCGGCACCCTCGGCATCTATAGTCGTTTTGAAGGAACTTGGGAGAGTCTCCGCGTCGGAGCACTGGTGCGTGCCGACAAAGCAGAATTGCGCTACAAAGGGTGGCTATATAAGCCAGCCAACGTTCCCGCAGAGGTCAGAATGAGAATTTCCCGGCAAAAGCAAAGGTTGCTGCTTCATGAATCCGAGTTCGTAATTGGGGCTGCCAAAATGGATTTTGCCGGCAGTATCGAGTATGAACCGGCGCCCCGGCTGCAACTCAAGGTGCGAGGCAAACAAAGCCCGGTGCCCGCCTGGGGCCAAATTTTTACTCCGCTGGATTTTTATGGCGTGGGCGGCAAGGCTGATTGGGATATTGACTTCAACAAAGGCTTGACTCCCGCCGACGAGAACTGGAGCGTACAAGGGCAACTGAAACTCACCAATAGCGGATTCGAACATCTAGGCAACGGGCGCAGAATAGAAAAGTTAGACGGCCAGGTGCTCCTGGACGGTAAGCAAGCGCGCCTCAATAACGTCACATTTCGTCTGGGGTCTTCGATGATTTTCCTCGATGGCGCCATTGCGAACCTGCTGGAGCCCAGCGTGATTTATAAACTGCGCTCCGACGAGTTCAATCTCACCGATCTGCCCTCGCTCGACGCCGGCCCGCCGGTCCGGCTCAAAGACGTCAACGCCAATGGCGAGATTCAATGGGACAACGGGCAGCTGGCGCTTACCGGATCAGTGACTTCTCCGGAAGGCACCTTGCAACAGTTTGGTTTTGGCAATCTCCGCTGCGACGTGGCTCTATCGGCAGCGGGCCTGACGTTTAAGAATCTCTCCTTGCAAACGCTAAACGGAACCTTCCGCTCCGACGGTAATTGGGCTTCCGCCGTTGAAAGTTCTCGGCTCCAAATGTCCTCACAAGTCGACGCCCTCGATTTGCGCGGGCTGATCGCGCCATGGATCCCGCAAGTGAAAGATCACATCGAAGGGCAACTCAACGGCTCGGCCCAGTTCGACGCCGCCGCTACTAATGGCGCCAGCCTGATGAGCGTGCTTAAAGGTTCCGGCGAGGCGTCAATTCGCCGGGGGGTAATTCGAGATTTCAACTTAGTCAGCCATTTGCTGCTCAGGGGCAGTGGTAGCAGTGTTTCCGCGGCGTCAACGTCCCGCCTGCCTCCAGGTTTTGCCGGCTTGGTCAAACGACCGGATACACCTGTCGAGTCATTGAAGGCGAATTTCGCGATCGATCAGAGACGCATCCACACGGATAACCTCATCATCACGACTCCCGATTATACGATCACGGGTGCCGGCTGGCTCGGCTTCGACCGATCCACAAAATGGAACGGTTTAATCGTGCTGTCGCCGCGATTGACTCAGGAGGTCCAACGCGATTACCGTATCATCCGTTATCTGCTCGACCGGCGTGGCAGACTTGGAATTGCGTTCGTTGTAGAGGGTAAAATTCCCGACGTGAAAATCCGGCTCGAAAATCGCCTCTTGGCGCAAGCGCTGCGAGGCGGATCCGCGGCGCGCGACGACGCGGATGGCGGCGGCAAATCAAATCAAGAAACTAAAGACCCAAAGAAGTGGTTGCCCGATGCGCTGCAGCGATTTCTCAATCGTTAGCGAATGCGACGAATGCGATTACACGACATCTATCTGGAAATTCTCCCCGAGCATATTGCCTATGTAAAATTTATCTTCGAATCCTATGAAGAAGTCGGCATCATTCGCACGGTGGATCGCAAGAAAGCCATCATCGTGCTTCTTGCCATGAACGATTTTTTCGCCACCGCACATAAAATTTTAGACTCGATCAAAGACGCCGTCCCGTTGCGGGAAATTTCACGGCCGGCCGACATGAACGACGACTGGTTCATGGCGGAACTTGCCCGCGAATCTTCCGATGAGCACACGGACCGGTAATTCAGGGGCCTCGACCGAAGTCTCCAACTCCGAGTCTTTGTCTTTCCCAGCGATTGAAAACCGCAGAATTCCATTAGATGCTCAGATGCATCTATGGTTCGGCAATCCGACCTTGATTCAGCTTCTGAAGCACAAGCCCAACTAAAGATTCTCGAGCTTTTTGCAAAGAAGCCAAAGACCCGGCTGACACCTGCTGAGATCCTGCGGCGCGGTGGTTTTGGCCGCGATGAACTTCAGGTGATCGTCGATGCGCTTCGACAATTATGTCGCGATGGCCGCTTGGTGCGCCTGAAGAAGAATCACTATGCGCTCCCTGATCGGCAAAATCTGATCCGGGGAAAAGTCCATGCGCACCCCGACGGCTATGGGTTCTTGATCCCGGACGACAAGAACACCGAGGATCTTTACTTGAATCGCCGCGAGATGCGGCGGGTCATGCACGGCGATCGGGTGATGGTGCGAGCCGATCGCAAGGCACGAGGCGGCACTGACGCGCACGTCGTGCAAGTTCTGGAGCGCGCGCAGGAGCGCCTGCTCGGCACCTACGATGAATTCGACGGCAAAGGTTTTCTCGTCCCGATGGATGCGAGAATCGGCGCCATTCCACTCACGCCGGACGCGGTGAAGCCGGAAAAAGGCAAAGTCATAGCCGCCGAGATATCCCGCTATGGAACGGCGATGTCACCGCCGCAAGCTCAGGTCGTTAAAGTCATGGGCGACCCCGATGATCCGGAAGTCCAAGCGCAATCCATTGTATTCCGCTATGGCCTATCAACTCGTTTTCCGGAGGAAGTGCATCGCGAGACGAACCAGATTGCTTACTCGATCCCTCCTGAAGAAGTAGCCGCGCGCACTGATTTGCGGGGATTGCCCATCGTTACGATCGACGGCGAGAATGCCCGCGACTTCGACGACGCCGTTCACGTTCGCAAGATGGATGATCGCTATGAGCTTTTGGTTTCTATCGCCGATGTCGCTCACTACGTTCGAGCCGACAGTGCCTTGGATCAGGAAGCCTATGCTCGGAGCACGAGCGTTTATTTTCCGGATCGCGCGATTCCCATGCTGCCCGAAGCGCTTTCGAACGGCATCTGCAGCTTGAATCCCAACGAAGATCGCTTGACCAAAACCGTTGCCATTGAATTCAACGCAAAAGGGGAAGTCGTTGGCAGCCGGTTTTTCGATTCCGTGATTCGCAGCCATCAACGGATGACCTACACCAACGTACGGCGCATCTTAGTTGATCGTGACGTCGAAGTTTTGGTGTACTACGGCACCCTCGTCGATCAGTTCCATCTCATGGAAGAGCTGGCGATGGTGATTTACGAGCGACGCAAAGCACGCGGCAACCTGGATTTCGATTTACCCGAAGCTGAAATTATTCTCGATCTGCAAGGGCAGCCGGAAAATATCGTGCGCGCCGAGCGCAATATTGCCCATCGGATCATCGAAGAGTTCATGATTGCCGCCAACGAAGCAGTGGCGCGCCACTTGACAGAAAGAGACTTACCGCTTCTCTACCGGGTTCACGAAGGTCCCGACGAAGAAGCGTTGGAAGCGCTAGCGCCGTTTCTGCTCTCGCTCGGCTACCGCTTGCCCCTTAAAAAAGAAAACATTGCGCCCTTGAGATTTCAAAGACTCTTGGAGGCTGCCCGCGGCAAACCCGAAGAGCGCGTGCTCAATCGCGTGCTGCTACGCTCGATGAAGCAAGCTGTGTATCAACCGGAAAACATCGGCCACTTCGGCCTAGCATCGGTATGTTATACCCATTTCACCTCACCAATCCGGCGTTACCCCGATTTGATCGCGCACCGCATGTTGGACAGAGCGCTGCGCGGAGAAAAACTTAAGCCAAACGAACGCGCGGATTTGCTCCGCTATCTTCAAGAGGCCGGCAAACACACCTCCGAGCGCGAGCGCCACGCTATGGACGCCGAGCGCGAGATGGTCGATCTCAAAAAAGCCCAGTTCATGATGAACAAAATTGGCGAAGAGTTCACGGGCTTCATTACCAGCCTTGCAAACTTCGGCTTCTTCGTAGAGCTCGACGCCTACTTCGTCGAAGGATTAGTGAAACTGTCGGCATTAACAGACGACGACTACGACTACTACGAGAAAGAATACGTCATCAAAGGCCGCCGCCACGGCCGAAAATTCCGCTTGGGTGATAATGTGCGAGTGAAAGTTGTGAGGATCAACGCGTTTCGAACTGAGATCGATTTTGAGTTGTTTCAGGCAAGCGAAGGCGCACGGTCATAAAGCGTTCCCTTTGAAAGCGGATTCTTTTGAAAGCCTAGGATTTGCCTTCAATCGCAAGATTTAATGAGCGAACCAAGCCCGGTGGTAGTCAATTTGGTTATTGGCCCGGCGGTGATTCTGAGCGAGCGCGTGCTAACTTTCCAATCTCAATAGAGTCATTATTTGCTACCCTCGGGACAACGACGCTTCGCCGCTCCGATTCATTATTCGCCTGGGTTGCGACCAGCTTGTGCCCGGGTGAGCGAATCGATCAACGACCGCTCTTTCTCGATCAGAGTGCGCAGCGATTCTCGGAATATCCGCTCTGATAAGAAGACGTCACGGAGGAGCAAGTCGCGAAAATCCGTGGCGCTCCATTGCAGGACCGCCGATCCCTCAATCGCGCGCACCGAGGCCGATCGCGGCATGCCGCATAGTACCGCCAGTTCACCCAAGATCGTACCCGGCGCCGCGTCGGTGAGGACCAGGTCACGTCCCTGGCGTTCAATAAAGACCTGCATTCCCCCAGTGAGAACCAGCAGGACGAAGGTCGGGCTATCTCCCTCTTTGAGCACAACTTCTCCCGGGGAATACTCCTTGACTTCGCCACACTCCAGCAGCAGTTTAGCGCCATGCAAAGTGAACCCGCGAAATAGTGGAAACTCCTTGATTATCTCGGCGTATTGCTCATTCATGAT
>DASPXM010000307.1:0-6916 GCA_035637295.1 Verrucomicrobiia bacterium
GGCAGCCATGAAGTGGACTTTGAGCGTTCCCTGGCCGTGCCCGCTCCTGCCGATCTGGTATTGCGCAATGGGAAAATTATTACAGTTGACCGTGACTTCTCGATCAAGCAGGCGGTCGCCATCAGGGATGGCCGCTTTGTCGCGGTCGGCAATGACCATGATGTGCGCATTTTGACTGCCCGCCGCACGCGGGTCATCGATCTTGGCGGACGCACGGTCATTCCCGGATTAATCGATTCTCATATTCATGCAACCGAGGCCGGTTTGAACTGGGACGCCGAACTGCACTGGGAACGCACGCGCTCGCTCGGCGCCGGACTGAAACAAATTGCTGAGGCGGCGAAAACAAAACCGCCGGGAAGCTGGATCATCGTCGGCGGTGGCTGGGTGCCGACGCAGTTCGCAGAGCGGCGCTTTCCCAGTCGCGCCGAGCTTGATGAGCTCGCGCCGAACCACCCCGTCTACATTCAGTACTTGGACCAGGGCGCGCTGCTAAATAGCGCGGCTCTCAACGCGGTTGGAATTACTCCCAAGACACCCGACCCGGCGGGCGGAAAATTTGAACGCAATCCAAACGCCGGCGAGCTTACCGGTTGGTTGCAGGGCGCGGCGGCTTGGGAATATGCCTACAATAAAATTCCTGGTCTCTCTCTCGACAAGGTTCACCAGAGTATTCGCAATTGTTTTCGCGAGCTCAATCGCCTGGGCGTCACTTCCGTCGGCGACCTGCAAAGCGGCAGCGTGAGCTTCGCCCACAGAAGATTGCTCGCTGAGATGGCGCGCTCCGGTGATCTGACATTGCGGCTAAATATTTACCTCGCGGCCGGCGACGGCGACGAACTTGAGCAGGTAAAGATGACGGCCGACGAGATCAAGAAATTCCAGCAAAGCGATATGTTTCGCTTCGTCGGATTTGGCGACGGATTTGTTCGCGCTGTGGGCAACCCCGAACTGACTCCGATGGGCGTGACGATCACGGCTGAAGCGAAGGAAAAGATTCGCGGGATGTTACGATTATTCGCCGGGGAGAGATACGGCTTTCATCTTCGCGCGGCCGAGGACAACACGGCGCGGCAGTTGCTCGATGTGCTCGAGGAAGTCAATGCCGCAACGCCCTTATCTTCCCAGCGTATCGCATTTGTGCAATTGGAGGATGCCACGTCGGAGACGATCACCCGGATAAAAAAACTTGGCGGCGGCATCGCGGTCCAGGATCACATGGCGTTGACGGGCGAGCGCACGGTGGAGCTTTGGGGCTTGGACAAGGCACGCAACGCGCCTCCGCTGCGCACGATGATCAAGTCCGGCATTGCAATAGGCGCCGGCACGGACGCGTTTCGCTCGGCGAATTACTCGCCGATGCTTTCACTATGGTGGCTGATCACGGGCAAGACCGTTGCCGGTTCGAAGATTCGAAACCAAAGTCAAAACTTGACTCGTGAGGAGGCGCTGCGGCTTTACACGATCAGCAGCGCGTGGTTTACCTTTGACGAAGGGCGGAAGGGCTCGATCGAGGTCGGCAAGTTGGCCGATCTCGCGGTACTCAACGGGGACTACCTCGCTGTCCCGGAAGACCAAATCCGTTCGCTCGAGTCGGTGCTGACCCTGGTTGGCGGACGCATTGTCTATGCCGTCGCACCCTTTACACAGTCGCAACGCAAGTAGGGCGAGATTAGATATCCCGGTATGACTGGAGGCACTATGACGCGCAGTCAGGAATTCTTTGCTGCTGTTTTGCTGGGCTTATCCTTGCTCGCGGGCCATGCCGGCGCGGTGGATCGTTTCTATATCAGCATTCTCGGACCGACTTTGAGTTACGTTCCGCTCTATTACGGCCACGAGAAAGGATTTTTCACGCAAGAAGGGTTGGATCTGCAAGTCTTGGTGGTGCGTGGCATCATCGGCGTGAGCAGCCTGATGTCGGGCGAAATCGATGTGACCTGTCATGCCGGTAGCGGTTTTTCGGCGGCCCTACGCGGCGTGCCGGTCAAAATCATCTCTGTCACACGGGAGCGGCCAGTACACGAGCTGATCGTTAACGCGGCGATCCAAAATCCAGCGGACATGAAAGGAAAATCAATCGCCGTCGGTTCACTGGACGGCACCGCCGCAGTGATGACCCGGCGCATTCTTCAAGCCAAGGGGCTTGACGCGCAAAAAGACGTCACGTTACTCAGCATGGACACGCCGGCGCGTCTGCAATCGCTATATTCCGGCAGGGTTGCCGGCGCGATGATGGCGCCTCCATCGGTTTATTTGGCGCTCGATCAAGGCTACAAACTATTCGGCCGTGGGCGCGATCATATGCGTTATCTGCAGGCCGGCGTAGTTTCGACGGACACTCACATCAAACAGAAGCGAGAAAGACTCGTGCGCTTCCTTCGAGCTTGGAACCGCGGGCTGAAATTCTATCAGGATAATCCCGAGATTATGATTCCCTATATTCAGAAACGTCTCGGCTTCAAAGACGCGCAGCTGGCGCGACGGATGTACGACGACGACGCGGCGTTTGTGCTTCCCGGCGGTCGGTTGAGCGCGGATGCGGCGAAAGAGATTATTGAAATCGGCCGGGAAGCGCTGCGCGTCAAAGAGGCGGTTCCGATGGAGAAAATCTTTGATTTTTCGTTAGCCACCGAAGCGATGAAATAAACTGATTGGGCGGCCCAAAGCCGAGCTCATTTTTTTACCGCGGACCGCAAGAAGCTGTAGTCGACGACTTCCGACTGATTGATGGGTTTGGTGATTTTGGCGAGCGTTTTTGCTTCGTCGATGGCGGCTTGTAGCGCCCTATCGTCGACAAAGCCGTCCTGGGATAAAGCGTCAACCAGATATTTATAGGCCTCTTCTAACAGATCCTTGGAGTAGCCGTATTTTTTCTGGGCGAAGGCGATGAAACCGGCCCTTTCGGTTTTCAAGGCGCGGGTGGCGCGCAGGAAGCCGCGCACCATGCGCTGTACCTGCCGCGGATTTTTCTGTATCTTTTCGACGCTGGTGGCGAGACCGGTCAATGGCCGTTGAAGAATGTTTCCGGCGTACACCAGCTCATGATAGCTCTCTTTCTTAAGCTGAATATTCAGCGGCACCGGCATATGCGTCGCCTGCACGGTGCCGGCCACGAGCGCGGCATGGCGCAGGGTGTCGGGGCCGAGGGTGATGATTGTCACATCCTTTTCAGGATCGAGGCCCATCGAGCGCAATCCGACGCGCGCCGCGAAATCGCCCGTAGCGCCGAACGAACTGACGCCGACGATTTTGCCTTTCAGCGCCGCGGCATTGGGAATCTCCGGGCGCGACATCAGCGCATGAAGCACTCGGGAAAAGTCGAAGGTCAGATTCCGCACGGGCACACCAAGGATCGCGCCTCTGATGATCGTACCAACGCTGTAGCTGTAGTCGATCTCACCGGCGAGCAGAGCTTTGATGCCGAGATCGGCGCGCAGCGAGACATAAACTAAATCGATGCCTTCGTCACGATAGAAACCGCGCTCGATGCCGTAGAGTAACGGGCCGATCGAAAGCGCGGCGCGCGCCGAGTGGCCGACGATCACTTTCTCCTGCGCCGCGGCGGAGGAGGCGCAAAGCCCAAGCGAAGCTCCCAATAGGAATGACAAACACTTTCTTCTCATCCGAAGTTCCATGATCGTTGGCTCTACCAATTTCGCTGCGGGCTTGCAAAGCCGAGGACAAATTCGTAGTTCTTTCGAACTGGAGGGAAGCGATGGCTTACAAAGACGTTAGAGAATGGATTCAAAGAGTCGACGAGATGGGCGAGCTCAAAATCGTCGAAGGCGCCGACTGGCATCTCGAGATCGGCGCGCTTTCGGTGCTCGCGTCAAAGCATAAGGAAAATAGCCCGGCGCTGCTTTTCGACCGCATCAAAGACTATCCGGCGGGCTACAGAATTCTCGTCGGCTTTTTTGAAAGTCTTAAACGCTCGGCGCTGACTACCAATTTGCCGCTCGATATTACGCGTGAGGGCTTCATTCAGGCCTGGCGCGAGCGGTTGGCGAAGCCCGTATCGATACCACCGGTGACCGTTTCTTCGGGACCGGTAATGGAAAATGTTTTCAAAGACGACGAAGTCGATCTCTTCAAATTTCCCGTTCCGTTTTGGCACGAGCGCGACGGCGGCCGCTACATCGGCACAGGGCATGTGGTGATCACGCGCGATCCCGAAGAGGGTTGGGTCAATGTCGGTTGCTATCGGGTCATGGTTCATGACCGTACCACCATGGGGATGAATATTTCTCCGGGCAAACACGGCAGGATGCACCGGCAAAAGTATTTCGATCATGGCAAAGCATGCCCGGTAGTCGCCTGCTTCGGCGTTGACCCGTTACTGCACATGATCGCCACTCGCCCAGAGCCCTACGGCAGAAGCGAATTCGACGCCGTCGGCGGCATTAAGGGAGAACCGGTGGAAGTTGTTCAAGGAGAATTCACGGGATTGCCCATTCCCGCATACGCTGAGATCGCGATCGAAGGTGAATTTCTTCCAGACCAAGGCAAAGAAGAAGGACCGTTCAGCGAATGGACCGGCTATTATGCCAGCGGCGAAAAGTTCGAGCCGCTCATCAAAGTGCATCGGCTTTATCATCGTAATGATCCGATCATCACCGCGTCGCCGGAATATCGTCCGACCGCACGCGCCGAGCATTGTTACGAGTTGCTGCGGGCCGCATACATTCGCGATCAAGTGGAAAAGGCCGGCGTGCCGGATGTAAAAGCCGTCGCTAGTTACTTCCGGCGTTTTTTAACCGTCATAGCGATTCGTCAACGTTACCCGGGCCATGCACGACAAGCAGGTTTAGTGGCAAGCCAATGTCAAGGCGCAGCCTATTTGGGGCGATATGTGGTGGTCGTCGACGACGATATCGACGCCTACGACATCAACGACGTGTTGTGGGCCATGTGCAGCCGCGCCGATCCGGTGGACGCTACCGAGATTCTGCGCCGCTGCTGGAGCGGTCCTTTGGACCCGATCATTCCGCGTGAGCGCAAAGGCCTTAGCTCACGCATGATCATCGATGCTTGCCGGCCCGTTGAGTGGCGTGACAGGTTTCCACCCGCTGCTGAGATCAGTGTCGAGCGGCAGCAGGCGTTACTAAAAAAATGGCAGAAAGAACTATTCAGTTGACGCGCTGATCTGGGTCGCCGCCGATTTACAAATTTATGGAACTGCGTCTCAATCAAGTCGCGGGTTATTTGCTGGACACGTCCGGGCAAAAAAAGAGGCCAGACTTTTGGGGGTCTGGCCTCTTGCCACTGAGCATGACGGGGGGCTCAGTGGCAGCCGCTGTCCCGTGGGAGCTGTGCTGAAGGAGGCAGCGCGGGAAGCGGCTAGCTAATTGAACTTGGAGCCGTCAGCAGGCTGGAGAAATTTGACTCGTTGCAAACGACGCTGAAAGTAAGTGTCTTTCGGCCAATCCCAATTGCGGCCGGGAAGCTTTTCACCGTTGTATGCTGCGCCGTTCACTTTGCTTTGTAAAAAAATCAGCTGCCAGTAACTCGGCTTTCCTAATTCCGTATTTGTCTCATGCATATCCGTCCCTCCTTACTTTCTCTTTTTTAGACGATCAATCTATTCATCCGACATACTGTCCCGTCATCGATTATCCTTCGCTCGTCAAAGCGATATTTGAACTTCCGTCGGATGTTTTTCTCAGAGAGCAGAAGCCGTGCCGGGGGATAAATGCGGCCAGATTGTATCGGCTGTCATTTGTTGTCAGGAAGAATGCGCGGTTAATCGGGTGCAGCGGCGACCGGCTCTCTCGCCTCGCCGAGATATTCGGTCAAAAGTGCCAGGATGGTGGGGAGCCGTCTCGAGCCGGCTCGGTCAATTACCTCGCAGACGAGAAATATTCGAATTCTAAGTGAAAGAATCTAATCGGAAGTCGTGAACGCTTGGCCGCGTATGTGGAATGGAATAATGGAATGCTGGAATACTGCAGTGAAGGGCGCTTGGAGAGCTGAAACTCCGATACGCGTCATTCCATTACTCCAACGCTCCAATTTTCCGGCCTTCTCTACTCCGGATATAGTGCTGGAGCGCTCATCGTTGCAGCCGTACCGGCAACTTGCCGGAGCGCAGCTCGGTGAAATAGGGCAGAATCATCCGTTGATCAACACCGGGTTGAATGATTTCCTTGATCACTGAATCAACAAACGCTTGGCTTGCCAAATCGCACTCTTTTTTTGCCCCAAATCATCTTTTTTCCTTTAACACTTCTTCCAGCAACGTATAATCCATTACTTTCGACACGGGCACCGCCGTCGGAATCAATTGTGACGCAAGGGCCGTATCATAAATTTCCTGGAGATCTTTGATTGGAATCTTGCCGTCCGAGGTAAAACCGTTTAACCACGTGCGATACGACTCTTCGGCGACTTTGGGTGTGAGCTTCCATTTATTCTGAATATAGTTGACCATCCAGGGTTTTTCTTTACGGTTAAAATCCATGGCCTCAAAGGTCGCTCGGATCACGGCTTTCACTTGAGTGGGGTCCTGCTTCAGTTTGGCTTCGCGGGTCGCGATGCCGCCGGAGGCTGAGCGCTGGTTAAATTCCAGCGCCGAGGCGAGTTCCCGATAACTCTTTTGCATCATCACGAAATTATGCGGCAAGGAGAGCAGAGCAGCGGCCACGCTTCCCTGGCTCAGTGATTGAACGCTGTTGGAGACCGAGCCGGTTTGAATGAAGGTCACTTGATCGGGATTAATTCCTTTTCTCTTTAGGAGATCGTGGGCGACGATGTCTTGCAGTGTTGCCAGCCGGTCCACTGCGATAGTTTTGCCGATCAAATCTTCCATGCGCCGGATATCCGGACGGGCGATGATCCAGAAAAGCGTCTTCTCGTGTGTGACCATGATGCCCTTGAAGGGCAAGCCCCGCGCGGCGGCGACGAGCGGACTAGTAAT
>DASPXM010000308.1:0-5543 GCA_035637295.1 Verrucomicrobiia bacterium
ACGGTGCCGCAAGGTAACGATAAAGACGTGCAACAGGCAGTTCAGGCGGCGGAGGATGCGTTTAAGGTCTGGTCCGATGTCACACCGGAAGATCGCGGTAACGCGCTCTTGAACGCTTCGGAATTGATTAAAAAGAACACCGGCGAAATCGCGCAATTACTCACGCAGGAGCAGGGCAAGACGGTGTTCGAGGCGGGCCTGGAAATTCACCATCTGGTTCACGGCTTGGAATTCTACGCGGGCCTGGCGTCGAAAGTGCGCGGTTCCCATGTGCCGTTGCCGCAGAAAGGCGCCTACGGCATGGTCGTACGCCAGCCGATCGGCGTTTGCGGTGGGATCGTGCCTTGGAATTTTCCGCTGACTTTAATGGGTACCAAGCTCGGCCCGGCGTTGGCCGCTGGCAACACAATCATCATCAAGCCGGCGAGCACGACTCCATTAGCTACGATCAAAGTTATCGAAATCATCGCCCAAGCGACTTTCGGCGAAGGCAAAGCACAAAAGACGCTGCCTCAAGGCGCGGTCAATATCGTCACCGGTCCGGGAGGCAGCGTCGGCGAAGAGTTGCTGCGCAATCCGCGCATCCGCCGTATCGCTTTTACGGGTTCTACCCCGGTGGGACGCCACGTTATGGAAGTTGCCGGGCGCGAAATTAAGCGCGTCACGCTGGAACTAGGCGGAAGCGACCCAATGATCGTGATGGAAGATGCTAATCTCGACTTGGCGGTGAAGATGGCCGACGTTGGCCGCTATTTTAATTGCGGACAGATGTGTCTCGGCGTAAAGCGGCTGTTTCTCCAAGAATCCATCGCCGATAACTTCGTCGGCGGGCTGGTCGAAATCCTCAAAAAGAAAACCGTCGGCAATGGCATGAGCAAGGAAACCCGCATGGGTCCGATCCATCTCGGCTCCCAACGCCAGGAGGTCGAAGAGCAAGTGGAAGACGCCAAATCGCGCGGCGCCAAGGTGCTCTTCGGCGGCGAGCGGCCAAAAGGCGGCGACTTCGACAAAGGCTTTTTCTATATGCCAACATTGATGAGCAACGTGCCTGACGACGCGCGCATGACCAAAGAGGAAGTGTTCGGCCCCGCCCTACCGGTTTACACCTTCAAGACTCTCGAGGAGGCGCTCGAAAAGGCCAACTCATCCGAATTTGGTCTAGGTTCGTCGATCTGGACGCGGAATCTATTGCACGCCAACAAAGCAATCGACAAGCTCCAAGCCGGCAACGTGTGGGTGAATTCGCTCCATTACGGCTACGACGAGCTTCCCTTCGGTGGTGTCAAATCCAGCGGCCTCGGCCGCGAACACGGCCCCGAAGCCTTGGACTACTACCTCGAGCCCAAGGGCGTGGTTATAGTAAACGTGTGACCGCAGTTACGTTGAAAACGGTGTAGGGGCAGACCCCATGTCTGCCCTCTCGGACGGGCGACCACACAGGGTCGCCCCTACAAAATTTCGGTGCGCTGAACGGATCGTTTCTCCACTATTCGAGTTGACAACCCTCGACTCCTTCAACTACTTTAACGTTATCTCTAACGGGCAAAGGAGCTCACCATGTTTGCACAAATGAGACATATGGCCATCGTCACCAGCAATGCGAACAATGAAGGCGATTTTTATCAAGACGTATTCGGCATGAGGCGCTCCACTTTGCAGCGCGCCGGCGGAGCGGTGGTCGTCGGCGACGGTTACGTCGGTTTGAATCTCAACCCGCGGGCGCCGGGCCGCCAGGCGGGCTTCGATCACTTCGGTTTTGAAGTACAGGATGTCGAAGTCGTTTTTGCTCGCCTCAAGGAAAAGTACCCGAAGATAGAAGTGCTCAGACGCCCCAGCAATCGCCCCTTCGCCGGCATCAGCATGCACGATCCGGCGGGAAATGTTTTCGATTTGTCGCAGCTGAACATGGAAAACCGCCGTGACCTCTACACCGACAAAGTCGAGGAGCGCAAACGCCGCATCGGCCACTTCGGTCTGCGCTGCGTCGAGCCGGAGCAATGCGCTGAATTCTATCGCGATGTTTTTGAATTGACCGAACTGGAGAAACCGGCCGACGATTCAAATCACTATCTGTCGGACGGCAAAGTCACCCTGGCTGTCATGCCGTGGAAGATCTCCGACTTCTACGGATCAGGCATCGAACGGCCGGCGCTCGACCACATCGGCTTTAAGGTCGAAAGCTTTGCGGCGTTCAAAGCCGATCTGGAAAAAAGCTCACATCTCTATGTCCCGGAGGATCGTCCGGAGAAAAACCCGGAGCGCGAAGTGAGGCAGAAGCTTCTCGCGACATGTTGCTTCGGCCAGTATCAAATGGCCGATCCGGACGGCGTGTTGATCGACGTGTCAGAGAATTAGCCGGTAGCTAGCGGGAAACATTCCTTGTAATCACAAAGAACGGCAGAGGGCAGGTTTTAACCTGCCCTCTTTTTTTTGTGCGCTAAGTATTATCCGTCCGTGCTCGTCGCCTCGTTTATGGATTGCTTATGCACTTATCCTTCTTAGCTTACTCCACCTGCCGGCGCCCAACCCCAGCGCAATGATGGCGAGGAAATAACTCAATGCCGGCAGCATCGCTTTTGCCGGCGGTTCGATACCTCCGACTGGAATGACTTGCTCGTTTCGAATCGTCGGAACGCCAGGAACATTCGCGACCGCAGCGACTCTGTAATCGGCACCGTCGGGAAATTGAAACTTCATCGAGAACTGACCGTCCACAGGAAGCTTCTCGACGCCAAACACAACTTTGCCCTTTTCTAGGTGAGTGATTGTCAGGGTGAGGAAAGCCGTTGGTTTTTCGCCGACTGAGTCACCGTCGAGCCGCCACTGTACAAGAGTTGGGATACCTACCTTGGCCGGCTCTATGTTCACAGACGCAGTATGGATCGGTTTCGTGAGCCCTTGAGCAGAGCTAAGTTGCGCCGATCCTGAAAGCCATGTGACCGTGATCAATAAAGCTACACTGGATCGACTTTGGGTGAAAATTCTTCCCGCGACGAGTCCGAGAAGAAACAGTCCGACGGAAAATGCGCCGAGAATGAACCATTTTTGTTCATTCTCCCGGACCCTGAAATCAAAAATCTTGCTCGCTTTCTTGCCGTCGAGCGTGACCACGTCGACCGCCAATCGATACTCGCCGCGGATCGGCAAGAGATAGTTCCAAGTGGCTCGACCTTGGCGCAGAGCAAGGCGCATTTCGCTCAAACGACTTCCCTCGATAAAAGGAAAATCAGTGGAGAAAAAGCGCCCCGGCTTGGGTGCATCCAAACGGATCTCCACGAATCCTTGATTTATCGGCCTGCCATCAGCCCCGGTGATGAGCAGCGACATAGTGACCGGGTCTGCAAACGGGCGAAGCAATTCCGGCCGCGGCGACGTTTTGAAGTAGATATTGAGCTCTTCCGCCCAGACTGGCGAGCCAAGCACCAAGAATACGGTGAGAACAATGGGCGCAGTGCAGCTGATCAGTGACAAGGAACCACGGCTAGAGCATGACGAACGTTGTGCAGCGTGTCATGGACGGCGGGGTAACTCGCCGCTAACGCGACGAACAGAGTAGCTCCACAAACAGAAAGAAAAATTCCCGACTTAATGAGAAATGAAGTTTGCTCGGATATCGATAATCGCGACCAGGTGGCAAATATTCTTTCCATGAGCATCATCTCCCATTTCAGATAAATTGTATTTTCATACTAACCGATGCGTCCTGTCAAGGGAATCGGCCCAGATTTAACTGTTGCGTTTCCGCGGCGCCTTTCATATTGCTGAAGGCAACTTTGAACCATGGGAGGTTACCATGCCTGTCGTCCACATCTACTTGTTTCCCGGAAGAAGCAAACAAGTAAAAAACGAATTGGTTAAGCGCATCTCGAAAGACTTCGAGGAAGTCGCCAGCATCAAGCCCGAGTCGCTCAACATTCTCTTTCACGACGTCGCGAAAGAGGACTGGGGTGTTCGCGGAGTGCTCGCTTCAGAGACGCCGCCGAAATAGACGCCGAGCATTTGCATATCACCACTGCTCGAAAACAATCCCCCTCTTTGAAAAAGAGGGCCAGGGGAGATCTTCATAGGCCAAGTTCCGGTGATAACTTAAAAGGATTGAAGTATGCTGCCCGCAATAAAAATAAAAGTCGGATTTATCGGCAACAGCGCGCCATCGAGCCCGCACCACGAGAGCTTCAAGGCTTTCATCCCCGAGGACATCGAGTTCACCATCGTGCGGGAAGCCGGGGCGAGGACTTCCTTGTATGGCGCCAGAGGCAAAGTCGATTCCCTGATCGGCCAAGTCAAAGATTTAGTGCAGCAGCACCATTGGGACGGCGTGATTATCAGCGGCGCGCCCAAGGAAGCGCTTAACCCCGGCATGTGGGAAAGGGTTTCTGCCGAACTAGAAGTTCCCGTTTCCCTGGCACTGAGATCCTCCGTTGCGGCTTTAACAGCACTTTCTGCGAAACGAATCTTGTTGATGACTCCGGTCGACGATCAACTCAAGAAATTGTACCGCGATTACCTTGCTCAGTTTGGCATCGACGCCGTTTATCCGCCGCAAACTTTGCGCGCGCACTCCGACGCGGAGAATCTCACGTCCAGCGATGTGGAAGCGATGACGAAATCCGCACTTGCGCAGCATGCCGACGTGGATGCCATCTATTTTCAAGGCGCGCTGCTTGACCCTCTGCCAATCTTGGACAAACTGGAAGCCGAGCTGAAGCTCCCCATCGTCGCCAGCAATCCCGCCATGCTTTGGCTGATTCTTTCCAAGCTTGGTCTGCGTTACACGATCAGCGGGTACGGTAAACTGTTATCGTCGTGGCCCGCCCTCCCCGCCGGGCCCTTCTGACACGGCAAGGAATTACGCATGCGAACTGTCCGGCTCGCCTACCGCGACAACGACCGTACGCCGGTCATCTACTGCATCAAAGCGATGGCCGAGCAGCACTACGGCATCGAAGTTCAAGTCGTTCAAATCGAGGGTCGGGAGCAATTCGAGGCGGCGCTGTTCAACGATTCATGCGATGTCATCAGCCGTTCGCCCTGAGCGCCGTCGAAGGGCTCCGATAGAGTCTTCCCACAGTCTGACGAATGTGAGGGATCTGAGAAAGATTTCTCCCTTAGGTCGAAATGACAAGCTCCCCCTTGGCACCCTTCGCGCCTTTGCGCGCGTCACTCCGATTGATTCTCTAGTTTGCGTTCTATGCGGCTAAATTCCCATTCCTTTGTGGTCAGTTGTCTTCTTCGGTTGCGGCGTAGCCGCGCTGCACCCTTTGTGATTAAACTATATTCCGATGAAAAAACTTTTAATCGTCTTTCACTCTAAAACCGGCGGCGCCCAACAGATGGCCCAGGCCGCTGCCAAGGGCGCCGGTTCTGAGCCCGAAGTCGCGCTCAACTTGATCCACGCCACCGAAGCCGGGCCGGCCGAACTGCTCGAATCGGATGGCTACATTTTCGCCACACCGGAAAATCTCGCCATGATGTCCGGCATGATGAAAGACTTCTTCGATCGCTCCTACTACCCGGTCCTGGACAAAATCGTCGGCCGTCCC
>DASPXM010000309.1:0-13898 GCA_035637295.1 Verrucomicrobiia bacterium
AGGAGCTCTGGATCGAATTAAACGGTAGGCGCAAGACAACAGGCATTTTGTAGGGGCGACCGGCCGGTCGCCCTTCACGCTTTGCCGTGGCAAGCAACAAACCATGCCAACCAACGTAATCATGCCCGCGCTCGGCGTTGCCCAGCAAACTGGCACACTGGTCAAGTGGCTCAAGACTGAAGGCCAATCGGTGACCAAAGGCGAGCCGCTTATGGAGATCGAAACCGATAAAGCAACCGTCGAGATCGAAGCGCCGACCTCCGGCATGTTAACCCAAGTAATCGCCCAGGCGGGTGACGAGGTGCCGGTCGGACAACGAATCGCGATGATCTTAGAGCCGGGAGAGTCGCTGCCTGTTGCAACGAAATCAGCCACGCCGACGCCAGTTGTGACGCCAGAAAAAAAATCCGCGCCGGCGTCTGCGGCGAACCCGACTCCAACGCCAGTCTCGACGGTGCCGAGTGGTGGACGACTGCTCGCTTCGCCAGCGGCGAAGCGCATCGCCCAAGAGCGCGGCATCGAAATAGCAACTCTCAGCGGCAGCGGTCCCGACGGAAGTATTTTGACCCAGGACGTGCTGCGCGCGGCGTCCGACAAAACGCCGCAGCCGACGGCTGCCGCAGCAGGGCAGAAAACCGTACCGCTCACTCCGATGCGCCGCATTGTCGGCGAGCGCATGACCCAAAGCAAGCAGAGCGCGCCGCATTTCTATTTGAGTATGGACATCGACATGACGGCCGTGAGCAAGCTGAGGACCAAATGGAAGGAGGGCAGTGACGAATTCGTCCCTTCGATCAATGACTTTATACTCCATGCCTGCGCGCGCGCACTCACGGATTTCCCGTCGGTGAATTCAAGTTATACAGAGCAAGGAATTAACCAACATGCCGACATCAATATCGGCATGGCGGTCGCGCTGGATGAAGGACTCGTGGTTCCGGTGATTCGTCAGGCGGATCGTCTGAGTCTCGTGCAACTCGCCCGTCAGAGCCGCAAGCTATCCCAAAAAGCGCAAAATAAGAAGCTCTTTCCGCTCGATTATGAGGGCGGAACTTTTACCGTGTCGAATCTCGGCATGCTCGGCATCGATAACTTTATTGCGATCATCAACCCGCCACAGTGCGCGATCTTGGCCGTCGGCCGCGTTGCCCCGCGAGTCGTGGTCGAAGACGGAATGTTCGCGATCAAATCATTGATGACCGCGACGCTCTCAGCCGACCATCGGGTCATCGACGGCGCCATTGGCGCGCGTTTTCTGCAAGACGTCAAGAAACTGCTCGAAAACCCAGAAGCATAATTTCTCCATGGCCAAAATCGTCATCCGGGATCTCACCAAGACTTACAGCGGCGGAGCGGTGGTGGCGTTGCAAGACATCGATCTTCAAGTCGCACCCAATGAGAGCCTCTGTGTTTTGGGCCCCAGCGGTTGCGGCAAGACGACTTTGCTGCGAATCATCGATTGCCTGATCGGCCGCGACCGCGGAGATGTGGTCATCGACGGCAATCTTGTCACTCAGCCCCGGCCCGATGTCGCGGTGGTATTCCAGCACTTCGGTTTGTTTCCGTGGAAGCGCCTGGAAGAAAACATCGCCTATGGCTTGGAGCTCAGAGGCAACTCGCGCCAGCAAATTTCCGCGATCGTTGAGCGCTACGTCACGCTTATCGGGCTAAAGGGTTTTGAAAAATCCTATCCGCACCAGCTTTCCGGAGGCATGCAGCAGCGCGCCGGCCTCGCGCGCGCTATGGCGATCAATCCTTCGGTATTGCTCATGGATGAACCGTTCGGCGCGCTCGACGCGCAAACCAGAGAACTGATGCAGGAAGAGTTGCTGCGAATATTGGAAACCGAACAGAAAACGATGATCTTCGTCACCCACAGCATTGACGAAGCGATCGTTTTAGGCGACCGCATCGTCGTCATGTCTTGCCGGCCTGGTCGGATTCGAGAGATTTTTCCTGTCGATATCCCGCGGCCGCGAAAGATTCTTTCGGTCAGAGCTCATCCGCGCTACATCGAGCTTAGAAACGCCATCTGGGAAATGCTCAAATCGGAGCAAGAGCAGAACCCTTCAGGAGATACACGTCATGAGCCGGCGCGCTAAAGTACGTCTCCTTTCACTCATCATTGTGTTGGCATTGTGGGAATTTTACGGGCGGCGCGTTAATCCAATCCTGTTTACCTATCCGCTTGCGATCGTCCGCGCATTTATCGCGCTCGTCTTCTCGGGTGAACTGCAAAGTTACATGAAAGACAGCCTGTTGGTTTTGCTTTACGCTTCGATTCTGTCGGTGCTCGTCGGCGTGTTCTTCGGTGTCGTGATGGGGCGCTATGCCATCGTAGAGTGGGCCGCGGATGTTTATATCAATGCGCTTTACTCGATGCCGATGGTGGCGATGGTGCCGCTGATCGTGCTTTGGTTTGGCTTCAAGGTGCCGGCGAAGGTTATAATAGTTTTTCTCTTCATGGTCTTCCCGATTCTGATTAACACCTATCAGGGCGTCAAAGATGTCGATCGCAATCTGCAAGAAGTCGCCCGCTCGTTCTGCTCCAACGAAGCCCAGCTCTGGCGCCATTTGATTATTCCATCCGCATTGCCGTTTATTGTCGTTGGCATTCGGCTGGCGATCGGCCGCGGGCTAGTGGGAATGATCGTCGCCGAATTCTACACCTCGGTTACTGGTTTGGGGTATATGATCGTCCGTTACGCCAATGCCTTCGAGACCGACAAGCTCTTTGTCCCCATCGTGGTGGTTATGATATTAGGTGTTGGGCTCATGTGGCTCGCCAAGTGGGTTGAGGGGCGCATCGCGCCGTGGAGAAATTTTGACGAACGGGAGTAGCGAAAAGGAGGCTCGTATGAAAAAAACTTTTCTCATTCTGGCGCTGATAACGATTTGGATCTGGGGTGCACCGGTTGAAGCGCAAACCAAACGGAAAGTTGTTTTTGGCGTTCCGGTCACGCCCCCCAACGTAGTTCATATTCCGCCGTACATCGCCAAGGAATTGGGGTTTTTCACGGAGAATAATATCGAGGCGGAGTTCGTTACCTTCGAGGGTGGCACGCAAACCTTGCGCGGCAGTGTCGCGGGAGGCCTCGATATCACCGGCACGAGCTCCGATCCGGCGATCATCGCTGCCGCCAGAGGCGCCGGCACCAAAGTGCTCGGCACCTATTCGCACAAACTATCGCAGTCGATGTTGGTTCAAGGCGATATCAAGAGCTGCAAAGAGCTCAAAGGTCGGAAAATTGGTATCCAAGAAGTCGGCGCATTTAATGAAGTCATGAGTCGCGCCGTGATGGCGACCTGTGGGCTCACGCCCAAAGATGTCCAGTACGTGCCGGTGAGCACCAAGGGCCGCGTGCCGGGACTTTTGACCAGCCAGATCGACACGGCGATTCTCCATGTTGATCAGGCGATCGTCGCGAAAAAGAAAAAACCCGAACTTAATATTCTCGTCAATCTCTGGGAGCCGCTGCCCAAGTGGCTGTATGCCGCCTACATCGCGCCGGAAAAGGAGATAGCCAGCAATCGCCAACTCTACGTCGACATCATGGTCGCGCTCATCAAGGCCAACCGTTTCATTTACAACAATAAGACAAAGACCGTGGAAATCGCCACGAAATATACCCAGCAGGATTCTGACGCCGTGGCGCAAACTTATGACATCCTCGCGAACGCTGGCGCGTGGCCGGTAAATGACGGTCTACCCAAGGATATGGTCGAGTGGACGATCAACAAACAAGTGGAGCTGGGTACGATCAAAGCTGAAGAAAAACCGAGCTACGATAAGCTGATCGATGCGTCGATTTTTCAGGCCGCGTTGGCCAAGGTCGGCGGTCGTCTAACCGGCGACAAACGGTGGGACTAACCCAAGCTGGGCGAAGTCGAACTTCCCTAGAGGGAGGGCAAGGATTCTCTTCTTGCCCTCTTTTATTTTGTGGGTAAGCGCGGCAAAGACAAGAGTTGCGATTCTTTTAGCTCCGAGACGGATTCTCCATTCAGCGAACCGGTGGAGATCACGCTGCGTGACTCCATAGATCTCCACCCATTTCAGCCCAAGGATATCCCGAGCGTTGTCAAAGAATATCTCGAACAGTGTAAGCAAGCCGCCTTTCGCGAGGTGCGCTTGATTCACGGCAAGGGCAAGGGAATTCAGCGCGATGTTGTGCGTTCTCTATTGCAGGAACATCCCGCCGTCGAATCATTTCACGACGCGCCGCTTGAAGGGGGCAGCTGGGGCGCGACGGTCGTCGTTCTAAAAAAAGGGGATTAATTGGCAGCGAACGGATCTTCGCCCTTCGCCTTGATCAGGAAGTAGAGCGTAATCAGCACACCAACGGTAATGAAGCTGTCGGCGAGATTAAACGCTGGCCAGTGATAATGCGACCAGTAAAAGTCGAGAAAATCGATGACTTCGCCGTATAGAACGCGGTCGACGAGATTGCCGAGCGCGCCGCCAACAATAAAAGCCAGTGCCGTGATCAGCCCAGTCTGTTGTTCAGGCAAACGTTTGAGCATCACGAACACGAAACCCAAGGCCAAAACGGATACCAAAATTAAAAACGGTAAACGAAAGGCTTCATGGCTGCCGGCGAACATACCGAAAGCCGCGCCGGTGTTACGTACGTACGTCAAACTGAAGACGCTGTCGATGATCGGAATCGAGTGGTGCAGCGGCATGCTGCGGTCGACAATGATTTTCGTGAGCCGATCCAGGACGACAATGATCACCACCCAGCCGAGGACGATCTTGGATTTGACGGTCAACAGAAGACTCCGAATTTCAGCAGCAAGGAGGAACGAGTTAGACTTTTTTCAGAGCATCTGAAGCCGATTCAAAAATGCTTGGAGACGCTCATTAAAGTCCTGCCACGATCACCTTGCGCAACTGTATCGTTAAGGGATGGCCGTCCACTTTCACGCTGGTCGTGTGGGAATCTCCGTCAAGCGGTACATTTACCCTTTCAACCGCCAATGTTTCTGCGGAAATATAAGAACTATGACCCTCGACGGCACTCCGCAGCGCTGGAGACTCCGTGGCAAAGTACAAAATGATACGATCTTCCATTTCCAGACCCGATTTTTTCCGCAGCTCCTGGACATGCCGAACAACCTCACGAGCCATCCCTTCCCGGGCCAGATCTTCATTGATCCGCACGTCCAACAGCAGTTGGGTTCCGCGATCAATGAGGCCTGTCCATCCGTCCGGTGCCTTGGCGTTTAACAGGATATCGTTTTCATTCAAGACCATTGTTGTTCCCGCACAGTCCAACTCGATACTACCCCCAGCCTGTAACTTGGCCACCAACGAGTTTGAATCGAGCGCAGCCAGAGCTGTTCGGATCTCTTTTACTCGCTCACCAAATTTCGGACCTAGCGTTTTTAGGTTTGGATTAACCTCGTACCTAAGCAGCGGACCCTGGGCCGGATCATGCAGGCTCACCTTTTTTAGGTTTAACTCCTCTGAAATTTGTTCAGCATAGCGTTGGACGGCATGGCGCTCTGAGTCATTGGCTGGCTGGATCACTATTTCGGCCAACGGTTGGCGGACTTTGATGCGTACACTGTTCCTTGCCGCCGAGCCCAGCGAGACGAGCCGGAGCAGCGCCTCCATATCAGCCGAAAGCTCAGCGTCGATGAGCGACTCATCGACTTCGGAAAAATTGCAATGGTGGATGCTGAGGGCGCGGCCTGCCTCTTCGCTTCTGCTCTGCTCCAGGTTCTGGTACATAATCTCCGTCAAAAAAGGCATCACGGGCGCGAAGAGCTTAACCAAGGTCGTAAGTACGTTGTAGAGCGTTTGGTAGGCCGCCGACTTGTCTTCGCCCTTTTCACTCTTCCAAAAGCGGCGGCGGTTTCGGCGCACATACCAGTTGCTGAGCTTTTCGGCCACGAAAGTTTCGGCCGCAAGACAAAAGGCCATCACGTTGTAGTTTTCGAACTCGCGCCGGGCGGTTTGGATTAATAGCTGCAAGTCAGACAGAATCCAGCGGTCGATATCGGGCCTTTCACGTACCGGAATCGGAGGGGTGTTAGGATCAAAGCCATCCAGCCGAGCGTAGTTGCAGAAGAAGGCGTAGGTGTTCCAAAGCTTAAAAATAAAGCGATTTCTAATCTCATCGGCGGGCCCGTAGCCGAAATTGATGTTGTTGGCTGGATTGTGTCTGCAAAACATCCAGCGCATCACATCAACCCCCATCTTTTCCGCTGATTCCTCGAACGGTATGGCGTTGCCCTTGGACTTGTGCATCTCCTCGCCCTTTTCGTCCCGCACGACGGCGTGCCCCAGGAGCACTCTAAATGGGGCTCGTCTCTCCATCAGCGCGCTCATAGCGAGCAGCGCGTAAAACCAGTTGCGAAACTGGCCGGGAAAGCTTTCGGTAACGAAGTCCGCTGGGAACCATTTCTCCCAGTAATTGCGGTCGCGGTTATAGCCCAGGGTCGAGTAGGGCACGATGCCGGCGTCGAGCCAGGGATTGCCGACGTCAGAGATCCGGCTCGCTTTTCCGTCGCACTTGGAACAGCGAATTTTGACTAGATCGACCCACGGCCGGTGCGGAGAGTGACCGCTAAATTCTTCCCATCCCTCGACAGCTCGACTCTTGAGCTCCTCACGACTGCCAATGACGTCGAAAGCGCCGCAGCTCTCGCAAACCCAGATGGGCAGCGCAAGCCCCCAATAGCGCTTCTTTGAAATCATCCAGTCGCCCATGTTTTTTAGCCAGTCTAGCTCACGCTGCAAGCCAAAGTCGGGAATCCAGCGGGCGTCGTAACAGATTTCCATGATCGCATCACGCCAACGCATGTCGATAAACCACTCATCCACAAGCCTGAAAAGGAGCTCCGTTTTGCAGCGCCAACAATGGGGATAGTTGTGCGGGTAGTGCTCGACTGCTACAAGCAATCCTTTGTGCTGGAGGTTACCCAGTATCCAGTCAATGGTGGCAGGATCCAGCGCCGATCGGCCTTCAAGCTCTCCAAAGCCACGTAAGAATATTCCGGCCTCGTCGAGGGGCGCAATCGGAACAAGACCTTCTTCCTTGCCAAGGGCGAAATCTTCTTTGCCACATCCCGGAGCAATGTGTACGATACCGGTGCCTTCAGCCTCGCTCACCGCATCCCAGGGTATCACCCTATGTATCTCACGCGCAGGTTTTACCGGTCCCCACTTTTGTTTCACCGCCACATCGGCAATTTTCGCCGGAAAGCCTCCCGGATGACTCTGCGCCTCGAACTCATCGAAAGGGCCATGATATGGCCATGCCAGCATCTCCGCCCCGACTAACTCGCCCAAGACTTCGTAGCCACCTTTCTCCTTAAAGATCTGTTCAATGGACTTAAGTTTGGGTACTCCCTCAACCCATTCCTTTCTCCGGAACTCCTCTTCAAGCCGTTGCGCCGTGAAGGTCCCTTTGGCCAAATAGTACACTTCGTTTCGATGGCGAATCCTTAAGTAGGTAAGGGCTGGGTTAATCGCGACCGCCACGTTACTGGTTAGCGTCCAGGGCGTGGTTGTCCAGACAAGCAGGTTTTCACCTGGCCGCCCACGAAGGGGGAAGCGCACAAACACCGCCCTGTGAGCGACTCGTTGATAGCCTTCGTGCATCTCCATCTGGCTAATACCTACGGCGCAACGGGGGCACCAAGGCATCGAGTCGTAGGCCCGGTAAATCAAGCCGTGTTCATGACACTTCTTGAGGAAGCTCCAGATCGTGTAGTTGTTTTCCTCGGACATGGTGAAGTAGCTGCGACGCTCATCGGGCGGTTTGAGCCAGTCTTCATCCCGGTCCCAGTCCATCCAGTAGCCGAGGCGAATCGATTGCTCGGTCTGAATGCGGGCGAACTTGTCCACGCGCTCCTTACATAGCGCAACGAAACGGTCGATGCTCGCGAAGCGGTCGTCCGGCACGAGATTTTCAATGTCCTGCTTCGACCGTAAACCGAGTTCTTTTTCAACCTCCACCTCAACCCAAAGCCCTTGGCAATCGAAGCCGTTTTGATAGCGCAGGTCGTGTCCGATCATGGCAAAATAGCGGCTGTAAGTGTCTTTGTACGTACGGCCCCAGGCATGGTGTACGCCCATGGGATTATTAGCGGTGATCGGTCCGTCGAGGAAAGACCATTTCGGCTTGTCACGATTCTTTTCCCGGAGCAGCTCGAAGGCACGTACGCGCTGCCAAAAATCGAGGATTGATCGTTCGAGATCAGGAAAGTCGACTTCCGTGGCAACCTTTTCAAAGTTAGACCGCATCGTAGGAAAACTCGTGTGTGAGAAAAACCAATTTTTATCTCAAGAAAGAGAAATTATCTAGATCGGCGCGGTGGTTTCAGTTGTACGGTGACGCAGGGAATGCGGATCCATGACGTTTTTAGCGTAGCGTATCCAAACCACCCGGCCCCCTCTATCGGTGGTTGTTTCGGTGATTGTTCAAACCCCGGACCATTCGAAAGGCAAACATGTCGGCCTTGTTTTCCGCATCCGCCCAAAAAACATAATGGCCCATCTCGTGATACACCATGTTGATCCAGCGTCGCTCGGAATTATATTTTCTGCCTTTCTTCCAATTCTCTGGGTGGACGAGATAAATCTGGCCGTTCTCGTACGTTTTACCTGCGGTCTTGCCCCAGTCTATATACTCAAACCATTCCACTTTAGGATTTCTTAGGTGGTAAAACCGGCACAACGCAGCGATGGCTTTTTTGAAGTCACCCGCCCTGTATTCACGGAAGAATGCCGATAGGAGGCGATCCACCGCGCGACGCTCCTTGATAGGAGGCAAAATCATTCGCATAGCGCTTATCCGGTGCCACGGTAGTGTGAGCTTTTTATCATACAAATGCGCCAAATAATAGAAACTGGCTGGGTTCCGTGAGAGTTTTTCGTACTTTTTCTAAGTTGCTAATATCACAGAGGTTTCTTATCAAAGGGAGAAATCAGGCTGGCCCAATTCAATGCTCTTGCATGGCCTTGCGACGGTGGGAAAAGTATCGTAGATTGGCGTACTTTGAATCACTCAGCCACGGTGCAGAATCCCTAATTGAATGTTCGATTGGTTCACTGGCAAAGTCGCTTATCTGAGCACCTGGATCGGTTTCAAGATTGGCTGCAACGCCGTCAGGATGTTTCCACGGGCGCTCTATCGGTTATCGGACTGGCTCGCAAACGTCGGCTTTTTTTTATTCCGGAGCTTTCGCAATCGCTCCACCGATAACATTCGAGCGGCTCTGGGAGCGGACCTGGACGGAACGGTCATCGAAGATATCGCACGCGGCTGCTTACGTAATTTTTTTCGCGCCTGCGTCGAAATCGCCGCCGCGATAAAGTCGACCGATCAGGAGATGCGCACACGGATTCCCGTTGTCGGGCGCGAAAATATTGATGCCGCTTTGGCTAAGGGTAAGGGAGTTCTGATCCTCAGCGCTCATTTGGGCAATTTTTTCTTGATCGGTAGTCGGTTGGCCATCGAAGGTATTCCGACCTTCGTGTTGGTGAACCAGCCGCGCGACGGCCGCTTTGCCGAACTTATGGACCAGTATCGGCTGCAAGTCCGGCAAAAAACGATTCACGCGCGGCCGCGGCGCATGGCGCTCCAGGAGCTGAACGACATACTGCGCGGCAACCAAGCGGTAGTGATGATCGCGGATGAGTATCGGAAGGGGAGTGGGATCGAGGTGTCCTTGTTTGGTAAAGCTGTGATTGCGCGTCGCGGCCCGGTCACTCTCGCGCTGAGGACGGGCGCCGCAATTGTCCCGGCTTGTATGGTCAGGCAATCCGACAACTCGCTTAAACTGATTATCGAGCCAGAATTAAAGCTCGAAAGAACCATAAGAGATAAAGCGCAGATTCGCGATAATACGATTCTAATAACCCAGTGGCTCGAGCGCACGGTGCGGGCTTACCCGGACCAATGGAACTGGATGAACCTTGGGCGATGGGGACGCCGAACAGATCATCCGATAGGCGCCAGCGAGCCTGTCCGGCGGGCATCCTAATAATATCAACTGGAAAGGGAGCCAGGTGAAAGTCGGCAAGAAAGATCTCGAAGAACTCAAAAAAAAGGTCGCCTTGGGCAACCGCATCATGTTTTACCAAGGATTGGCCGATTACCACGGTCACGTCAGTGCGCGCATTCCCGGAACGCGAAGATTTTTTATCAAGCCGGTGCTCGCGCCGCTCCGCGAAATCGCTCCCAAACATGTTATCCCGGTGGATATTGACGAGTATATGGAAGTCTGCGAACAAAATTATGCTAAAGCGAGCAATGAGCGAACGGTCACCAAACTCAAGAATCCGCCGCGCGAGACGATGATTCATGCGGCGATTTACCACGCGCGCCCCGAGGTGAATTCCGTCGTGCATACACATCAAACTATTGCTACCGCTTTTTCGGTGGCGGGTACGCCGATCTTACCCATTTATAATCAGGCCGCCGTTTTTGCTCCGGAGACCCCGATTTTTCCGAGTCCCCGTCTTATTTACACCGTGCAAGATGGCAAGGAGATATGTGAAGCGCTAGGTGATCGTAACGCCATGTTACTCAAGGGCCACGGTGTTGTTGTGTGCGGCGACAGCTTGGAATATGCTACGGTTCACGCGATTTACTTAGAGCGCACCGCTTACATGCAGTTCATCGCCAGCTGTGTTGGCAAGCTAGCGGTCATGCCGCAACCTGAGATCGACTACATGAAACAGAACATGATGTATCGCTCCTACGACGCTTTTGCTTACTTCAAATCGCTGCTGCCCAAGGGAGCGCGATTATAAGAGCCGACAGGAACACGGACGCAAACATTCGGAGGATCACTGATGGCTAAACGAGAAGAGAGAGTTGTCGACACGGCCGGCAAAAAACCGATCCAGGACCTGCGTGAATGGCTCGAGCGCGTCGGCGCGCTGGGCGATTTACTTCACGTCAAAGAACCGGTGAGCTGTGACGAAGAGATGAGCGCGATTAGTTACCTGGTCGCCAAGCAAAAACCTTCGCCAGCGATCCTATTCGACAACATCAAAGGGTACGAGAACAGTCCGTTTAAGGCGCGATCGCTGTGGAATATTCTCGGACCGAGTCTGCAGCGCATTGCCGTCACGATGGAAGAGCCGCCCGACACTCCGACAGTCGAATTGATTCGGCGTGTCAAAGAAAAACTCAAACACCGCATGCCGCCGCGCGAACTGCCGCAGGCCGAAGCTGATTTCTATCAGAACACTCTAACTGGCGACAGAATCGATTTGACACAACTGCCGATTCCAAAGCATTGGCCTTTGGATGGCGGTCGTTATGCTGGAACCGCCGACGCGGTGATCACGCGTGATCCGGACACGGGCTATCTAAATATCGGCACCTACCGCATGATGCTTCAAGGCAAGAAGGAAGCGGGGCTTTATCTTTCTCCCGGAAAAGACGCGCGCTTGCACATTACGCGCTCCTGGCAGATGGGCAAGCCGGTTGAAATCGCCGCGGCCTGGGGGATCGATCCACTATTCATGGTCGTCGGGTCTCAGACATTTCCCAAAAACGTTTCCGAATACGAATTTCTCGGTGGCATCAAAGGCGAACCCATCCCAGTGGTCAAAGGAAAAACGACTAATCTTCTCTTGCCCGCGAATGCAGAGTTCGTCATCGAAGGCGTCATTCAACCCAACTCGGTGAAGAGCGAAGGGCCATTTGGTGAGTTCCCAGGTTACTACGGCAGGCCCGAGGCCGGTTGTCCATTGGTAGAAATCACCGCCATTCACCACCGCACTAACCCAATCCTGACGAACGCGCTGATGGCCGATTACCCTTCGAATGAGCAAAGCGGTTTCTTCGCGATCATTCGTTCGGCGCGTATTTGGGACGATCTAGATAAACTCGGCATCCCGGGAATCCAAGGAGTCTACGCACACCCGGCCGGCGCCGGCGGCTTTGGCATGACCGCGATTGCTCTCGAGCAGCGCTACGCCGGTCACGCTGCACAAGCACTCGCTCTCGCTGCCCAGGTGCCTGGCGGCGCCTATTACACGAAGTGGATCATTGCGGTCGACGAAGATGTTGATCCCACCGACATCGATCAAGTGATTTGGGCCATGAGCAGCCGCTGCAACCCGATCGACGATATTGACATACTGCGTAACACCTGGAGCACTTGGCTCGATCCAACGCAGAACCCGCCGGAAAAGCGGCCCTACGGCTCCAAGGCGCTCATCAACGCCTGTAAAGAGCATCGCCATCTGCCGGTTTTTTCGAAACGCACGGCGTTGCGCAAAGAAATGTACGACAAGGTTGCCGGCGAGTGGAAAAAACTGGGACTGCCGGGACAGATCCCGACTGTGCGAGCCTTCGAGGAAGAAAAGAAAGTCGTCTATCACGAAGTCGGCGGATTTGAGCCGGGAAAACAACCCGGCGAAGACAAGAAGTAGCCCTGATATATTGACGCGGTGACGATCAAAAATTGATCGTCACCGTGAGTGTGTTGGTGTAATTACCCACGCCCGCCCCTTGCCCTGCCGGAATTCGACCGTAGATCGGCGCGCTGATGTCTTGATTATTCGGCTGCGGGTTTCCGATAAAGAAATTTTGTGTTCCGCCTGTTCCATCTCCCCAGATCACAGTCCTGGCCGCATCTTTGTACAAATTGTAATTTAATGAATCGGTGCCGTTGAGCATGCGTCTCGGATTGAACGAGGCAGCCCCGCCTTTGTCCAGCGAGATCGAAACGTTGTGGTAATTGTTGCTGCAGATGGCTTGCGCGGCGAACGGCTTCTACTGCCAAACATCGTCACGTCTTCCATTGAACCCCCTACCACACTTGATGTGGGTGCCAATCGTCGTTCTTCCTTGATGTGACCAAGGCCGCACTCATCCTAAATCCATCGGCAATTCGATCGGGATTTGAAGTGGCGAGGACGATGCGGAAAGTTATTTAGATAATTTGATTTAGACCGACGATCTGTGGGATCTCTGACAACGCGTTTTTATCAGCATTCGACGGTCCGTGACGCTGTCTCACGACCGCACGGGAATCGTTCTCGCGCAACGAAGACTTTGGCGTGCTATTTTTTTACACCGATGCACCCACTGAGCAGAGATCTGCGAAGTCTGAAAATCGAATCGTGATGACGGCTGCCGAGACGGGGAGAACATTATGTACGGAAGTCGTTTGAAAGATTCACCGAAAGGCTCGGCGTGATTTCAAAGACCACGCCGCTGACTGCGGCCGGCAATATCTATCTCCTTTTAGGTCCGAAGGGAACGCCGACCACAGTCCGGCGAGAGACTAACTAATCGCTTCCTCGCCTCTTTCATTGGTGCGGATTCGGATGACGTCTTCCACCGTCGAGACGAAAATCTTTCCGTCACCGATCTTTCCCGTTTGCGCTGATTCGAGAATCGTCTCAACGATTTTCGGGGTTAGATCATCGGGGGCGAGGATTTCTATCTTAACTTTGGGCAGGAAATCGACCGTGTATTCTGCTCCACGATAGAGTTCCGTGTGGCCCTTTTGCCGTCCGAAGCCCTTAACCTCGGTAATCGTCATTCCGGTAATACCCGCCGAAGTGAGTTTCTGCTTTACTTCGTCGAGCTTGAACGGCTTAATTATCGCCTCGATTTTTTTCATTGAGTCCCCCTCTACTAATTGGTTTGGGGTGTGGACGCTCGCTTCCTGCGAGCCTCCACATTTTTTACTTTACTACTCTAGATATCGAAGTACAGAGCGAACTCCCAGGGATGGGGTCTAAGCCGGATGGCATCCACCTCGGCCTTTCTCTTGTACTCCAGCCAGGTCTCGATCACGTCCTTGGTAAACACATCTCCCTTTAACAGAAAGTCATGATCCTTCTCCAAGGCATCCAAGGCTTGGTCTAAGGACCCCGGCATCGATTTCACCTTGGCCGCCTCTTCGGGCTCTAGCTC
>DASPXM010000310.1:0-12770 GCA_035637295.1 Verrucomicrobiia bacterium
ATCAGACTCAGATCCCAGTTGTCTTTTTCGGTTAAGCGCTTGGCCTGAGGAAAATCCTGCGCCGCTAGATCCAACAAAGCGCGAACCGCTTCGGCTTGCGGGCGCAGTCCAGTTTCAACGCGGCTCGAGATCTCCTCGTAAAGATAGGCCATGATGGCCAAATCCGGATTGCGCACATACTTGGAAAATATTTTTAGGCTCTCGTCCTTGTGAGATTTCAGGTATTGAATAGCTTCCATGTAGCCGCGCAGAAAGCGCAAAACTTGCGACCTGCTTTTCTGCAAAATGGCGGTTGACGTATTCAAGCCGCCGCCGACGTTTGCCACGTCGATTTTTGTGAGAATGCGCATGCCCGCTTTCTCGGAGATCATATCCGAGGGCGGCGTAAACATCGTCGCATGGATGACGCCGCTGGATAGAGCCGCCACTCTCGCCGCCGGGCCGCCGTCGCCGACGGAAAGAAAGCTAACGTCTTTACTCGCGTCCATGCCATTGTCACGCAAGAGCTTTACGACTCGGGCATAGGCGGCGTCGCGCCCGGGAGTGATGCCGACTACTTTTCCTTTGAGATCGCGAATCGTCTTGATGTTGGGTTGGGTGACCATTGAATATCCTAAAGTATTGGTCGTCACGCCTACTCGTATGAGACTCGCGCCCTGAAGTAACGCCGTGGTCACGCCGAGATCCGAGCCGATGATAAAATCGACGCTGCCGCCGATCAAAGCTGAAACCGTGCGAGATCCGCCGCGCAAAAAAATCAATTCAACGTCGAGACCGTGTTTTTTCCAGATCGCTTTGTCGGCCGCCACCCATGACGGTGCGAAACCGGTGGCAAGCGAGGGGAATCCCACTCGAAATGCTTCAGCGCTCCAACCCATGGAAATTGGAAGGAGGAAAAGCCCCACGAAGGTGGACAGAAAATAGCACCGGCGATTCATTGCCACCTCACCTGGGACAAACCAGTCGCTCTTCGAATATCTTTCACAATTGGAACGTCTGGAAGGATTTTAACCGCTTGAACGGCTCGAACCATTTGTTACGCCGCCATGGAATTTCGTGCAGCGACACTTTACGCAGAGATTCTTCCTGCTCGCAAGTCCAGCAAAGGCAGATTTGTTTCTCAAACTAACGATACCCTTCCGCCTGCATGCCGAACAGCTCGGCATAGATACCCTCCTGCCGCAGCAACTCTTGATGACTGCCACTTTCCGCAATTCGCCCTCCCTGGATGACGACGATGCGGTCGGCCATTCGCACGGTGGAAAACCGATGCGAGATGAGGATCGCCATTTTTCCTTCGGTGAGCTCTTGGAAGTGACGGAAGATTTCGTATTCGGTCTGGGCGTCCAACGAAGCCGTGGGCTCGTCCAAGACCAGTATTTCCGCGTCGCGCATGAACGCGCGAGCGAGAGCAATTCTCTGCCACTGGCCTATCGAGAGTTCATGACCGCCGTGAAACCAGCGGCCGAGCATTGTTTGGTAACCCTCCGGGAGATTCTCGATAATCGCATGAGCGCCGCTCTTGCGTGCTGATTCGACAATCTTATCCATCCGATGCGCCGCTTCGATCTGGCCGAAACCGATGTTTTCGCTCACCGGCAAGTGATAGCGCACGAAGTCTTGAAAGATCACGCCGATTTTTTGCCTCAGATCGAGCGGATCGAGCTCACGAATGTCGACGCCGTCGATCAAGATGCCGCCCTCGGTGGGATCGTAGAGGCGGCTCAACAGTTTGATCACTGTCGTTTTTCCCGCGCCGTTATGTCCCACCAGAGCGATCTTCTCGCCCGGGCGAATATGTAAGTCGATACCGCGCAGCGCCCAATCCTCGTTCTCCGGATAGCGAAATCCCACGCCACGAAATTCAATGCCGCGGCGCAGCGGCACCGGCAGCTTCTGTTGTTGCGCCCCGATGCGCATTTGCGGCTTCAAATCGAGAAAATCAAAATAGTTGGCCATGAATAGATTGTTCTCATAAATGCTGCCGACGGCAGCGAGAATGGATTGGAAGGTCGATTGACCTTGGCGAAATATGCTCAGGTAAAGCGTCATGTCTCCAAGCGAGATGTTTCCCTGGACGGTATGCCAGACGATCCATGCATAGGAGCCGTAAAACCCCGCCGTCGCGATGAGCCCCAAACTAAAGCCGACGACCGCACGCCTGACAGCGAGTGATTTGTCTTCCCGGAAGAACTTATCGAACAGGGTCATGCAGCGCTTGAGCAGAGTATCACCGAGATTGAAGAGTTTGACTTCTTTCGCCGCCGAATCTTCTGTCAGCAGCCGTCCCAGGTAATTGATCTGCCGCGTTTCGGGGGCCCGACGGGTGAGCAGTCTAAAGCCTTGTTCGGAAAACCGGGTTTCGGCAATGAAAGCAGGAATGCTCGTTGCCAAAAGAATCACTACGAGCCATGGGCTGAAGCGAAAAAAGAGCGCGGCAAACGAGATCATCGTGATCACGTTCTGGACGATTTGGAATGTGTCGTTGATCAGTTCTACAGGTTTGTAGCTGCCCTCGCGGCGGGCATTTTGCAGTCGGTCGTAATAATCGGGGTGCTCGAAGAAAGCTAGTTCCAATGTCAGTGCCTTGCGAATGATCTCACCGCGGACGCGATTGGCGAGCTGGAGTTGGATCAGTTGCTGAACCAGCCGGCGCGCGTGGTTGAGCGCAGTGCCGAGCAGGAAGAGAAATAACTCGAGAATCAGGTAGAAAAAAACCGTCCTGATCTGTTCGTCATTATGTCCACCCTGGATCGAGGCCACCACGCCGTCCACGATGAGCTTGCCCACCCACGCTTGAGTCGCCGGCAGGAGCGCGCCAGCTAGAGTGAGAAAGGCCAGGCCCACAGTGGCCGAGCGGTTGGCTTGCCAAACGAGCCGCACCGCCTTGGGAGTATGGGTGAACGACTCTCGGACTTCCTTCCACTTCTGCAATAATTGATGCATCACGCATTGCCTCCCGAAACGGAAGTAGGTGGTTTCGCCGCCCGGCGCATCAAAAGACCAAAGCGGGAACGGCGATGATCCTCAACATAACATGATAAACGGTTCCTGTGCTGGCATCCTTCCCTCGTCGGTGAAGTTTGACACAACCCATCGCCACTCGATACTTTACGGTAAATCAAACTTATGATCGTAAGTTGAACTCAACAACGATTCGAGCGTCTTTCGATAGTCGAGGTTTATGTCATTGGAGGTGCCATGCGCATCGCACTAGGTTTACCCAGTCGCGTACCGTCAGCTTCCGGCGAATTGATGCTCGAATGGGCCACACGCGCGGATCGCGGTCCTTTTTCCAGTGTGGTCGTCACCGATCGCGTCGTCTCGCAAGCGCTCGAGCCGCTTTCAGTCTTGGCGATGGCTGCCGGAGCGACGCGGCGCATACGGTTGATGACCAGCGTAGTGATCGGACCCACGCGCGAGACGACGCTTCTCGCTCGGCAAGCGGCGACCATCGATGTGCTCTCCGGCGGACGGCTCACACTTGGCCTCGGTATCGGCGTGCGCGAGAACGATTATCTTGCGAGCGGTTTCGATTTTCATCGGCGGGGCCGTCGAGCAGAAGAACAGTTGCCGATTCTGCGTCGCCTGTGGGCAGGTGAGTCTTTGTCGAATGAAACTGGACCGATCGGTCCACGGTCGCGCGCTAGCAGCGGACCGGAACTGCTCATCGGCGGTTACGTGCCGGCGATCGTGCGGCGCATTGCGGCGTGGGGCGACGGTTACATGGCGCCGGGTGGCGGCGAACCGGAGAGCCTGCTCAAGATGTGGCGGCAGATCGAGCAAGCATGGCAAGCAGCTGGCCGGCCAGGAAAACCTCGCTGGGTCGGCGCCAGCTACTTTGCGCTCGGACCCAATGCAGCCGATCATGCGACGCGCTACATCAATGCCAACTACGGTTACAATCCCGAGCTCGCCGCGCGGCGACTGTGTACCCTGCCGGCTTCGCGAGAAGCGGTGGAAGCGGCGATCAAACGTCAAGCCGACATGGGCGTCGACGAATTCATCCTGCGTCCCTGCGCGGAAGATTTGCACCAGATGGACCGGCTCGCGGAAATCGCCGCGCGGCTCGGCTAACCGAAATCACTTAGGGCGATCTGCACACCATCACTTTCGACCTCAAATCTCCGCGCGCCAGTTGAATGGGGCGCTTTCTTCGGATCTTGGGACAAGCGGAGTCTCGACGAGCCAAGACTCAAAGCAATTTTGCGCTTCATTCAACGTGCTTTACTTCCACCCTAATTTCGATTTCACTGAGCATTAACATAACCTTGCGCGGCGCATTCCGCCGTTCAGCACGCGAAAAATCTCCCGGGCTAAACGTTGACATTGCACTTACCGATCCCTTAACCTCTGGTGAAGCGGATTGGGTTTATATTCCGATCCACTAGCGATTTGTGTTGTCATATCAACGGTAAGTTCGACTGCAATGCCGCACCGAACCAATCTCGCAGTTAGCGTTCCCCTCCCGATCGGCCAGGCAGCCGGCCGTCATTTCATCGATTGATATCTGCGCCCTTTCGCGGTTCATTATGGGAATCATTGAACGCTTTCCATCACTATTCACCAGAGAACCATTTTACCCTCTAGCGCGAACCAAAAATTGGCGGCTCATCATATTTGCGACCGTGTTTCTCCTTGTAGCCGTTGGCGGTCTCTTTTATGTTTACAGCCGGCCGGCCGAATACCGCGCCGGCGCAAGACTGGAAATCACCCCAGTGGAGAAGCTCCCGAGCGACACCAATGCTCCCGCCGCCGCGACAACCGAAAGCGCCAGTGCTTTTCTTACGGAGGTTCAGTTGTTGACCGCGCGCCCATCGCTCGAAGAATTGGCGGCGCGGATTCGCCGTGTCGGGTTTGCCAACTTGCTTTCCGGTCCCGACCCGGTGTTGTCGTTACAAAATATGCTCTCAGTGAATCCAGTACAGGGAACGCATGTGGTTCAGCTATGGGCAGTCGGCAAGAAACCCGAACTCCTTCCCTTTGTCCTCAACGAGCTCACCTCCATTTATGAGGCTCGAGTCGGCGAGAGATTCGTCGGCATGTCAACGGAAGCGGCCGACCAGGCGCGCGAAGAAGTCGCCAAATACCAAGCGGCTATTCTGCAAAAGCGCGCCGAGATGGAGGCCTTCCGGATTCAATATGGAATCGTGTCGCAGGAGCGAGACGAGAACGAGGTCACGGCGCGCGCCAAAGGCCTGAACAACGCGGTCACTGTGGCCGAAGAAAAGGCGATGACCGCTCAAACCCGGCTGCGCTCGCTAAAGGGTGCGATTGCAGAGGGCAAGGCTGCGATCCGAGCAAAGGACAATCCCACTCTCGCGGCGATGGAACAGCGGCTGTCGCAGGCGCGTGAAGAATTGAAGCAGATGGAACGCCGCTACACGCCTGCCTATCTTGCTCGCGAGCCACAAGCGGTCGCGCTCAAGACTAAAATACCGGAGCTCGAAGACCAGATTAGACGGGAGCGCGAGGCAAGCCAACAGGCGAACCTCGCCGAAGCGGAGCAGGAAGCGGCACAGACCCAGGATGCGCTTAGTCGCCTTAGAAAACAACTCACTGGCGATAAGCAAACGATCCAAGCGTTCTCCGCACGATTGGGCGAGTACGCGGCTCTGCAAACGCAGCTTGAGACTCTCGAAAAGCTACAGCACGGGGCAGCGGAACGGTTGGTTAGGATTGATGCCCGTGAGACCGCGCGCAAGCCAAAGGTGCAGCTCATCCAATCCGCTAACGTGCCGCGCGAGCCTTGGCGGCCGAACTATACTCGCGATGCCGGAATCGTTATCTTGTCCGCGCTCGTCCTCGCTTGGCTTTCCTCGTGGCTTGCCGATTTTCTCCTGCGCCGCGAGACCGGGCCCACAGTGATCGTCGCGTCGACACCGGTCGCATATCCCGTTAATGTCACGGAGTTGGCGCCAATGTCGCAACCCATTCTCGGCATGCCTCCACCTGTCGGTCGATTGCCATCGCCGCAGCACCTCTCGCGTGAGCTCCGAGACGCCGAGCTAAGCGCCTTGCTCGAGGCCGCCGACGATGAATCCCGCGTTGCGCTCATCGCGTTGCTCTCGGGAGTGACGCCTGAAGAATTAATCGAGCTTACTTGGAACGATATCGACCTCGACACCAGCACCATCAGGATCACTCGGCCGATGCCTCGAGCGATTCTCGTCGGATCAGAAATCGCCGGCTTATTTGCGGTGATAAAACAACAAAGGCGCGCCGAAGCAGATGAGCGGCTTTTCGGCGGCGCGTCGGGGACTTCGTCTTTTATAAGTCATCTGGAAGCAGTGGTTTCTTACGCGGCGCACGACGCCGGATTGGAGCAGCCCGCGGAGATCACCCCCAATGTAATCCGCCACACCTTCATCGCATTTCTCGTTCGCCAGGGAATTCGTTTTAGCGAGTTGGCGCGCGTCGTCGGGCCTCTCCCCGCGGGAGTGACGGCAGCCTACGGCGCGATCGTTCCCACCGCCATGCGACGCCCCCTCGACGAAACCGATCGAGTTATTCCCGCGCTTCGAGGCTTGGCTAAGACCCTCGGTGCTTCAGACAAAACGTGATTCGCAGAAACCCAATGAGATGCTCTAGCCAGTTCCCTTACTCAGCGATCGCCTTGTCGTGGTGCAACGGGCAATAACTGGTTGTTGAATAACTTCAGCCCGACATCGGGATAATCTTTCGAGAGCAGTCCTACTGCGTAAAGCAGGTAGGATGAATCCAAGAATATCTTTGGGTTTCTCGGTCGCAGCGCTTGAACCCGCTCATCGCTCAAATCGCCGTGCGAGAGAATATACGAAGCAAACGGATTATGAACAAATACGCCGCCGGTGCCGATCAGCGTGTGGGTATCTCGCATGTCCTTGCCGTAATGAATCCAGGTCTCGCCTTCTCTTGCGACAACTCTCTCGCGCCGTCCGACATGTCGGGCGATGGCCAGATCGACAGCCGCTCGCGCCAGAACGGCATCGGCCGCTAGGTGCCATTTTTCGCGCGGCACGAGGCCGGTATCCTGGCTGATCTCATCGATATAATCCTGCAGCGACTCGCGAGGCACGGAGACTTCCCGGTAATCGCGATGCAAGTCTCCCGCGAGTTTGTCCAAGCCGACGCGATTGAGAATAGTCGCCGCATTGAAACGAATTCCCAGATCGCCCTCGACGGTCCGCTTGGCGTAAGACTCGGGTAAGCCTTGAGCGATCACGTTCTCTCCGGCTGGGTGGCCGTAACCAATCGAATGAACATCCGTCGTCGCGCCGCCGACGTCGACGACGAGCATATCGCCCCATCCCTTTTCAACACCGGTGCCATCAGCTCCGAGTCGAACGCCTTCAAGCACGGCCATCGGCGTCGGCAAAACCACGGAGACAAATTCTTTGACTTGGTCGAGCCCCTTGGCGTGAGTGATGCGCTCCATGAATAGTTTGCGGATCTCTTCGCGCGCGGCTTCCACCGCAAGCTTGCCGGCTGTCGGCATGACGTTATCGACGACTCGAACTTCTTTGCCTTTCTGTTGCAAGAGGTCGGTTACTTCCCGGACGGCCGCACGGTTACCGCCAACGACGATGGCCACGGAGACGGCGGACCGCGCCAGCATCCGTGCATTGTGAAGAATCGTTTCAGAGTCACCACCGTCGACCCCACCGGTTAGAAGAATCATGTCCGGCCGAAGGGCTTCGATCTCCTTGATCTTGTCGTCGCTCAATTTGAATGCCGTCGATCCGACAACCTTTGCGCCCGCGCCGAGCGCGGCCTGGTTCGCAGCTTCGACGGTCAAGCCTGGAACATTGCCGACGACCGCGATCCGCAAACCGCCCGCTGCGCTGCTGGATGCGAGCACAAACTTATCGCCGAGAATGGATAAGTCTTTTGGAAGACGATCTAACAGCGCGTAACGCTCGTGCAATTCTTTTAGCGCTTGCAGAAGCCCTTCGCGCACATCGGTGAGCACCGTCGACGGTGCTTGGCTTCGGCCAACCAATCGGGCCGTGTCCAGATCGACCGCAGTGACCTTAGTAAATGTGCTGCCGAAATCTATGAGAATGGCGAGGGAGTTCAACGTGGTGTTCAATCGTTAGTGCCGATGTCCGTTGATCAATAAACAAGGGAACTGAAAATTTCCCCTCTAGGTGTCATCCGGTGGCTATTGCTACTTTCCGCGCTTGCTATTTGCCGAGAGCCGATAGTTCAGTATCCGCTCCATTCTTATTTCACCGTCGTGATCGTTTTGTACATTTCCATGAGTCGCTTATCGGCCATGGTTGTCTCGATATCCCGGTTCATCTCTTCGCCGCGAATCAAGCCGATCTCCAATCCCATTTTCTCAGACTCCTTGATAAATTGCTCGTCCTTGGTCATTGCCGCGAAGGCGTCTCGCAATATTTTCACCCGGTCGGCGGGTACGCCCGGATTCAACGCGACCGAGCGCGAAAGGTTCTGCGAAGCGTACAGCGCGGCGAGTAATCCCTTGCTTCCCGCCGGCGCAAGCTCATCGATGCTCGGGACCGCGGGCAAGCGCGAATCGCGGATTTGTTTCGACGTGACAAGCGTTTTTACGTAGCCGGTCTTAATCCACTCCCGCTTGGTTGCGAATAGCGACCCGGTGCTGAATGCCCGGCCGTCGAGGGCGCCGCGCTCGATGTCGAGCAATATTTGCGGCGTGCCCGGATAACCAGGAATCACGTGAAAGTCCAGGCCGAGAATGTAGCCGACAATCCTGACCACGACGCTGCTCGGATGGTCGAGAGACTGCGCACCCATCTTCGGCAGCTTGCCTTCTTTGTTGGCCTTTCTGATCGCATCGAAACTGGTGTAGGGCGTCGCCGAGCGGACAAAAAGCGTTTGGGCATCATCAAAAGCTTGCCCCACCCAAATGAATCTCTGCAGTTGAAACCTGATCGCTTCATCCCCTCCGGCCGACGCAAACAGGCTGCTGGGATTGACCGAGACCATGCTTAGGCCGTCAGGCTTGCGTAAGTTGTAGAGTTCGTTCATCGCGATCAAACCGCCGGCTCCTGGTTTATTGACGATATCGATACGCGGTTTACCCGGAATATACCTTTCGAAATGGCGCGCAATGTGCCGGGACGTAATATCGTTTCCGCCACCGGCGGTTGACCCGACCTAGTAAGAAATGATTTTGCCTTCGTAGAAATTTTTCGTTGCCTGGGCGTGCACCGGCGCAGCGGCGAGCAAAACACTAATGAACGCAAGCACCCATTTAGAACTCTTCGGCAAAAAACTACCTCTCATCAAAATTCATTCCCTTCCCACCACATTCAACAAAAATCCCTGCGCGACACGGACTTCCGACTTCTGCTCACTGACAGGCGATTTCCGACTCTGTTCTCGCTCTACTTCACCTCGGTAATCGTCTTATACATATCCATAAGCCGTTTGTCGCGCACCGTTGCCTCGATGTCGCGGTTCATGTCTTCACCACGAATCAAGGTCGTTTCCGCACCCATCTTTTCTGCTTCCTTGATAAACAGTTCGTCCTTGGCCATCGCCGCGTAGGCATCGCGCAATACTTTCACTCGATCGGCCGGCACGCCGGGACCTAAGGCGATTGAGCGCGAGATATTCTGCGCCGCATGCAGTGCGGCGAGCAAGCTTTTCGTCCCTGCGGGCGCGAGCTCTTCGATGCTTGGGAGATCAGGCAAACGTGCGTCGCGTGACTTTCGCGAGGTCACAAGTGGTTTAATATAGCCGCTCTTAAGCCATTCCCGCTTGGTCGCGAATAACGAACCGGTGCTCTGTGCCCGGCCATCAAGGGCGCCGCGCTCGATGTCGAGCAAGATCTGAGGCGTTCCCGGATAACCAGGGATCACGTGGAACTCCAAGCCGAGTATATGGCCGACGATCTTGACCACGACATTGCTGGTATGGTCGAGCGACTGCGCGCCCATTTTTGGCAGCTTGCCTTCTTTGTTGGCTTTGCGGATCGCATCGAAGCTCAAGTACGGCGTGTTCGAGCGCACGTAAAGCGTCTGGGCGTCGTCGAAAGCTTGTCCAATCCAAATGAATTTTTGCAATTCAAACTTGATCGCGTCATTGCCCGCCGACATGGCGAACAGCGCGCTGGGGTTGATCGCAGCGAAACTCAGGCCGTCGGGCTTGCGCAAATTATAAAGTTCATTGACGGCGATCAGCCCGCCGGCCCCCGGTTTATTGATGATGTCGATGCGCGGTTTTCCAGGGATATATCTTTCAAAATGGCGTGCTACCAAGCGCGCGATTATATCGCTGCCGCCACCGGCCGTAGAACCGACGAGGTAGGACATCGTCTTACCCTCGAAAAAACTCTTCCCTGCCTGAGCGTATAGCGACGAAGTTGCTATGAGCCCGCCGAGAAATACTAGGAAGAAGAATTGTGCAAAGGCGATTTTCTTCATCGTCTCTCCCTCTGTCAAAACCCGCGCATCAGCGCCGACTAATATCCCCAACGCGCCTCGGCTTTCTTCAAGCGCTGAAATTCTTCGTCGAGCTCTTTGCGCGAGCGCAATTCTTTAAACGCCTCGTCGACCAAATCCTGCGCGACCACGTCCTTGATTGGCGGGACGTCATAGTTAAGCTCGCCGAGCTTCTCTTCTTCTTTGAGCATATCTTCGAAACCGCTCGCTCGACCGTCGAGAGGAAACGGCATCGCTTCCAGATCGCGCAGCGAGCGCGGCGCTTGCACCTTGCGCTCTTCCGGGTCCGGACTGGTCAAGCGGATGCGTTTTTCGAGATTGGTGATGTACTCATAGTTCTTCGGCATATCGCGCACGAACCAGTACGAGCGAACTAACCCTCTGAGGAATGCTTTGACCATGTCCGGCCGCTCTTCGAGGATGCGGCCCGTGGAGACGATGACTCTCTCTGGCCGGCCATCGGGATATTGATCGGCCGGCGACACTAACACATTGCAGCCTTCGGCGATCAAATCCTCTGCATACCATGGCGGCACCGGCGCGCATTCGACGCGCCCGGCGCGGATCGCATCTTTGTGCAGCTGAGAATTCACACCGAGGCGCACCCATTCGACGTCCTTCTCCAGATTCAACCCGGCTTTGACCAGTTGGATCTGGATCGCCCAATGGCGAATGCTGTTGAAGTCGCTGATGCCGACACGCTTGCCCTTGAGATCCTGCAACGACTTGATATGCGGCGGGCCGACCCACACGTTGGTGTGCTGGTTGCGCCAGCCGGCGATGATGTAAAGATCGGCGCCGCGGGCGCGCTGGTAGAAAATCGTCCGCGACTGCACGTCGAGCGCGATATCCACCGACTTTTCTTTCATCGCTTGCGAGATGCCAAGTTTTTCAAGACCAAACGGCACCATGGAGTCGGTCAGCAGCTCGTAGGCGAGGCTTCCGTCCGCGGTCTTGAGTCCCTCATCGTAGAAAAAATTCATCTCATGCGCGGCCCTCACCGGCACTTGATGCAGCATGTGATAACAAGTGGGCGCAATTCTCAGTTTACCGTCGAGCATGCAAACTCTCCCTTCATTGAAAATCTTTGATTAAAACTTAATTCGGCCCAATCTTGAAAAACGCCTTTTCAAAACAACCACGCAGCCAAGATCGCGGCCAGAACTACTATGACAATAATTTCGATGGCGTTCCGTTTCCAACCTTCGATACCAAGTCGAATACGAAATGCCCGCTGCACGGAACCGCCCCCATGCAATACCGAAATATCTTCGTCTGCCTTTTCTCTCAACAATTGCACGGCGCGCGTCACATCCGATCGCTCTACTTGTATTTTGATGCCGCCCACGCGCAGTCTACCCAGCCCGCCAACCGTTGAGCTCCTTTCGTCAATGAGGGAACATTCGATTCCAGCAGATTCGAGCTTGGCGGTTATCCGCCGCGCCGCTTCGCGGCTACGCACTGTGGCGATCGTGATGTGTCCTATCTTTGATTTTTCAGTTGCGTTAGCCATTACATAGTCATTTGAACGAATCGCCCACCGTCTGTCTTGCGTCACTTTTTATACAGCGCCCGGACAAATCCGCTGTCATCGATCTTTTTCATTAACGACGGCTCGACAATCAAGCTCGCGTCGGTTTGCTTTGCCTGCGGGTACTGCGACGACAGCATGTCGAGGGCTCCCTTCACGACCTGCACGGACGGGTGAGGCGCATCTTCCAAGGTGCCTCGAGTGCTTTGATACGTCTCTTCGAGGATCTCGTCATCGGCGCCTTTCATGTATCGTTTGAAAACCGCCACGGTCTTGGTTTTGTTCGTCTTAAATATATAGATCCCTTCGACGATACACTTCAAGAATCTTTCCACCAGGTGCGGATTCTTGGCGACAGTTTGCCGCAGAACGGTCACGCTCGTATAGGGATACTCGACACCGAGCTTGTCGAAATTGGCCAGCTCCCTCAAGCCGGCTTTGCGCGCAATGAACACGTAGGGTGTCGACATCACCGCTGCATCCACCACACCGCGCTCCAACGCCTGCAAGCTGAGCGAAGGCTCGCCGGAAGACAATAATTTCACATCGCGATCGGGAACAAGTCCGAATTTGCTGCTGAGCACATATCTCACCATTGCATCTAGGAATGCTCCGGGCCTGCCGGTCGCGACGGTCTTACCCTTTAGCTCTTCAACGGTTTTGATGTCGGCTTTAGCGAAAAGGGACGTCCCGACTTTATTGGTGATGGTCGCAACCAACACCTGGTCTTTGACGCCGAGAATGTGTGAGGTGATCGCGCCGGTCGCCGTGGCAAGAACGACGGGCACCTCACCGGTGGCAAGCAGTTGCTGCGGCCGCACACGGCC
>DASPXM010000311.1:0-2967 GCA_035637295.1 Verrucomicrobiia bacterium
TCCCCAGGTGGCTATGCGGTTAGCCCATTCCTAAAGATGGGGGATGCGTTTTTTCGCGAGACACGCGATGGGCGGTACGTGCTGGCGCTAGACATTTATCCTCAACTCCTCGTGCGCACCCTCGATTTTCTCGGCTGCAGCCCGAGTACCGAATCCATTAACAACGCCATACGCAAATGGGACGCTGTGGAACTAGAAGAGGCCGCGGCGGCCGAAGGGCTGGTTCTGGCAATGGTGCGTACGAACGAGGAATTTCGTCGGGAACCCCAATACACCGACGTCCTCTCAAAGATGCCGCTGATTACCGTGGAGAAGATTGGGGACAGCGACCCGGTTCCGCTCAAGGCGAACGGTGACAATCTTCCTCTCGCTGGTATCCGCGCATTGGGAATGGGTCACGTGATCGCCGGAGCCGGGATGGGCCGAGACATGGCTCTATACGGCGCGGACGTGCTCAACATCTGGAGACCGCGCGATTCGGAGATCGAAGCCTTCGCTTGGGATGTCCAGGTGGGCATGCGCTCAACGATACTCGATGATGCGAAGGAAGATCGCGCACGGTTCAATCGGCTACTCCAGGATGCCGATGTATTCTTTGCCAACAAGCGCCCTGGATTTCTGAAGAAGCACGGCCTCGATGCCGAATCCCTTTGTGCGCAGAAGCCCGGATTGATTCATGCAATCGTCGCTATGCACGGTGAGGAGGGACCGTGGTCGAATCGACCCGGTTTCGATGAGATTGGCGCGGCAGTGTCTGGCCTCTTTACGATCGAAGGTTCCCCGACTCGGCCGAAGCAGCCGCCAATTGTCCCCATTGCCGATAATGTCGTTGGCTGGTTAGGCACAACTGGGATTCTCGCTGCGTTGCGCCGGCGCGCAATCGAAGGCGGCAGCTATCGGGTCGTCGTTTCGCTAACGCGGACCGTGTTGTGGTTGCTCTCGTTAGGCATCTTCGACAAGGCCTACGCGAAAGCGACCGCGGACTCTACCGACGAGCACAAGTACATCGCTCCGGACCTGTTTACCGCGGAAACACCGCTTGGCACTTATCAGGGCATGACCGACCAGATCGTATTGTCGCGCACACCCGGCGCCTACCGAACCGTGCTGGTTCCGCGTGGATCAAGCAAACCCGAATGGCTCGGAAAATGATCGCGTCTATACCTAATATGCTCGCACTGATTAATCCGGCAGCTCTTCCGGCTCTTCGAATCGCCGCGACATTTTTCTTCATCATCTATTTGCTATTCGGCGCATATATCTTTCGCAATCGCCACCGATTCTTTGACCGCGATCCGAACGTCGACAACGACATCCCGGCCGTTCGCAAAGTAAGGATCGAAGTCGTCGCTATCCCGTGGCTCGGTGTAACCACGCTTATCCTGATTCTGCTGATCAGTCTCTGGCTCGATTAACGAGCGCGTTCATCCGTCATCAAGCCCATTCGCTGTCGCCGGGCGCCAGTGAGAGAAAAACAAGATTCTCTGAAATTTCGGCGCTCGAAAGCTTGAGAAAGGGATAGATGAACGATGCTAATCTCAATTCCATCGATGGTCCGGATGAGCAGAGGTCGAAAACGCCGCAGGTGGTGATCGTCGGCGGCGGTTTTGGTGGTCTGGCTGCCGCAAAAGCGCTTGGGAAAGCGCCGGTCGAAGCCATTCTCATTGACCGAACGAACCATCATGTTTTTCAGCCGCTTCTTTATCAGGTAGCGACGTCAGTACTCGCGCCGTCGCAAATGAGTTCGCCAATCCGCGAAGTATTACGAATACATAAAAATACAACGGTGATCATGGGCGAGGTTACCGGCGTGGACAAGGCGCAACGCTGCGTTTTTGTAAACGACGCAGATCGCCAGCATGTGCCGGTGCGTTACGACTACCTCATTCTCGCGACCGGTGCGCGACACAGTTATTTCGGACACAACGAATTTGAAAAGTTTGCTCCGGGATTGAAAAGCCTGGCCGATGCAGTCGGTATTCGAAACAAAATCCTCAGCGCCTTCGAGCAGGCCGAGGCGGAAGAAGATGTCGATCTTCACCGCGATTTGTTGACGTTCGTTTTGGTCGGCGCCGGACCCACCGGCGTCGAGATGGCGGCAGCGCTCGCTATTTTCGTTCGGACGTCATTACCTTCCGAATTTCGACGGATCGATCCGACTTCAGCACGAATTGTTTTGATCGATGCCGCTCGAAACGTCCTTGGCACTTTTGCACCGAGTCTGTCTGAGGCAGCGGAGTTCCATCTGCAAAAGCTCGGAGTTGAAATCCACCTGGGCCACGCGGTCGAGAAGATCGACAGCGAAGGAGTCATTGTCGCAGGGGAGCGAATTGCGAGCAAGACAGTGATCTGGACGGCCGGTGTTACGCCTTCCCCCGCCGGAAAATGGTTAGGAGTGGAGACCGATCGCGCCGGTCGCGTGCGCATCCAACCCGATCTTCGAGTTCCAAATCATCCGGAAATTTTCGTGATCGGCGATACGGCCTCGCTCGATCAGGACGGAAAACCGCTGGCGGGAGTTGCTCAGGTTGCAATGCAACAAGGACGCTATGCTGGAAAATTGATTCGCCGCCAACTTGCCGGCAAGAGGCCGCCCAAGCCTTTTCGTTACTTCGACAAAGGCACCATGGCCGTCGTCGGCAAGGGGTACGCAGTTCTGCAGAGTGGGAGAATTCGGCTGCACGGTCTCATTGCGTGGCTGGCGTGGGCTTTCATTCACATCACGTTTTTGTCTCAGCTCAGTCTGAAAATCAGCGTGCTCTTGCAATGGGGCTGGTTGTTCCTGACCGGACAACGCGGTTCGCGTCTGATCGTGAATTATCACGGATCTGAGTCGATTCCAACAGCATCGCCGGCGGTTAGCAGCGATCGCGGATCTCGTCCGGTCACTGTCACAGCCTTATCAACCAAGTGATATGAAATTCTTCGCGGCCGGGTTGAGTCATAAGACCGCGCCGATCGAGCTGC
>DASPXM010000312.1:0-2248 GCA_035637295.1 Verrucomicrobiia bacterium
GCGACCGGGTCGGTGATAATTTTTGTGCCCTTCGATGAGGTAATCTGGAAAAAGTTGTGGCCAAAGAACTCAATTGTGACGTCGGGCTCGGCGGCGTACGCCGATCGAATCCAGCCACTCGCGACATCGAGATCCCGGCACGAGGAATAAGCAGTTTGCGGCGAGAGCACAAACAGGAACAGCGAAACTGCGAGCATTCGTCTCATCGAATTTCTCTAGGGAGCGCTGATTCTGTGGGCAAAATGCTCGGCCTTAAAAAAATCGGCGACGTATTCGGTCGAGGGGGAGCGCATCAAATTCTCCGCCGTATCGGCCTGTTCGAATCTGCCTTTATGCATCACTGCGATACGATCTGCCAGCGCGATCCCATCCGCTAGGTTGTGCGTCACGTAAAGCGTCGTCAACTTGTTCTCTTTGTGAAAAGCCAAGATCTCCTGGCGCATTTTCAGCCGGTTGGGTGGATCGATGTTGCTGAGCGGCTCATCCATGAGCATGATATTGGGCGAGGTTACCATCGCGCGGCCGAGCGCAACGCGTTGTTGTTGCCCGCCGGAGAGCTCGGAGGGTTTTCGTTTGAAGAAGCTTTCTTCGATGCCAATTTTCCACGCCAGCGGACGGAGGAATTCAGCGATTTTGTCGCTCGACCATTTTCGTACTTTCAGCGGCAGACTCAGATTCGAGTAGCGCTGATCATCGAATACCCGCATATGCGGCCAGAGCGCGTAGTTTTGAAAAATCATTTGAACGCTACGCCGGCCGACGGGAACGTCGTTTACGGGAGCGCCGCCGATGAAGATGGTGCCGCTGTCGGGCTGTTCGAGCCCGGCGATGAGTCGCAGGGTAGTCGTCTTGCCGCAACCGCTTTCACCTACGATAACGAGGAACTCACCCGCCTCGACGTCCAGGCTCGCTTGGTCGACTGCGATAACGCTACCAAACCTTTTTGTCAGCTTGCGTAATGACAGCGAAACCACGCCGCCATGCTAGTAAAGGCAGCCTTAAAAGACAACATGAAGTCGTACTGGCGAAGCATCAATAACTTGGTTATGATTGGCGCGAGAAAAAATCGTCCCCTACGCATCTCGCCCGTTGGAGGATTTATGGCCGGTTTACTTGGTCCCGAAGAACTCATCGCCGATCTGCAACATACTCTACAGCAGCGTCATCCCAAACCTCATCCGATTCGTCAACTTCTATTGACCGGTAGACTGACTAAAGAGCAGCTTCAATGGTGGGCAAGAAATCAGTTTCATGAATTTCGTAACATCCACCGTTTCTTCGGTATCCGCTATCAGAAGTGTCCGATCCCGGAGCTGCGCCGAATGCTGCTGGAAAACATGGTGGAGGAAGAGGGCGAAGATCTTTTCGGCGGCAAATATCCGAGTCACCGCGATCTCTGGGTGCAGTTCGCCGAGGGGATCGGGATTGGGCGCGAGGATATTCTAAATTACGAGCCGCTCCCAGGGATTCGCGCTGCGCTGGAGATGTACGTGTCGTTGGTTCAGCAAAGCCACTGGGCGGTCGCGATCGGCACCGGCCTGGTTTTCGAAGGTGGCGGGCCGAAGCGCATGAAAGAGGAAAGGGAAGCTCTGGAGAAATATTATCCCTGGGTTTCGCCGAGCTGCCTGGATTTTTTCCGCGCGCACGAATACCACGACGAAGGCCACGGCAACATGGTGATCGACGTAATCAAACAGCACTGCATGGAGGAAAAGCTTCAACACGACATGCGCGAGGCGGTGAAACAGCGTGCCGACATCATGTGGCTGCAGAATGACTGTATTTATAACGCGTTCGTGAGGCCGTCGCTGGCGGCGGCCATCATTCAAGAGATAGAAGGACGGCTTGAATAGGCGTTCAAAGATTCAAGGTTCAAAAGTTCACCGGAGAAGATTGGGGTTCTGTTCGCGCTAGGTTGTCATTTCGGGCGAAGCGAGAAATCTTTCCCGTTGGGATTGAAGAGCAGAAGAGACTGATCACAGTTTACGAAAGTACTTTTAATATGAGCGACAAAATCATCGACCTCCGTAGCGATACCGTAACAAAGCCGTCCTCGGCCATGCGCAAGGCGATGGCCGACGCAGAGGTCGGCGATGACGTTTACCTCGAAGACCCGACCGTCAATCGCCTGCAGGCGCGGGCTGCTGAAACTTTCGGAAAGGAAGCAGGCCTCTTCGTTCCTTCCGGCAGTATGGGCAATCTTACTTGCATTATGGCGCAGACGACGCGCGGTCAAGAAGTTATCTGC
>DASPXM010000313.1:0-6793 GCA_035637295.1 Verrucomicrobiia bacterium
GTTAACACGGACCGGCCGTTTTCAAGCGCCTCGACCCGCAAGTAGCGAAGTTCGGAGCGGTACTTCTCGGCCTCTTGGATTTTGGCTTTGATCTGAATCAAGTCGGCCGGCGTCTGTTGCATGAGAGTGGCTGTTTCTTTATCGATCACTGCTAGTTGCTGTTGTATCGGGGTAACCTGGCTCTGGTAATGGCTTCTGATCTTTTCCAGATTGCCTACCTGCTCGGTCGTCAAGTTGAGCTCTTCTTTGTGCTTGAGCGCGATACTGATCAGGGGCGCCCCGGCAAATCCGCCGAGCATGCGGTCACCACGGGTGAACGGCCTTTTACCCGGTCCCTCCTGCGCCGCTGCCATCGGGGTGTTGAAGACGGCGAGCGCAGACACGGCGAATAGTGTAGTGCCAATAATCAGTTTACGGACTTTGTTCATATACCCTCCTCAAAGGCGAATAGTTTTGTTTGACTGATTAGACGAAGTTCGGGACAAAAAGTTTACGACTGGGTCAAAAGCTGAGAGTATTGGGCAATACGAGGCGATTCCGACGGGATTGCGGGTTTGGTGGCAATAACGCGAATGGTCGGGCTGCCTTACCGTCCGCCTGGCCCTATTCTTTGCCCCACCCGAAGGTTGCGCGGACCCGCTTTGGACGCCGCTGAAGTGATTTCGTAGATCCTTGCCAGCGTCGATGGAATACGGCTACTCAGGTATGCCGTTGATTGACTCGTGATAATCTTTTGGCGCGTGATCTTTTTGTCCGTCGCCGGAAATAACGATGAAGCCGTCGGCCAGCTTGAGTTGAGCTGGTGTGTTTTGCTGAGCATGCGGTCATTTTCGTATAGAGAACAAGTTGAAAAAAATGGTATGACTACCAGCCAACGGTATTACCAATGGACGGTTTTTTATTTTACTAAGGAGAGATCTATGGAAATCGAAAAAAAGCTAAATGAGCTCGGCTACGAGCTGCCCAATCCACCGGTGCCGGCAGCAAATTATATCGGCTTTGTGCGCGTCGGCAACTTGCTTTTCATCGGCGGAAATATCGGCCGTATCAACGGCCAACTCAAGTATCGCGGCAAGGTAGGCGATGCGGTGACGCTTGAACAAGCCTACGAAGCGGCGCGCAACTGCGCGCTCAACCATCTCGCGATTATGAAGGCGGCGCTCGGCGACTTGGATCGTGTCGAACGTATCGTCAAAGTGCTCGGCTATGTGAACGTGGCGCCGGGATTCACCGATATGCCTAAGGTAGTGAACGGCGAATCCGATTTGCTAGTTCAGCTCTGGGGCAAGGAGGGGCAACATACGCGCGCCGCAGTCGGCGTAGCTTCACTCAGTCAGGATTCTCCAGTCGAGACGGAGGTGACCGTGCTGGTTAAGGAATAGCTGTCCACGCCGAAAGGCGAGCTGGCAGACGTCGAGCCATGGTAAATTCTACCACATGCTCGAAGCCGCTAATAGGAAAAAAGGTGCGGAACTGACCGAAAGATTAAGTCTGCTCGATCAACAACCGGCGTACGATCGTCACGCTCGTAAGCAGAAGCGTGCCGCTCAGGATAGCGGCGCCCAAAGGAGCGAGCGTAATGAACTGGAGATAACCCACGGCTGTAACGGCTAAAATCGCCAAAATCAGCCGCAGACAAAATCTGAAATTGCCTGGATGCTCCTTGGGCCGTTGAAAAAGCATCCGCCGGTCGTTCTCCGTGACGATCGGTAGATTACGTCGGTGGCGGCGGTACTGTACCAGCCTGATAGCAAACCAAATCATGAAAAAAAATACGGGTACTTCCGATAACAGGTATCCAATTCTATCCATTGTCTGTCACGATGTTCCCGTTCGGGAGCAGCTCCTTTGATGTTGTATTTTCAGCACTGGCCCCCGCATAAATGTCTATAAGAACGGTGCGTGCATGTCAAAGCCCCCCAATGCGTGAACGAAAGTGACAACCCCGTTTTCGCGTTTCGAGCCTGGCGGCCAAAGCAGGCGTTCGAGGACAGCGGCGCAGCGCTCGATAGAAGCTATCTCATTGGTACTGCTGGATGGCTGCCACGACGGCGGTGACCGTTGGACCGGGATCGGTCTGATCTTTGAAACCGGCGAGGCGCTCGCAGATTTCGGCCGCGGCGTTGTGAAAACCGGCCGGCAGACCGGCAGCCTCGAAGGCCTCAGCGATCTCGCGCATCTCGCCGACGTATCGCCACATTTTGGGTGCCGCTACGGCGGCGGCTCGCACGCATTTATTTTCCAGCGCCGGTTGGGAGATACTCCACTCTTCGAGCAACGCTTGGTCCACGCCTTGATGGGCCGCCAGCGCGCGGATGGCGAGGATAAGAGCGTCGGTACCTTTGGTCCAGGCGGCGTAGACGACTTTAAGTGCGGATGCTTCGCCGGGAGTGGCGCCGATACTGCGCGCGTCCAGCATGCTTGCTAAAAATAGCTGCGCGATCTCCTCGGCCTTTTCGCCTGAGAGATACAGTCTTGTCGTGCCCGCTTTCTTCACTGGCGATCCGATGATACCGCCGTCAACAAAACTTGCTCCGGCTTTGGCGACGATGTTGCCGATCTCTTCCGCGGTGGCGCGCGACACGGCGTTGGCATCGACGTACGTGCCTTTGAACTTTTGCGCGGCCACACGCACGGCGATTTCCGTCGCGAATTCCGGCGGGCACACTGAGAGTACGATATCGCTCTGACCGACGGCTGCAGCTAAACTCTCCACTTCGATCAAACCGGCCTGTTTGGCGCGTGCCCGCGATGCGGCGCTTCTTTGTTCCGAGGCCCACAGCACGCGCGCGCCGCTGGTGGCCGCGCAAGCGCCGATGGTCGAGCCCATGTTTCCTGGGTGAAGCAAGGCGACGGTCTTCATATGGAAATCCTCCCTCGTTGGAAACTAGTCGAGATGATCTCTGCGAGTCAAGAACAGTTTGCCAGCCAGTCTGTCTTGACGATGTCAAGCCGCGTTGATATTCCAGCAACCATGCTAATACTCAGCAACGAGGAAATCGAATCGTTTCTGTCTATCAATACCTGCATCAATGCTCTACAAAAGGCTTACGGTAGCTGGGACAAAGGCACGGCGATCAACCGGCCGCGTACCGATCTGGTTCTGCCGTCGTCGAACGAGGCGGGCGTTTACGCTTTCAAGTCGATGGAAGCCGGCCTTTACGATCCGCCGATCGTCGCCATGCGCATTAATTCGGATATTATCCGTTGGAACCAGCAGGGCGATAGAACGATCAAAACGAAAATTCCCGCGGCGCCGGGTGACAAGTACGTCGGACTCGTCATGTTGTTTTCGACCATTACCGGCGAGCCGCTGGCGATGTTTCCCGACGGCGTCGTGCAACGCATGCGCGTCGCGTCGAGCAGCGCGATCGCCGCCCGGTACCTTGCGCGCGAGGATGCCAGCACGATGGCGCTCTTCGGCTCCGGTTGGCAGGCAGGCAGCCACTTGCCGGCGATGTGCGCCGTGCGGCCGATCAAAAGAGTCAATGTGTTCAGCCCGACCAAGGCCAACCTCGACGCTTTTGTGAAAGAACTCCAGGCCAAAGTCAGCGCTGAAGTGCGAGCGGCGGAATCTCCCGAAGCGGCGGTGCGCGTCGCCGACATTATCGCCACCACGACGAATTCTCTGACCCGCGTCGTCAATCCCGATTGGGTAAAACCTGGATTGCACCTGACGTGTGTCCGCGTTCCGGAGCTCGGCGACGAAACGATCCGGCGAATCGACCGGCTAGTAATTCACGCGCATCAGCATGCGCCGAAAAACTACGTCGCCGGATACGGCGAAGAAGGCATCGAAGCCCACGACGCCATCGACATCATTCGCAAGGGTCCGGCGCATGCGCGCGAGGTAAAAGTCGAGCATCCCTTTTGGCTGTCAGCCCCGGCGCTAAAGGAGCTCGTCACCGGTAAAGTCCCCGGCCGCGCCAGCGCCGACGAGTCGACATGCTTTCTCAATAATATCGGCATCGGCCTGCAATTTGCCGCCGTCGGCGCCGCGGTTTTCAATGAAGCTAAGGCAAAGGGAGTCGGGCACGAAATTCCCACGGATTGGTTTTTGGAAAGTGTGCATCCGTAGTTCGGCTGGCGATTCTTGCGGGTTTGAAACAGGAGAAACACCAGCGCCAACCTCGCGTTCTTGCTTGCTCGTTTTGGCTTCGTTAAGACTTCGTTCCTTATCATTGATCGATTGACGAACGCTTCGAATCGCGCTAGCGGTAAGATCCAGAATACTAGTGCTGAAAGGAGACTGAATTATGGCGCTTAGATTAGGTGACGTGGCCCCAGATTTTTCCGCTGATACCAGTGAAGGCAAGATCAATTTTCACGAGTGGATCGGTAATGGCTGGGCGATTCTGTTCTCTCATCCGAAGGACTTCACGCCCGTCTGTACCACCGAGCTTGGCTATATGGCCGGCCTCAAGCCCGAGTTCGAAAAGCGCAACTGCAAGATCATCGGGTTGAGCGGCGATCCGGTGAGTGACCATACGGCCTGGGCCAAGGACATCCAGGAGACGCAGGGGCATGCGCCGAACTACCCGATCATCGGCGACGCGGATTTGACGGTCGCTAAGCTCTACGACATGCTCCCGGCCAGCGAGACCCCCGGCAAACGCACCGCGGCGGACAACCAGACGGTTCGCTCGGTGTTCCTGATTGGGCCGGACAAGAAGGTAAAAGCCATGCTCGTGTATCCGATGAGCACCGGCCGCAATTTCGACGAGGTGCTGCGCCTGCTCGATTCGCTGCAGCTGACCGCGAAGCACACTGTGGCGACGCCGGTCAACTGGAAGCCGGGGCAGGACGTCATCATCCCCACATCGGTCTCCGATGAGGACGCCAAGAAGAAGTACCCGCAGGGTTACAAGACACTTAAGCCATATCTGCGGGTCGTTTCGCAGCCGAATAAGTAATCGGTTTGCGCTTTTGGGTAAGAATCGAACAAGCGAGTGTTGACCGGCAATCCTGCCGGCGCACTCGCCTGTGCGCGTAATTTCGTCTTTATTCTTTGCCCCTTCTAACTATAAACACCTATATTTTTACGATTGACTCTCGCGGGTTAGTCGCGTTATGTTTGCCCGCCTCTTGCGCCAGCATGACTAGAAGGTTTTTGGATACGGGAGCAACTGTGTATGCTGATTGATCGGTTCGCAAGCATCATCGCCGCCATTTTAGGCTTGACGGGAGTGATGTTCGTACTGAAGGGTGTTTCTCGCCTTTCGCCCGACTTGATTGCCAAGGTGTCACAGACATATCTCGATTTTAACATTACCCAAATCCAGAACTTAGCGTCACAGAAAGCCGATTTTGTGACAGGCGCCGTGCTCGTTTTGATCGCTTGTTTAGTGCAGACGGGTGCATTGCTCTTTATTCGCGCGACATTTCCGATCTTTGAAGACTACTGGCAGGCCGCCGGCCTGGCGGTTGCCACTAGCGCACTAATTGTGATCGTCTTCTTCGGGGTGAACCGAGGAATGTCCAAGCACTATCAAGAACGCGCTAAATTCAGCCTTGCAAAATCGTATTTTCAGGCCGTGCTGAAACAAGATCCTATCTTGTCGCAACATTTGAAAACTACCGAAGACGTGGCATCGTCATTATTTGGAATTGAAAAGGGATCCGACGAGAGTGATAAAGATTTTCTTAACAGACTGGCGCAAAGATTTGAAATTTCACTTCCAAAAGAATTGCATTTGGAAGAGGAACACGCTCCAGGATAACCCGCCTTTCAGCTCATTGGGTCACGTATAGGGTAGCCAAACCTTATTGCTAGTTTGCGGCAATTGGGGCAGGCAATCTTTAGAGACGATCAGCATCGGGAACGCGATCCGGTTTTTCTGAAGCGACCCAAAGCAATTTTGCTGCCCGTTGTATGCCTCTGTGTTGATGGGTAACCTCGTCCATCATTTCACCGAGATCCGCCGGACACCAGTTTCAGAAGTGATGCAAAATATCTGGTTTCGCTACCGCGATATAGAGCATTGGAGGGTTACTAACCAAGCATAAGCGAAAGATTTTGCGGAAAGTGCCAGCGGTGTTGAGCGGAGGCTTAGGTAAACCGGCAGAAGAGTTCGTACGTAGAGCGAACCTGCGCCGTGTGATGCAGACGCTTTGCACTGGTCTTCGAAAGCAACAGCGAGTAGAAAATATAGGTTTGTCTGACGCTAGTTCCTGGTTTTATGCGTGAAATCCGAGGCCCAGCCCCTATTCGTGGCCCCGATCTCACGTTTTAACATTTGACGCGCTAATCACAGACCCACTAAAATACGCAGCGAAGGACGTCAGTCCAGACCTTATGGTGGAGTTTCAAGCGCCAGCTAACGTATGACCATTGAGAAAGAACGACTACTCTCGCTCATTGAGTACGCACAGCAGTCGGCACGTCTGCGAGCCAAACCACCATCAACGATCACGCAGCATAATCAGTTCGCACTTTATGAGCATCAGTTGCGTGACCTCGGAAACTAGATGCAGCTGCGCGGTGACCACCTTCTTTTCTCTCCCTCGGACTTGGCGAATTTCGTTGCCTGCGAGCATTTGAGTCAGCTTGACCTTGCCGTCGCGCTGGGCGAACTCACTCGTCCAAGTTTCAGCAACGCATACGTTGATTTGATTGCGCGCAAAGGTGTTGAGCACGAGCGCAATTTCCTCAATTCACTCCGCTTGGCGGGGCACGTCGTGACCGAAGTTGGTCTCGGTAATGAGGGGAACTTCGCAGCTGCTGCCGCCGCAGCCGTGGAGGCCATGCATTCCGGTGCGAAGTACATTTATCAGGCCGTGTTTATGGCAGACG
>DASPXM010000314.1:0-16907 GCA_035637295.1 Verrucomicrobiia bacterium
AGCTAGCACACTCAACGCCCAAAACCGTGTCTTCATCCTTGCCTCCTTTTGCCTCTAAAAATTTTATACACAATTGGTATTACTTTCGGCGTTTTTTAGCCTAAGTGGTACGACCTGTCAAGTCTAAAGTTGTAGACTAAGGAAAAATATTTAGGCCATTAATGGAGATGTTGCGACTAATTGGCGGCTATTTATCGAATATACCCAATATTCCGAGGCTAAGGTCGTACGTCTATCGGCTCTCGAGTACGAGCGATTTCAGCTATTTTCCAATGACTTAGCTCATGAACGGAGGTGTCAAGATGTCTGTCGTCATCGCCGGGAGTTTCACGCGTTCCCCGCTCCAGGTGATTAGTGACAGAAACTCTTTATTTATTTTCAGCTGGCGGTCAAAAAGACACTCGAACTTGTGAACCCGGTAGGTGTCCGTTAGACTGTTTTCCACCAATGTTGGCAAAGCGGATCATTCCCTGCCTGGATGTGAAAGCCGGGCGAGTTGTCAAAGGGGTTAAATTTTTGGAGCTGCGGGACGCCGGCGATCCAGTGGAGATCGCCCGCGTTTACGATCGAGAGGGGGCCGATGAGCTTTGCTTTCTCGATATTACGGCGTCGCACGAGAACCGCGGAATTATTCTCGACGTTGTCGCGCGCACGGCCGAACAGGTTTTTATCCCGCTAACGGTGGGGGGTGGAATCAATAAGACGGAAGGTATTCGCAATCTCCTCAACGCCGGCGCCGATAAAGTTTCCATCAATACTGGAGCGGTTAACCGGCCTGCGTTCGTCGGCGAGGCCGCCGAATCATTCGGCAGCCAGTGCATCGTCGTGGCGATCGACGCCAAGCGAGTCGGCGATCACTGGGAAGTCTTTACCCACGGAGGACGGAGCCCGACAGGGATTGATGCCTGCGAGTGGGCCGAACGGATGCAAAGCTACGGGGCTGGCGAGATCCTGTTAACCAGTATGGATCGCGACGGTACGAAGGCAGGTTACGATCTCGAATTGACCGCCGCGATTGCCGATCGCGTCACGATCCCCGTAATCGCATCCGGCGGTGTTGGGGAACTCGAACATCTTTATTTGGGGTTCACCCAAGGGAAAGCGAGCGCTGCTCTCGCTGCTTCGATTTTCCACTATCGCGAATATTCCATCGCCCAATGTAAACAGTACCTGCAGGATCGAGGTATTTCCATCCGTCCTATTCACTCGTACCTATCACGTGCGGATCATCGGTGACCAGAATATCTCGGGCCTGTAAAAGTTCCGCCGATAATCGGCCGCTACACCGCTACTTTGATATCGTGGAGAGTAAGCGTGCGCCGCGTTTCTCTTTTCTGAATACTACGATTCGTTAGCAAATAGGGGCGTCGATTTCGGCGCCCCTATTTGCGAGCTTTCTTCCGTTCTGAATAGCAATAGCCTTACTTTGTCACCTTCACTTTTTTGGCTGCGCCGGCTTCGTGTTCTACCGTTACGCTTTGCCCTTCCTTCAACTCAGAACGGCTCTTAATGCCATCAAGAGTGGTGCGACTACCGCTAATCTTAACGGTGACCTCCTTCCCGCCTTTTGACTTTACGGTGATTTCACGTCCTTCGTCTCCAACCTTGGTTATCTTGCCCGTCATTTCCTCGCCGTAGACGGAGCCTGCCAGGGAAAGGGTGAACAGCACCACCGCGAAAGAACTCACTACCTTCTGTAACATGTGTATTTCACCTCCTTTCTTTTTAAATTGTCTCCGGCCGAGCTTTTTTAATGCTTCTTCGAGATAACAAATCCACATACGTCGGCAGAGATTTTTAAGCGGTCTGTTTTTGTTTCCATCTAAGTCCCCGAAAAAGTTGCCGGCTACCTCACTCGGAGCGGGCTGCAGACACAAGACACGAAGCGTAATGTAATTCCGCTGTTCCTAAATAATTGAATTTCATTTCATGACCGTATCTTCCGATACGCATATTCCCCCCTTTTTAACCTCTGAAACATCGTCCCTATTTCTCCAGCAATTTTTTGATTCGTTCGATGACCTCCGGCGGCTGAACCATAATTTCTTTGGCTATTGTCTCCAACTCCTCGCCGCTCAGGGGATCCAGATCCCATTTCTTTTTCTTAGCCTCAGCTAATAGCCCCTCGTCATTCATGGCCTTAGCAAAGGCTTCGCGTAAGATATTGACCGGGTCCGCAGGCATCCCTGGGGGTCCAAAAAAGGGGCGGCCTAGATCGCCGGAATGGTTGGCCGCAATCACCGTCCCCGCGCCAGGCATGTTTTGCACCACGATATCGGGATTTCCCGGAATGCTTCTGCTCAGATGCGGGGCTAAAAAGCGAGCCCACTTATCAGAACAATATTGACGGGTTCATCGATCAGAATTATCTCCCGCTGAGTTCTTTCAAAGCCGATTGCAAATTGCTGTATGGACATAATTCTCGCTCTTCGGTAAAAGCCCTTTCATCTCACTTGACGAGCAGTTTTTTCATCTTGGCGACTACATCAGGCGACTGACTGATGACTTCCTTGGCGAGTTTTTCAAGCTCATCGCTCGTTGAAGGATCAATCTCTAGTTTCTTTTTCGTGGCATCAGCGATAGCCGCTTCATCTTTCAATGTTTTTTCGAAAGCTTCACGAATGATTTTCACCCGCCCCACGGGAGTGGTCGGGGGCATCACATAAGGCCGTCCGAATTCACTACCTGCGAGAACCAGTGTCGCCAGATTCCGTCCCGCCTGCGACGTTTTGTACTGGTCCATGAGTTCATGGATCGTCGGCGTGTCTTTTAGCCGGTTGTCCCGCCTTCTTCCCGTCTGCACCAGCACATTTACGAATTTGTTCTTGCGCCAAGTGGTGAAGGGTTCGCGCGCAAAAAAGGCGGTCAACGTGAAAGAGCGACAAACGAGCTCATTTCTCTCGACGGCCAAATCGATATCCTGACCTGCTTGATAACCGAGCACGATATCGAAATTGGTGCCGATAACCTCGTCTAAAAGCTTTGGGATGTAGTAGCCGGTGGAACTGGTTCCCGAGGCGCCACATTTAGGAGCAGGGGATGCCTTGACGACATCATGAATCGTTTTGTACGGCGAATCGGCACGCATGTAGAGCAAATGGTTCGAAGTGACGGGGCTGCCGATCCAGACAAATTTACTCCAATCGTATTTCACTTCGCTACGGCCAACCACTTGATCGAAATAAAGCGCCGGGAAAATCGCGCCGATGGTCATGCCGTCGTTACCCGCCACGTTGTAGACAAAATTGGCGGCAATCATGGAACCGGCGCCGGGCATGTTTTGCACGATGATGTTGGGATTGCCGGGAATGTACTTCGGCATGTGCTGGGCAAAGTGCCGAGCATACATATCGTAGACATCGCCGGCTTTAGTACCCGCGATCATCGTTATGGTTTTGCCGGCGTAATACGGCGTTTGCGCAACGCCTACCGAGCTCCACAGAACTAACAATAAGGTTAACGAAGCGCTGATCAATCGGTGAACCATAGATGACCTCCCGCGGTGGTTCTAAATTCGATTTTGGCTTTAATTTTTACTGAGCAGCTTTTTTACCCGCGCGACCACGCCGGGTGGTTGGCCGATCATCCTTTCCGCCAGCTGTTGCAGCTCTTCCCCGCGCACAAATTCAACTTCCATCTTGCCCTTCTTCGCCTCGTCCAAAAGTCCAGTATCGGCCATCGCTTTGGCATAGGCGTCACGCAACTCTTTCACTCGCTCTGTGGGCGTTCCGGGAGGCAGGACCCAGGGCCGGCCAAAATCGCCGCCGCGCAAAATGACGTCGGCGACGCGACGGCTTTCTTCCGGCGTCTTCTCTTTATCGAAGATTTCGTTGTCGGCGTGTCGGGAATGCGCGGGTCGCGCTTGACGCCGCCGTAAACCAGCACGTTGACGAAGTTTCTCTTGCGCCAAGATAAAAAGGGTTCCCGTCCGAAATACGGCGCGGCGGTAAGTCCACGGCATTGCACCTCGCCCTTTTCCACCCGCCAGATCGATCTCGCTTCCGCCCGGGTAACCCAAGACGGTGTCGATCTTTAGACCGAGGGTATCTTCAAGGAGACGGGCCAAGATATAGTCGGTACCGGCGGTTCCAGTGGAGCCGCATTTGGGAGGTGTGGTCGCCTTGCGAATGTCGTCAAGGGATTTGTAGGGAGAGTCGCTGCGCATATACATAAGCACGTCGCTCTTCTCCGGCGAGCCGATCCAGCCGAACTTGCGCACATCATATTGAACTTCCTTGCGGCCGACGAGCTGGTCCAAATACATGCCGTAGGAAAGCATGCCAACGGTCACACCGTCCGGCTTCGCCACACCATACATATGATTCGCGGCGATCAAGCCGCCCGCTCCCGGCATGTTCTGCACGACCATCTCCGGACTGCCCGCCAGATATTTGGGCACGTAGCGCGCCAGCAGACGCGACCAGCGGTCGTAGAAACCGCCGGAAGTAAAACCGACGATCACCTTTATAGTCTTGCCCTTGTAGAAGGATTCGTCCTGCGCGTCGACGCGAGGAGCAGTTGCCACCACCGAAAATGCGCACAGGAATAAGAACGGAAGTACAAGATTCATTTGAGTCTCCTCGTTTTACTGGTGGAGTTGAAATATTGACGAAAGTCCAGCTCAGTATTTAGCATTGATGTCGGGACGACGATGCGTCCAACTCATCTGGATAGCCATAATCAATGTGGCGCTGCGATCGTCGTCGATAATTCTATAACCCCATTGATCTAGCAATTACTTCCTGCCGAGTTCTCTCCAAGCCTGCTGCAGATAACTCAGATCGACGTACTTTTCCGGACTTGGAATAGGGCCTTTCATTTCCGCCTGCTCCGCGTAGATCTCGACCACCGTCTTTAGCCCATCCATATCGATGTTGAGATCCGGTTCCCACGCCCGATGGGTGAGGTAGTAATCCAGTCCCTTCTTGGCGAGCTTTGGTTTGAGGTCAAGTTCCTTCGCTAAGAATTCCGCTCCGGCCTCCCTGTTGTCCTCGAGCCACTTGCGCGCCTGCAACACCGCTTTTAAGAAACGGACGACTTCGTTACGGTGTTCGGCGGCCCACTGGCGCCGAACGGAAAAACTAGAGAGCAGATAGTTTGGAAAGACATCTGTCACTTTGCCGATCAAATTGAATCCCATTTCCTGCGCGCGAAAATTAATCGGCACGGCGAGTATCGCCGCGGCAATATTTCCCGTGCTGAGAGCAGCGAACGCCGGACCGCTCCCTCCGACATTGACCAGCTTGTAATCTCTTGGGTATTCGAGACCCTTGGTTTTTAGCACTCGTCTGAGGAGAAAAGCTGTTCCGGAGGTTAAGGTGGAAGATCCGATGGTCGCGCCACGTAAGTCTTCGAAGGTTTTGAATTCCTTTCCGCCCATGATCATATGTGTAGTCTTGCTTCCCCCGGCGACGATCACCAGATCCATCCCTTTCTCCACAAGCCCGATAATGCCGTCATTTGCAGCAAGCGCCACGTAGATGGAGTCTGAGACCAACGCTTGCATGGTCGGCACGGTACCGCGGATCGCCGTTACCTCAGCGTCTAGTCCTTGCTGTCTGAGAAATCCCTTTCCTGAAGCCACCCAAAGCGGAGCAAAACCAAGCACCTTGGAGGAGGCCGCCACGGGGAACTTTATGCTCTCCTGAGCGTGGCCCAGCACGAAAAACGAAAGGGAGAAAAACAGGGTTAGCAAAACGCGCATGAGAGCCATGGGTTTCTCCTTTTTTGAGAAACTGCTCCAACCAGAACCGACGTGCCGGGATCAGCCGGCGGGTCGCATAAAGCTGGGTGAAGATATCGGCCGGTTGGTCTCCGCAGCTTACACGGTGCGGCGCGCATCCAGCATTGCACACGCCTCTTAGGACCGCCAAGTTACTTATTTCATCCTCCCGACCGCGCTCGCGTTCCCTCGCGAATCCCGTTAACCGATGGCGGCAAATAAATTTCGAACAGGGGGAACCGTAACGTGCACCCAGTCGAAAAACGCGCCGGCCGGAAAGGGCAGGTTAAGCGCGAAATCAAACACGCCGAAGAAAAACAGCCAGCACGCCACGCTGAGGGCGAGCGTGATCGGCCATTTTTCCCCCGCGCCGAACTTCAAATACAGCAACGTTGCCACCGCCGACGCAGGAACAAATCCGAGGATCCAGATGGCAATAAAGAAACCCACGATCCAAAAGACGATGGAAACGGTCCTGTGGCGCTCGACGATGGGATCGATTTCAGGCTCGATCTCCGCCAAGGACATTTCTCCGACCTTCACTTGGCGCGTCGACGCCAAAGCTTCCTTGGCAAACACGTAGAGCGCCAAGGTCAGGCTCGGCACGCCGATCACCCACGGAAATAAAGCCGCGCGCGGCTCGAAGGCGCCGAAGCCAAATTTTGCCTCGTAAACAACGTAGGCAAAGATGCCGACCATGAAAGAGGCAAAAACCGTTTGCGCCATTCGGGTGCCCAAAGGCAGGCGCACCGTCTTGATTGATGAAGTCTGTTTGAGCGCCGTAGGGGGCTCGGTTTTTTCCTTGAATCCTCGCAAGCGAGCCTGCAGATACGGATAGAGAGTCCCGGCGAGGATGATAAAGCCGATCACCAGCACGCCCGGATGCCAGAGCCAGCTGTATCCGTAAATGCGATTGGCGATGAACAGATTATTCTCGGCGATCCCACCGAGGACCAAGCCCAGCAGCAAGGGCGGTCGCTGCCAGTCGAACTTCACCATGAACCAGCCCAGCGCGCCGAAAAGCAGCACTACGAGCATATCGCCAAAGCTATTCTTCACAGCGAAGCCGCCAAGATAGATCAAAAAGAGCAGCCCCGGAATCAAATAGGTCCCCTTCACAAACGTGACCTTGGCAAGCTGATTGAGAAAGAGCAGGCAGATCGCCACTGTGATGATATTGGTAATGACGATGATCCAGACGAACGAAAACGTCAGCGTGAGATGCTTGGCCGGATTCAAAAGATCCGGACCGGGTACGATGCCTTGAATGATGAATGCGCCGAGCAAGATCGCCATCGAAACGCTGCCGGGGACGCCGAAGGCCAGGGTTGGAATCAGCGAGCCGCCTTCTTTGGAATTGTTCGCCGCTCCGGGACCCAAGACGCCTTCCACCGCGCCTTTGCCGAAGCGATCCTTATCCGATGAGCTTTGCACCGCGTGGGCGTAGGCGAGCCACTGCGCCGGCCCGCCACCCATGCCGGGAATAAGACCGATATAGGCGCCGATGCCGCTGCAGCGCAGCACCAGTTTCCAGTGTCGGAAAGTATCCTTGATCCCCTCGAAGACCCCTCCCAATTTGCCCGGCTTATTGCTACCGGCGATGCTCGTCCCCTTTACCGCGAGATCGATGATCTCCGGTATGGCGAAAAGCCCGACGGTAGCGGCGATCAAGGAAACTCCATCCCAGAGAAACAGCGAATTGTCTTCGCCCAGCACGCCTTCAAGGGTAAAGCGCGGCACGCTTTCGATCGGGTCGAGACCCACCATCGCCAGCACCAAACCGAACGCGCCCGCAAGCAACCCTTTAGGAACGTTGGAGCCGCTCAAGGACGCGACAAAACTCACGCCGAGAACGGCGAGCATAAAAAATTCGGCCGAACCGATCGACAGCACCAACGGGCTGACAATGGGAATCGCCAAGGCGAGGATCAGTGCGCCGAAAACCGCGCCGACAAGAGAGCTCATCAGCGCAGCGCCGAGGGCACGGCCGGCTTCACCTCGCTTCGCCATCGGATGGCCATCGACCACCGTTGCGGCGCATATCCCTTCACCCGGTATGCCGAAAAGTACCGATGTCACATCTCCCGTCGTGGCGGTGACAGCGTTGGAGCCAAGAAGGAAGGCAAACGCAGAGTATGGATCCATGTTGTAAATAAACGGCAACATGAGTGCCAACGTCGTCGCGCCGCCGAGACCAGGGAGAATGCCGACGGCGAATCCGATCGCCATCCCCAGCATCATGTAGAGAAACGTCTCGGTGCCTTGAGTCGAGAGCGGCAAAACCCTGATGAGGCCTTCGTTGAATGCGTGCAGGTACTCGAACATAGAGCCTCCCGAGTTAAGAAGTCGGCCGTTTTCTGAACAAGAACTCGAGTCGTTGTTTCACCTCGGGCGAGGCCGAGTAAATCTGCTTGACGTACCGCTCGACTTCCTCGCCGGAAATGTAGTCAACCGTAAGCTTGGATTTCTCCGCATCCGCTTTGTAGTCCTTGTCTTCCATCGTGGCTCTGAAGGCTTTGCGCAAAACGCTGAGCGCTTCAGGCGGCGAGCCTGGCGGCAGCGAGAACGGCCGAGCAAATTCGTTGGCTGCGTTCCAGGTATCGAAGGCGTGGAGGTTGTCTTTACCTTTAATCACGTCGTGAAACTGGGCGATGTCTTTTACCTCGGGGTCTTCCCACTTGCCATTGATGATAAAGGGAATCATCTTGTCGTCGCCGTTGGCGTCGAGCAGAGCGCGTGCCGTGGACCGCATGGAATCCCAGGTCCAACAAGCGCCGTCCACTTCCCGCGAGCGCATCGCGAGACGGATCTTAGAAGTCCCGGTATAACCGGGAATCACTTCAAAGTTTGCGCCCGCCCAGCGGTTGAGCATTTCCGGCAATTGCGTGGTATTGCCGGCTCGTGTGGCGCCCATGCGCACGGATTTTTTGGATTTGAGGATGTCGTCGAAAGTCTTGAGACCGGTAAAACCCATTATCGCGCACGCCACCGAATCTTTGCTCGGCGAGCCGATCCAGCCGAATTTTCTCCCGTCGATGCGCAGGCTGCGATCGCCCATCATATGATTGAAGACGTTCTGGGCCGTCCATATTCCCACCGTTAAACCGTTCTTCTCAGCCTTGTTGTAGATGTAATTGGCGGCAATCACGCTGCCGGCGCCGTCCATGTTTTCGACCACCGTCGCGGGATTGCCTGGGATGTGCCGGGTGATGTAACGTGCCACCGTACGAGCGTACGCGTCGTAACCGCCTCCGGCAGCGAAGCCGACAATGAAGCGAATAGTCTTCCCTCTGTAGAACTCCTCAGCCGACAGCGAACTCCACGCGCTGCTCAAGAGCACCAGAAGTCCCGCGGTGACCGGGATGAGCCGACAGAACCTCAGAATCATGTTCCACCTCCTGTGGTTATGCGTTTGCGACAATTTTGGCTCATGGGTTTCGCGACAAACCAGGGATGGTGAGCGACCTCATGCGCCCGCACCTACGGCCCGGGATAAATGCGACCAGTCCGACGCCCAGGCGCTGTGCCCATCAGGACGGGGCTTCAGCCAAACTCTGCTCCCTTCCGCCACCGGATTGTGGCGCTCGCCGTAAATCACAATAACGCCTTGCCCGTCGACCTCGACCTGGTATTCGATTCGTTCTCCGATGAACAAAGCAGCCTGGGCTCTGCCCCCGATCATTCCCGGCGGCACTTCAGACCCCATGGCGGGGAAGATCTGCACATCCTCAGGCCGCACCGCAATGAAGACCGGCGCGCCCGGCTTGATGCCGTCGGTGTCGTAGTTGCGCCCAAAAACAATGCAGTCCCTCGCGCCCTCGAGAGCGATCGCCATTTGACCGGCGGGGTTGCTGCTATGCACTTTGCCTCGGAACAACAAGGTCCGGCCCAGAAAATCCCGCACGAATTCATTGGCAGGCTCTTCGTAAAGCAGACGCGGGCTGCCCTGTTGCTGCACCACGCCGGAGTTCATCAGCGCAATGCGATTCGACAGGCTGAGCGCCTCGATCTGGTCGTGTGTGACGAACAGCACCGCGATCTTGAGCCGTTTCTGGAGCAGCTTCAGTTCGATGCGCATGTGCTCGCGGAGCTTGGCATCGAGGTTGCTGAAAGGCTCATCCAAAAGCAGCACCCGCGGCTCGCTCACCAGCGCACGCGCAAGCGCCACTCGCTGCTGTTGTCCGCCGCTCAAGAGAGGCCCGGGGCGGTCCTCGAATCCACCCATGCCCACCAGCTCCAGTGCCCGCTGCACCCGCTCCTTGATTTCCCGCCGCGGACATTTGCGCGACTGGAGCGGGAAGGCAACGTTCTGTTCCACCGTCATGTGTGGCCAGATCGCATAGGACTGAAACACCATGCCGACCTTGCGTTTGTCGGGAGCGACAAAGAGTCGGCGCGACATCATGACAACGGGGTGGTCGCCAAAGAAAATGTCTCCCTGATCGGGCACCTCCAGGCCGGCCGCCATCCGAAGAGAAGTGGTCTTGCCGCAGCCGCTCGGACCCAACAGAGTAACGATTTCCCCGTTGCATACATCCAATGAGAGGTTCCTGACCGCAGGCTGCGCGCCTCCGGGATATGTCTTCCACAGGCCCACCAGCCGCATGGCAGCTTCGGTCTTATCAGCGCCCACCGTTGTGCCAGCAGCCCCCGCCTGAGACATGTCTGTGGTCGATAAGGTCTTCTTCACGGCGTTACCTGTCCTTAGGCCTGGCACCGCCCGATATCTCCGCTGAACCATCAGGGACGCTCCCGCTTAACCGGTGCTCGTGCTGCACCCCGAGGCGCAGGCCAAAGGCGCGAGCCACGCTCGCGATGCCCACCGTGAGCACGATGAGAAAGATACTGATGATGCTCGCTTCCTCCAACATGGCGATCTCCGGCGACGCGAACTCCAACGCGAGAATGGAGAGCGTCCGCGTGCTGCGGTCTGCGAGCAGGATGATGCTGCTGGTGGTATTGGCCGCGATGACGAAAGTATGCGTAGCGATCAAGATCCATGTGGGCATGAGCAGTGGGATCCAGACGCGAAAGTATGTGCGTAGCCAGCCTGCGCCGGAGACTCTGGCCTGCTCCTCCATGTCTTTCCCCACCTGTACGAACATGCCCTTAAAAATATTGGTTCCCGTTGTCTTGCCTTGAATGATGACGACTAAGAGCAGGGCGTAGATACTCCCATACATAAACGCCAGCGGCCTAAAGCCGCTGCCCGGCGGAAAGTCCCCCAGAAAAAGCCAGAGCAGCCCCAAGCCGGACAGGATGCCGGGAATTGCTGCCGAACCCCAAATAATGTAGTCGAGCACCGCGCGCCCGGCCCACTGGGTGTGGACCATGATGTACGCCAAGATCGAGAAGACGAGAGGGCCCAGGAGCGCGGCCGTGGTCGCCAAGATCAGCGTCATCTTAAGAGCGTCAACGAAGGCGTGGTCCGTGAGCGCCAGCTTCCAGTGTTCCAGCGTGAAAACCGGATTAATATTGAAGAAGCCGCTGCGCGTCATGAAACTGCCAAGCACCAGGATAACGGCCGGCAACAGCGTGAGCACAACAATGAGCGCGCCGGCAACGCCAAAGACCGGCCACTTCCACTTGCCCAGGTCAATGAGGCCGGGCTTGAAGCTTCCGGTGATGGTGGTGTAGTGCCGCCGCTGGAGAATCCACCGCTGCATAGGAATGATGAGCGCCACCACCAAAAGCGTGATACTCGCCAGTGCCGTCGCCTGACCATAAAGCGGCGGCTCTCTTCGCACCATGTCGAAGATCATGGTGGAGTAAACGAAAAAGCTGAACGGCACGCCCAACAGTTGCTCGATCTCGAAGGACTGGAAGATGCGAAGCAACTGGAGCGCGAAGACGAGCGCCAGGGGCGAGGCCATGAGGGGGAAAGTCACCCGCAGCATGGTGCGAAGGTCGGACGCGCCGCTGACTCTGGCAGCCTCTTCCATCGTCGCGTCCATGTTGCGGAAGGCCGGGGTCAGCAGCATCACTTTCAGCGCGACGCCGTTGGCCATAAGGTGAGCCCACACGATGCCGGGAACGCTGAAGATGTTGAACGGACCTTCCTTGATGGAAGGAAACAGCTTTTGAAGCCCGATATTGATAAACCCCAACTCCGGGTCCAGCAGCATGATCCAGGCGACCGCGATGGAGATTCCGGGCATCATGTAGGAGATCCAAAACATGAACTCGAGGCTGTGACTAAAGGGTATGTTTGTGCGCGCCAGCGTCCATGCGATAAGGGTAGCCGTGGGAAAGCTCACCAGCATGACCAGCGCCCAGATCATGATCGTGTTGGTCAGCGCCTGCAGGAGCCGCGGCTCGGTGAAGGCCGCCCGCCAGTTGTCTAGCCCCCATTTGGGCGTGCCGATCAGGATCTCAGGAGCGGTGTTAAAGCTCTGAATCAGGATCAGGAAAACGGGATAAATAAGATAAAATCCCAGCGCCAGGATGACGATCGCCATGATGGCCGTGCTCTTGCGCGGCAGGATCTCAACGCTCAACTGTGGCGCTGCCGTCGTTGCTAGCTCGGTCATCTCTTTCTCCCGATCGGAGGAGTAAAGCTCCTTCTCGATCCCAGTGAATGAGGCAATCCTCTGGTAAATCCTGTCGCAATCAATCTATCTACCTGCGTTTGACCTGCAGGTAGAGATCCTCCGCCCGCTTCATCTCCGCGAGCCGCTTTTTCTGGATCTCCGGATCATGCTCGAGTGTCAGATATTCAACTCCCGGCTGGCGCATGTCTGATTTCCGGACTTTGCCCTTTTCTGCAACATCTACGCGGAACGTTTGATCAGGGGTCCGATCACTCATGGTCTGCATGACCGTCTGCCCCTCCTTGGAGAGGAACCAGTTGAGGAACAGCTTGGAGGTGTTTGGGTGCGGTCGCTTGTTCGCCACCATGATGTTGTTGGACGCGCCGCTCCCCCCGACCACGGGCCGCTCCTTCAATGACCGCCCTTTGAGGATCTCCGAGAAATTCGCCACCGGGAGACCTTTCTTGCCGAGGTTGTCGATATCGCGACCGGCCGAACCAACGAAGATGGCCATGGTGTACTTCCCTTTGGCGACGCCATCGGCAACCTGTCGAAAGTCCTCGGTGAACGCGACTTTTAACTCTGGGTCATAGAAACGCTTGAGAAACTTTTCTCCAATTTCGGGGTGAACCATGGCGACGAAATAGGTTCCGCCCGATCCGGCGATCGTGGGTGGCAGGGCAACGATCTGACCGGCGAACCGCTTGTCGAGGAACGTCCATACGGAGTCGATCTTCTTCGCCTCCTCGATCGGCAATTTCTCCGTGTTAAAGCGCATAACGACCGGAGACGCATCGGCGGTGCCCGAGAAGGCAAAGACGTACTTCTCCTCCGGGTCGCTATAGAGGTGCTTTCCTTTAAACCAGCGGGACTTTTCCACCACTTCCGGCAGAAATAAAACCGGCGCGATGGGATCGAGCGCGCCGTTGGGCACGAGCCGGATAACGGCAGTCGTGCCCCCGGCCATGATGATATCGACCTCGGATTTGCCGGCGCGGCGCTCCGCGAGCAGCCGATCTGCCTGCTTGCTCCCGCCGCCGGTGGAGACCACCGTGCGGATGCCAAACTTGTCCTCGAAGTGCTTGAAGATCGGCCGGTAGTTGCGGGAAGCCGATCCACCCAGCACCGCCACCAGCTCACCTTCCTTATGGGCCGCAGCCAGAACCTCGTCCCAGGAATCCGCTCTTGCGCTGCTCGCCGGCCCAAGAAGCACCACGCATAAAAGAACCGTGGATAGACCACTCGGCGTCTTCATTGGATCACCTCCATGGAATCTCAGGTGTCGGAGCTTCGTGCGCCACTCTACCTTCGACAACCATCCCTACGGGCGCTCATGAGCCCCTTTCAGGAAACACGCCGGCTGATTGATTTGTGAACTCCGTTTCATGCCAGGCCCGTCGATTTTGGACGTTTCATATCGGACCGAACGCGCGAGCAAAAACATTCACGCGCGCATTCAATTCGCATGTGTTATCTGCTTTAGTTCGTTCTCTTCTGGGTTGATTTCACTAAGAAACCGAGATTTCGCTTCACCGTGTCCGACATCGACTAGATTTGCTTGACATACCCATCGATCTCTTCCCCTGACACGGGTTCGATATCGAGCCTAGTCTTCTTTGCGTCGGCCAAGAATTCAGGATCTTTCAAAGTTGCTGCAAAGGCTTTCCGCAAAGTCGCAAGCCGCTCCTTCGGGGTATTGGGCGGCAGTGAAAAGGGCCGCTGAAACTCGTAGGAAGCCGCCCAGGTTTTATACGTCGCGAGATTGTCTTCGCCTTTGAGGACCTCGGTAAATAGCGGCAGATCCTTGACTTCGGGATCTTCAAGCCGCTTGTGGGTTATAAACGGAATCAGTTTATCGTCGCCTTTTGCGTCAAGCATGGCCCTGTTCGACACGCGCATCGATTCCCAGCCCAAGCACGCCCCTTCGACTTCTCGCTTCTGCATCGCCACGCGTACGATGGAGGTCCCCGCATAGCCAGAGATCACATCGAATTTCGTTCCCGCCACGTTGTTTAGAATTGTCGGCGCGTCGTCATAGGCGGTTCCCGCTCGCACGCCGCCCATCCTGATGGAGCGCTTGGAGTGGAGAACATCATTCCAGTTCTTGAATCCAGTAAACCCCATAATGGCGCAGGTCGGCGAGCCTTTGCTCGGCGCGCCGACCCAGCCGAATTTTCGGCCGTCGAATCTAGGGCTTCTATCGCCAAGGGCTTGGCGGATAATCTGTCCGCTGATCCAAACGCCGATCGCTAGCCCGTCGCGCTCGGCCTTGTTGTACAGATAGTTGGCCGCGATTAGCGAACCGGCCCCATCCATATTTTCCACGACCATCGATGGGCTTCCCGGTATATGTTTGCCGAGATGCCGCGCAATGGCCCGAACATAAGTGTCGTACCCGCCGCCGGCCGGAGCGCCGACGATAAAGCGGATCGTCTTGCCTTTGTAAAACTCGTCTGCACCGACCTTAGTCGTGGCCGCAAACAACACCAGAACAACCAGACTTGCCGTTAGCACGCTTCCTGATTTCATCGCGTCCTCCTTGGTGGTTCATCTGCCACCGTTAACTAAACCATGCCGTTAGACCGCCGCAGTCACCGAATGCCGAAAATTTCCCGAAACAGTTTCACCGTCGCTGAAAAATTGACGTGTTGATCAGGCTTCTCCACAAACCATTTATGACCTCGCGCAGCCGGCTTTGAACGCGCTTCCATATCTCTACGGACAGGGATCTGCTGAACGCTCGCCAGAGCGCTTTGCCCCTGTCTGGACAAAGCAAAATTGACAAACAGCCGCGCGGCGTTGGGATGCGGAGATCGAACACACACCATCACGGCGTCGATCTGAGCAATGGTGGGTTCGAGCGAAATCCAATCGATGGGCGATCGAAGTTTGTCTTTATAACCCTGAATTACCGGAGCGCGTGCGATCACCAAGGAGACATGGCCGGTGTGCATGGCCTCCACCGCCGAGATGCTCGCGCGAGACATGACGGGCTTCTGGCCGGCCAGTCGCTCTAAATAAGCGCGCGTCTTGTCCTCACCCCAAGTCGGCAGAAGTCCACGCAACAATCCGTGTGCCGTACTATCGATGGCGATGCGGTTGCCCTTCCACCGCGGATCAAGCAGGTCGTCGTAGGACTTGGGGAGTTCCTCTGCCTTAACGAGCAATGTGTTGTAGCCGACGACAAAAGAATTGATGTAATAAGCTGACCAATAACCTGCCGGGTCGCTGAGAGCTTCGGTGACGCTTTCTCGCTCAAGAGATTGGTAGGGAGCGAGCAAATTTTCTTCGAACAAGGGTTGCAACAAACCACCGCCCCCGATCAAGACATCGCACCTTGTCGTACTCGTGCGTGATTCGTCTTGCACTCTCGCCACCAACGATTCGGTTTCGAGTGGATGAACCTCCAAATCCAAAAATGGGTACGCTTGAAAGAAACCGTGGACGACCTGGATGCTCTGAGGCAAGTCCGGAGTGGTATACAGGACTAATTTTTGCTCTCTCATGGCGCCTTCCAGCAGCTCCATTTCGAGCGCCAGCCGAGGTCGTGCCGACACCGGCTGCCAGAAAAGCGCCGTTCCAACCAGGGCGAGAAGCAGCGTTTGCATACTTCGAGCGCCGTTTCGCTACCGCAGGCCGAAGATCTCCTGGTACAGCTTGATGGTCTGAGCAAAATCCTTGTAATCTTCCGGGTGCTCTACAATCCGCTTGTAACCTTTAGAAAGCCGCGGCGGGTTCGGATCGATGTCCTCGCGCACCGGAATGCGCCGAAAGCCCACGAGCATCTTCTGGCCCTCTTTGGAAAGAAGAAAATCGACCAACAGCTTACCGGCATTCGGATGCGGCGCTTTGGCGGCCAGCATAATGGGATTGACCTGAACGGGCACAGGCTCCAAGGGAACCCAATCCATCGGATGTCCCAAAGAAGTTTCTCTTTGAATCGTCGGCGCGTAGGCAATGATCAAAGGGTATTCTCCCGCCATCGCTAGTTGCACCCGGTTGGTATTTCCCCTCATCACGACGGGGTCCTGCGCGGCGAGTTTTTTGAAATAGGCGACCGCTTTCTCCTTGCCCCACTCGCGGATCAAGCCAGCCAAGAGCCCATAAGCCGAGTCGTCGATGGAGATCTTTTTCCCCTTCCATTTGGGATCAAGAAGTTGTTCGTAGCTTTTAGGCACTTCGTCTTTCTTGACCAAATTGGTGTTGTAGCCGAGCACAAAAGGATTCACGTAATACGCCGCCCAATAGCCGTCGTCATCGACCATGTCCCGCTCGATGAATTTGTTCTCGGGAGACCGGTACGGCGCCAGCAGCTTGGCTTCGGAAAGGGTCAGCACCATATCGCCGCGCCCCGAGACCACGTCCCACGCAAACAAACCGCCGCGCGCCTCGGTTTTGATTCTATTTAGAAGTTCATCCGCTCCGCTGCGGAAGAGATCGACCTTTAGAAACGGGTATTTCGCTTGGAACTTATCAGCGACCTTTTTACTCTGAGATAGGGTCATGGTCGTGTAATAGGCCACTGTGCCTTCACCTTTTGCCGCTTCAATTAGTTTTGGATTTGATCCCGCTGGCGAGGAAGAAATAAGCGGTGGACAATACAGAAAAACGCTTGCCGACCACAGGATTAATATCAATTTGGCTGCTCGGTTCAT
>DASPXM010000315.1:0-8819 GCA_035637295.1 Verrucomicrobiia bacterium
CGGAACTTTTGAAGGCGTACCGGTGGACCCAACGATTTACCGATTCTATGAACTGATTCAGGTCTACGGGCCAACGATCAAAGCGCTGATCCATGAGGAATTCGGCGACGGCATTATGAGCGCTATCGACTTCGACATGGAAATTAAGCGTAAAGAAGATCCTAAGGGAGATCGCGTGGTCGTGACGCTCAACGGCAAATTCCTGCCGTACAAAAAATTCTAGTCGCTGCGTGTCTAATTTCGCGCAGCTTGCTGCATTAAGTGTTCTTCTTTCCGAAGTCCGTCATTCCCACATGCTTTAAGCGGGAATCCAGGTGAGACCAAACCTGGACCCCCGATAAAAACATTCGGGGGTGACGCTCTAGGGACAATTGTTATCGCTGAGTTCTGACACCTGCAGCTTGCCGCGGGGAGTTCATCGTCACTCAGCTCCACGCCGCTTCGCGAGCGGCGTTCTGCCCGGCGATCTTGCCGGCGACGAAGCATTCCGTAATATTGCCGGCCTCCAAATATAAATGACCGTAGATCGAGCTGATCTCGCCGGCGACGTAAAGTCGGGGGATCGGCTTCTTCATCGGGTCGAGCACGCGTTGCTCGACGTCGTGCTCCGGACCGCCTTGGGTGTTATTGACGATCGGCCAAGCTTCCATGACGTAGAAGGGCGGATTGGCAATCGGCATCATCGTTTTCGGCGGGCGTTTGTAATCGTCGTCCTGGCTCTTTTGGCAGAGCTCATTCCAGCGATCGACCGTGGCCTTTAGCACCTTCGGATTGACATCGATCTGGGCGGCGATGTCTTCCAGGCTGTTTCCCTTCGTGATCGAGCCTTTGTTGACTTCTGCGAAGTTGTCCTCGCTCCAACTGGCGTCAAATCGCTCGTCGTTGACGATCGGAATTCCGATCGGCCCGAGCTTTCGACCTTCCTCGTCGAAGATCAGATAGCAAGGAATGCGCGGGTAATCCTGGATATCGGCATCGTAAAATTCCAATGCCCGCGTGCCGGTGTCTTGCGGCGCCGGCGGATATTCGTCCATGAAGCGCTTGCCGAATTTGTCGACGGCAATCCAGATCATTCTTCTATTCTCGTTGCGCGGCCCGGCCCAAACATGGCGGATGGCAAAGGGCAGCTCGGGAAATTTGAATCCGTAGCCGCCGTGAAAGTGCCACATATGCCAGAGGCCGGCGCCAACTTTCTGCGCCATCTTTGCACCGTCGCCAGTGTTGCCGAGATAAACGGGATAGACCGGCTGCGCTTCGAAATATTGCAGCTTCATGGCATCGTCGTTTTCGTATCCACCACAGGCGAGGATTACCCCGCGCCGGGCCTTAATGCAGATGGCTTTGCCGTGATGCTCGGCGATTAGCCCAATGACTTCGCCCTCGGCGCTCGTAATCAATTCCTTCGCCGGTGTCGACAGCATGACTTCGATCTCTCGCGCGTTGACGTTGTCGTAAACGACTTTAAATAGCCGCGCCCCGCCGCGTAGTCCTTTGGCCCAGGGAAACTCCGAGTAGGCCTGAAAATCTTTCAGTTTTATCGAGTCGATGTCATTGGTGCCGGGAAACGGATAGGTGCCGTGGCCGCGGGTTTCGGTCTTGGCCGGCTCTGTACCGCTGACCTTGGCGAGGTCGACTAACCAGTCGATCATGCCGACCATCTCTTCGGCCATTTTGCGCAAAATGTTGTCAGGGGTAGTGCCGTTGCAGGTTCGTTGCAAATACTGAAAGGCGCCTTCGGCATTGTGAGCGAATGCGACGCCGCCGCCGGAGAGAATCGAAATTCCCCCGGGGTGCGGCATTTTCTCGATCAGTAACACTTTTGCGCCGGCATCATGCGCGGTAATCGCGGATATGCCACCGGCCGCGCCGTACCCGACCACGACGACGTCGACTTCTTTGTCCCAATGGGTTATTGGGCCGTCAGTTGGCATTGCACAAAACTCCTTCTCAGTTGTCGACTCAATTTCCTTCCCCTTGACGGGGAAGGATAAAGGAAGGGGTGATGTTGATTTTTGACCGGCACCCCCATCTTAATCTTCCCCCATCGAAGGGGGAAGAGACCGGATAGGAATCACGCGAATAGTGTACGTTGTGGTCGTGCGAGTAACGTAATTTCCCATCATTCCAACATTCCATTATTCCAGTCTTCCAATTTCTCACAGCCTCTCCTCCAACCAATCGAGCATGTACGGCACGTTGTGTGCCCAATAGTCGTGGCTGCAGTGGATTCGGCCGCCGTCGTTTGGATCGTCATAAATTTTTAGCGTTTTGTCCTTCGCGGCGATTTCGGCGAATAGCTTTTTTGCTCCATCCACGCGCATCAAGCGATCATCGGAACCGTGAGTGATTAGCGTCGGGCAAGTGATGTTGTTGGCGATCCCGGCCATGGTGAAGTCTTTGAGCAGCTTTCTCGCCTCGTCATGGCTCACGCCGCCCAAAAGACGTTGGCAAGTCGGCTGCAAGTGCTCGCAAAAATCATAAAGGTCGTCGAGCACAGTATAACAACCGCTCCAAGCGACCAACGCTTTGAGACGCTTGTCGAATGCCGCCATGCGCGGCGCGTAGTAGCCGGCCATGCTGATGCCGAGCAACGCGACCCGATCCGGATCGACCTCGGGCCGTGAAACGAGATAATCGATACATGCTTTTCCTGGGACTTCGTAGTCCGGTCTTGTTTTAATTCCTTTAAGATAGATCGATGAGCCTCTGCCGGGTGTGTCCACCAGTAACATCGCCCAGCCACGCTCTAACATCTGTTTGCCGCCGAAATAAATTTCCTCAGCGTAGGCGTCGGCTCCGCCAAGAAACAGCACGGCTGGCCATGTGCCCGGTTTAGGAGTTACCGGATGGCAGAAGTAACCGTCGTATTCCTCGTTGCCGCAGCGAATCGTGACCACTTCGATTTTTGGATTGTTGAGCTTCGCCGCGTCGCGAAACGTTTCTTGGGCTTTGCGAAAACGTTCGGCGCGCTTGGGCTCTTCGGCGATCGTCAGTAGCACATCGGACATTCGATAATAGCTATTGGCGTGAAAGAAATATTCTCGTGCGGTCCGCTGGCGGCCGCCGGCGAGCGCCGCTTTTGCGCGCGCTTCAGTCTTTTCCGCCAGGGCCAACCAGGCGCGCTCCCATGCGTCTTTGTCACCGGCTTCGACGCCTTTCATCGCGCGCGCGATATCGAACACATCGGCGCCTCCTTGCTGCGCCTGGGCGATTAAGCGCAATGTATGTCCGCCGAAAGGATGATTGGGAAAAAGAAAATCAAACATAATGACTCCTCAAATCCGCTTGCTGTTTTGTCGGCACACTCATAATTTCGATCTTATGCGTAGTCCAAAAAATGGGCGGAAACAACCTTTTGCTCGCCAATCCGCGGCACTGGTTAGAATCAACTTGACAGCTATTACGGAGGTTGGTAGCTTCTGCTCAGATAAGACAACGGTACTCCCTCATCTCGGAAAAGACATCGCGGTCTAGGCTTCAAAGCGAAGAACACACTGTGGTTCGCAAGAGGGCAAGGATCCCAGCCAGCCAGTCGCTCTTGTTTCTGAACGCAAGAGGCACTGGCTTTTTTATTTTGCGGGGCGAAAAGAAGGCTTATGGCAACTTACATCGCGCTCATAAACTTTACCGATCAAGGCGTCCGTCAGATCCGCCAGACCACGGAAAGAGCCAAGGCGCTGATCAACGCGGCTGCGAATCTCGGCGTCAAAATCAAAGACATTTACTGGACCATGGGCGCGTTTGACGCGGTCCTTACCGCGGAGGCCCAGGACGACGATGCGATCATGGCCTTCGCCGCGAGCATGGGCTCGCTCGGAAACATTCGCACGCAAACTTTGCGGGCCTTTTCCGCGGCCGAAATGAATCAGATCCTCGAAAAGGTCCCGGCGGGTAATTTTGGTTTAGCGAAATGAATTAGAGCCAAAGGGAGTTGGTAATGGCAAAAGTCGATCTCTCGGTTGCAATCGGCGGCGCAGCGGGTCAAGGAATCGCGACGCCAGGGGATATCCTGGCGCGGATCTTCGTGCGCCGAGGGCTGCACTTGAACGCATATAATGCGTACCAGTCGATCATTCGCGGCGGCCACATTTTCCTCACGCTTCGCACCAGCGATGAACCGGTTCTCACTTTCGGTGACAAGCTCGACATTTTGATTCCCCTCAATCAGGACACGATGAATCGCCATCTCCGCTTAATGAAAACTGGTTCTGTTGTCCTTTACAACGGCGATAAGATCAAACCGGGCGAAGTTGAAGCCGGCGTCCAGCTTTGTCCCTTTTCGGTGAAGGAGTTGGCGCCGAACATCAGAGGAGATCTGGTTCAAAACACCATTGCTTTGGCGGCGGTGCTGCGCCTGATCGGCGTCGAGTTCAAGATCCTCGAAGACATCCTCACTCTACAGTTCAAAAGAAAAGGGGAGACCGTCATTGCCGAAAACGTCGGAGTGGCCCGCGCCGGTTACGACTACGCTGGCACGCATTTCAAGCCGTTCGCATTCTCGCTTCCCGACACGGGAAAAAAACTGGCGTTCTTCGAAGGCAACCAGGCCCTGGCGATGGGAGGAGCGGCGGCGGGCGTGCGTTTTTACTGTGCCTATCCCATGAGCCCTGCATCCGGTGTGCTTCACTGGATGGCCCGACATGGGCGCCAGCTGGGCATCATGGTGCGTCAGATTGAAGACGAGATCGGAGTTATCAACGTAGCCATCGGCGCTGCCCATGCAGGATGCCGGGCGATGTGCGCTACTTCGGGGGGTGGCTTTGCGCTGATGAGTGAGGCACTGGGATCGGCGGCTATGATGGAGATACCCGTCGTCTGCATCAACGTTCAGCGCGCAGGTCCCGCGACAGGCGTGCCGACCAAAACCGAGCAAGGTGATCTCTGGCAAGTGATGGGAGCAGGGCAGGGAGACTACCCGCGTATCATTGTTACGCCGACGAATATCCCGGACTGTTTCAAGACTGTGCCCGAGCTTTTTAACCTGGTGGATAAATTTCAGTGTCCGGGCATCGTCATTTCAGATCTCTTGCTTTCCGAGGGTCGTTCCAGTGTGGACCCGGCGGAATTAGACTTCAACGTTCCCATCGACAGAGGTGAAGTCATCGGCCTCAACGGTAGCGTCCCGCCCGTCAATGGCGGCTATAATCGTTATCAGCTCACGGATACCGGTATCTCTCCTAGGGCGCTGCCAGGGACGGCGGGATACACGCATGTGGTGGCGACCGATGAACATGACGAGGATGGCGTACTGATCAGCGATGAATTCACCAACCCACACAAGCGCCAAGCCATGCATGAAAAGCGCATGCGCAAGATGGAGGCGATTCTGCCGCTCCTGGAGGCGCCTAGGCTGTTCGGAGCGCAAGACGCGCAGGTGACCTTGGTGGGTTGGGGCTCAACGGAAGGGGTCATTCGCGAAGCCATCCAGAAGTTAGCAAACGAAGAAGGCGTTGCCGCGAATAACCTCCAGATTAAGTGGATGGTTCCTCTCCATTGCGAGGTAATCACGGCGATAGTCTCAAAGAGCAGAAAAATCATCATTGTCGAAAATAACTACAGCGGCCAGTTCGCGCGTTATTTGCGGTCCGAAACCGGCATCGTCGCCCACGGCCATATTCGGAAATATGATGGCGAGCCGTTCATGCCGCATCATATTGTGGACGGCGTGAAAGCGATTTTAGCTGGCACGACTGAAAAATATGTCCCGGTCCATGAAATCATGGTTTAAGGAGTGAGCTATGAGTGTAGATCCAGTCGATATAGAGGCGAGAATCTCGAAGACGGGCCAACAGCCGCCTGAAGGCCCGCGGGTAACCGTCAAGGATTTTAAAGGCAAGGCAGATCCTGACTGGTGTCCGGGCTGCGGCGACTTCGGTGTGCTTACAGCATTGAAACAGGCGCTAGTGGAGTTGAATCTGCACCCTCATCAGGTGATGACCATCAGCGGCATCGGCTGTTCTTCCAACCTGCCTGGCTACGTTAGTACCTACGGTATGCACACGCTGCATGGACGCGCTTTGGCAGTGGCGACCGGCGCCCAGCTTGCCAATCACGATCTCAAGATCATCGTTACCGGGGGCGACGGCGACGGCTACGGTATCGGCGGCAATCACTTTGTTCACTCCATGCGGCGCAACGTCGATCTGACCTACATTGTGATGAACAATCAAATTTATGGACTTACAACCGGGCAGATTTCTCCGACCAGCACTAAAGGGATGAAAACCAAGAGCACGCCTATCGGCAGCGTGGAGAATCCTATCTTTCCCGTTTCGCTCGCCATTGCTGCGGGGGCGACTTATGTGGCGCGGGGATATACCGGACAGGTAAAACATCTCGTCGATCTCATCAAAGGCGGCATTCAACACAAGGGGTTTGCGCTCATCGATGCCTTCAGTCCGTGCGTGACATTCAATCTCGACAACACCCACGAGTTTTTCAAACACCGGACCAAAAAGTTAGAAGACATGCGGCATGATCCGACCAACTTCGCGGCGGCTATACAGAAGAGTTACGAGTGGGGGGATGAGATTCCCATCGGGCTTTTCTGGAAGCGAGAAGATCTTCCCTCGCTGGATCAACTAGAACCAATTCTTGACGAAGGCGGGCCGCTCGCGCGCCGCCCGCTCGGGATATCGCCCGAGACCGCGAAATCGTTGGTGCGCGAGCTGATGTAGCGACGCACATATCGACCACGACCGGCTCGTCGTCTTTCGAATGAGCATTTAATGTCCCACTTGGCGATCGCTGAAATCCCTCGCCTTCAGGCGAAGCATGTTTTGTGATGTCTCCAAAGGAGACAAGCAAGATCACCCTCGCCCGCTTGCGGGAGAGGGCAGGGGTGAGGGTTTGGCCGGGATGCCCCCTCGCCCTAGTCCTCTCCCCCACGAATACGTGGTGGAGAGGAAATTTTCTTGTCGGCTTCGAGCCGACGATGATTGAAATCTCTCAGCTTACAGCCGAGACTTATTTAATTCCCGCCTGGTTCGCCCACAATGGTAGGGGCAGGTTTGAAACCTGCCCCTACGATAATCAAGCGTCGTTGATAGCCTCTTAGTCTACCGCGTAGTTGACATCACGATAGGGGATCGTGATACTCGTCAGCCAACACCAAAAAATCAGGAAATTTCCTCATGAAATCCAACTTCAAGATTATGGATTCGGACATGCATCTGCGCGAGCCGGCGGATCTCTGGGATAAGTATATGGAACCGGAATGGCGCGACCGCGCGCCAAAAATTTTAAGCTCCACCGCTCGCAGCTCGGCGATGGTACTGATCGACGGGAAGGTTCTTCAGGGCTACAAGCCGACCTATCGCGGCGGCATCTTCGATGCGACCCGCATCGACGGTGAAATTGCTGACTATCGCTCGCGTGGCTTCGATGCGTCCACGCAGCTTCAAGCGATGGATCGGGAAGGATTGGATGTCGCGGCGCTCTATCCCTCGATCGGCTTGGGTATCATGATGCGCGAGGAGATGGATCCCAAGCTCGCTGCGGCGATCGCGCGCGCCTACAACAATTGGCTTTACGATTTTTGCCAGACCGATCGAAAACGTCTCAAAGGCGTCGCGATGTTACCGCTCCACGATCCCGTCGAGGCGGTCAAGGAAGCGCAACGGGCCGTAGGCAAGTTAGGCTTCGTCGGGGTCTTCGCTCGACCCGAACCGCTGCGCAACATGCCTTGGCACGCGCGCTATTTCGACGCGCTCTGGTCTGCTCTAGAAGAGCTAGGTGTCCCCCTGGGTTTTCACTCCGCTGCGGCGGCCGGCGAAGTGGCACAGATCGGCGATCGCTTCGGTGATAATCTGCTGCTCCGCCACGTCGTCTCACATTCCTTGGAAAACATGGTCGCCATGACCGACACTATCGGCGGCGGAGTGTGCGAGCGGCATCCGAAGCTGAAATTGGCTTTTCTTGAATGCTACTGCGGCTGGGTTTCATTCCTGCTGCACCGCATGGACAACGCGATGGAAAAAGGCCGATTCCCAACGGCCGGCAAGCTAAAGCCGAGCGAATATTTCAAGCGCCAGTGCTGGATCTCCACGGAGCATGAAAAGGAGCTGCCGATGATCATCGACCTCATCGGCAACGACAATATCGTGTTCTCGACCGATTATCCGCATGGCGACTCCGACTTTCCCCATGCCGTCGAAGAGTTTCTAGAGATGGATGGCGTATCGCAAGAGAGTCGCAAGAAAATTCTCTGGGATAATTGCGTCCGGCTGTACGGGCTGGCGTGAAAGAAGCAATCTATATTTGTGGCAGTGGGTAGCGTTGTTGGCTGGGATTTCTACATCCTCTCCCTTGACGGGAGAGGATTGAGGTGAGGGTGCGCATTTAAAATCCCTCACCCTGGCCCTCTCCCGCAGGGGCGAGCGAACCATACGCAGATTGCGTTCGGAAATTTTTCACCAGGAAAACGGTTTCAGCTTCAAGGCGTCATTGTAGGAGATGAATCTTAGCCAATCGCACCGCCGACAGTCGTTGCCGCGCATCGAAGCCCAAGGTGGGGAAAAATCCATGAGGGAAAAATCTTTCCTTCGTTTTCCCGGTTTTAATTCCGGCAATCTAAAATCCAAAATCGAAAATCGAAAATGGCTTGGGCTGATCGCCATCGGTGTCGCATTCGCTATGTGTGGGGCTGTGGTCGAGGCGCAACAGACAGGGAAAGTCCCCCGCATAGGTTTCTTAGATGAAAGCACTGCTTCTGGTAGCGCTGTCCTCTTGGAGGCGTTCCGGCAAGAGCTGAGCAAACTTGGCTGGATCGAGGGGAAAGATCTCACCATCGAGTACCGGTTTGCCGAGCAAAAGTTTGA
>DASPXM010000316.1:0-3136 GCA_035637295.1 Verrucomicrobiia bacterium
TGTCCGTCATTGTTTTAAGCCGTCATAAATCACTTTGCCGCCGACGATCGTCATGAGACTGGTGATTTTGCCGATCTCTTCATTTGAAACCGTCAGAAAATCCTTGTCCAGGATTACCATGTCCGCCCACTTGCCGGCTTCCAGCGAGCCCAGTAGGTTTTGCCGAAGCACGTATTCCGACGCCCAACGAGTCGCCATCATGAGCGCAGTCTTGCGGTCGACGGCGTTCCGCGCTCCCCAAATTCTGCCGTTTTCATCTTTGCGAGTGATGAGAGTCGAGATTCCGAAGAAGGGCTTGATGCCCTGATCCGCATCGTCTTGCTGCCACACTGCTCTTCCGCCGGCATCTAGAATACTCTGCACCGGAACCACCCAGCGGTGCGCCGTCGCTTCGTCATAGTCCCGCATCACGTTTTCTGCGCGCAGTAGGTACTTCGGCGCGCAGCTCCACATAATATTCAGTTTCTTGGCGCGCTCGATTTGGTCGGGCCGCGGGTTCATCGTGCAATGGTCAATGGCGTGGTTCTTGGCGCGAATCTGCTCCAAAGAAAGACCGGCCTCCGCGCTTGCTTTCTCGATGATGTCCAGCAACACGTCGGTGGCTTTGTCGCCCGCGCTGTGCGTCCCCGTGATGCGCAGCCCGGATTTCACAGCGGCATATGCGGCGCGACCGCGCACATTGTCGATGGTCAGTCGACAATCCTCGCGCGCTTTAATTTTTGGATTCGGTGAAAGAGTTGTGCAAACACCCGGGTAGGAAGAATCCGTCGAGCCGGACGAAATTCCGATAAGCCAGAAACGTTCGGTGCCATGACCGATCAGATTGCCAAAGCGGCTGACGAAGCTCTCGCCAAAAATGTTGTCTCGGTAACCGGCCTCATTGGTGTAGGCAAGCCGGATCGGCATCTCGCCTTTCTGATCCATGTAATGGAACGCGGAGATCGCTTCGGAGCCCAGAGAGGACGACCAAGTCGTGATCCCGGCGGCGCCCCAAAGCTCCAACTCTTTTAGGTAGATCGGCGCGAGATCTTCGGGTTTGGGCTTGGGAATGATCTCTTCGTAGAAAATCAGACTGACACCGGCGCCGATGCGGCCGGTGTACTCGCCCTCGCTGTTTCTAGGGAGCTCGAGAACTTTCGGATCGTAACGCTTGAGCAATTGCTCCAACGCTTTGGTGTTGGCCATGGCCTTGGTGTCGGTGACGTGAACCATGGTCGGGTTGTTCGGCGCCGCTTTGTCCAAGTCAAGCCGGGTCCGATGGTTGACGAAACCGTCGGCGACGCTGCGCGGGCGAATGCGGGTAATCAACCATTCTCCGGGCTTCTTTGACTTGGCCGCCTGCGCCAGGCGCTCGAGCATTTCTTCTTCCGTGCGGCCTTCGATTTTGATCTCCAGCAAGTTTGGATTCATTTGCGCCGCATAGCGATCGAGTCCATATTCATGGAGGTGCGAATGGGTATCGATGAGGCCGGGAATGACCGCTCGTCCTTGCAGGTTGATTCGCCGCGTGTTGGGACCAGCGAGGGACAGAATCTCCGCGTCGCGTCCTAGTCTCAGAATTTTGCCATCGCGCACGGCGATCGCCTGGGCAATGCTAAAGTTCGCATCGACGGTAATGATCTTGCCGTTGTGCAGCACCATGTCCGCATAGCGGATGACCTCGGCGGGAAGGGATTGTGCGGCGGCCTGGCCGCTTATTAGAGCGATCGCGATGGCAAGTAGCAAGCAAAAACTTTTTCTTCTGAGGATCCCGATTGATTTCATTATAGTCGCCTTCCTGAGTTTTATTCCGCAACTTTGGGCAGTCCCCAAATATCGACCGCAATGCGCTTCATCAAATCATCTTCCCGGTTACGGCAACCCGTGGCGCAAACAGAAACGTTCGCTCCATTGGCTAACTGGTTGGCAAGGGTTTTCTGCACCAGAAAAGATGCCCTTCCGGGATCCACCGAGTCTAAGACTTGCTGGCCTTCTGGCGAGGCAAGAAACTCGATCCACAAAAGCGCCGTATGGCGATTCGGCGCGCGCGCATAAACCGCTTCCGGCTCGTGAAAGGCTGCCGGCAACGGATTGGGAACCAGCTTCTTGATCGGCGCGGTCGGATTTTGCTTCAAGTAACGTTCCGTCGCGTGCAGGTAAACGCCGCACATGAAAGCAAACTCACCGGCCGCCAGTTTAGTCAACCCTTGAGTGCTGCCGCGCACGATGACTGGATTGTTTTGTTTTAGCTTCCGGGCATAATCCAGGGTTTTCTCGTCGCCCCAGCGCGCCGCGAGTGAGGCAATCACATTGGGCTTGCTGTCAACCGTAAACTTGCCGCTCCACTTGGGGTCGAGACAACTTTCCCACCCGGTTGGCGTGGGCTCCGATGCAATCCGATTGACGTTGTAGACCATGATGCCAATGATGCTCCCGCTCCATATGACTACGCCGGATTCATCGATCATTTCCCGCGGGATGTTGAGATGACCGCCCTCGGCCATTTTCTTGAAATCATAATTTCTGAACAGATTGTGGGAAAAATATTGACTCCATAAATTGGGAGCCGGGCGGAACGCGTCGACCACCGCTTTTCCTTCGATCAGATCGTCCAGCTGTTTTTTGAAGTCAGCCGGCTTCGACCAGACAACTTCTTTGACGAAGGGGTATTTTTTCTTGAAGGCCTCGATAAGATGAGGTGTTGTGCTGTCCTCAAAACCGGGCGAGACCACGAGCTTTCCTTCCTTCTTTGCGTCTTCAAGGATGTGCTCCCTGGTGTCGTGGATCATCCCGCCCTGAGATAAGGCCGCGGATTCAGAGAGCCAAGCTACGAAGAAACAAATCCAGAAACCTAACACAAGTTTTTTTATTGTGATCGTCATATCGCCTTACCTCGCCAGGTGGGGCCGTTTTCGATAATTGAAGCTGATTCAAATCGTCTCATTGAAGCCAACTTTTCTGAGACATTTGAAATTCTTATACTATCCCGCTTTGGCCAGCGTCAAACGACGCAACGCAGATTGAGTTACTGCTTGATTCTTTGCTCATCACGAAGAGCACGAAGGTTTTTTTCCTTCTGCGCCGCTTGCATTCTTTGCGGCTAAATTTTCCGGTCCTGTTTCCTCCCCCGCATCGCGGGGGAGGATGAAGGTGGGGG
>DASPXM010000317.1:0-7859 GCA_035637295.1 Verrucomicrobiia bacterium
CCCACTTGAATCGTGTGTTCTCTTACATATTTCTTATATCCCCACTCGATCATCTCTTTACACATCGTGAGCGGCAGACCGGCCGGCCCGGGAAACGAAGCGCCACTGGACGCGAGAATCAATCTATTGATCCGTTCCGGATACTCCAGAGCCAGCAATTGTGCGACCCTGCCGCCCATGGAATGCCCTAGGACAATCGCATCCTTTACATTAAGTTGATCCAGGATCGCCACAGCGTCGTCGCAGAACATCCGCGTGGCGTAATCGATCGACGGTTTACTCGACCGTCCGGTGCCGCGATAGTCATGGGTGATCACCAAGTGATCTTTCGAGAACTCAGGGACTTGAAAGGGCTTCCATATCTCGCCGTCGCACGCAGTTTCGCTGAAAAAGAGAAACGGTTGTCCTTGCCCACGGACTTCGTAGTAAATCTCGCCGTCTTTGATTTGTACTGTCGGCATTCGGCTCTCCACCAATCTAGTCTTTGATGAACTCACGAATTATCTTATGTGCTTCGGCAGGATTCGAAAAGAAATAGCTGTGGCGCTCGTTCGGCAGGACGACGAGCTTGGAATTCGGAATTCCATTGGCCAAGATTTCCGAGGACATCCTGTGATTGATTTCGCTGGTGATGTTGCGGTCACCATCGCCGACCAGAATGAGCGTCGGCTGTTTGATATCTTTCAACCGCTGGCTGGTGTCGTGGCTCTGGCGCGCGATCAAATGACGCAGATAGAATTCCACCGGACAGAGATTGTGCATTCTGACCTTTAGGTACTGCTCGATCTTTTCAGGATGCTCTTTGACAAATTCATCCGTCCAGCCGACCAAGACCGTATGGTCCCGTTCATATCTCTCGTAACCCCACTCGATCATCTCCTTGCAGATTTTTAGCGGCAAACCCTTGGTTTTTGGATAGTGCGATCCCGTGGAGGCCAAAACGAGTTTGTGAACCTTCCTCGGATGATCCAGGGCGAGCAGCTGCGCCACCCTGCCACCCATCGAATGGCCCACGACGATGGCGTCTTCAGCGTCAAGATAATCCATCAATGCCACTACGTCCTCTGCGAATATTTCGGTCGTGTAGTCGATCGACGGCTTGCCCGACTGTCCGGTGCCGCGATAGTCGTGAATGATCACACGGTGGTCCTGGGAAAATTCTTGAACCTGGTAGATCTTCCAAACTTCACCGTCGCAGGCGGTCTCGCTCAGAAAGACGATCGGCCGGCCCTTGCCATGTTCTTCATAGTAGATTTCAACATCGTTTACTTTCACCGTTGGCATGTCACTTCTCCTTACTCCGTTGATGCATAGTTGAAGTGAATGCTGTTGGCAAGAAGATGCAGAGATTTCTTGACTGTGAATGCGCCGCGGCGATATGGCAGAGCTAGCATTCACTACAAATCACAGATCTCGTGCGAGAGGGCCACAATCATGAAACCGATTTTTGTACTCCGGTCGGCAATGATGCAATTCCTGTCCGCCGTTGTTTCTATCATCGCGCTGTTGCCGGCCGGCGGATTATCTCAAGAACTCACCAAGCTGCCCTTCCCTTACGGCCCGCTTGGACTTAACAGCCTGCCTTGGGTCATTGCCAAAGAAACGCGGCTGTTCGAAAAGAACGGTCTCGATGTCGATATGGTGTACGTCGGCGCATCCGCGGTGATTGTCCAGTCGATGCTTTCCGGCTCCGCCAACGTCGCCGGCTTTGGCGGTCCAGCGGTCGTTACCAACGTGTTGCGCGGCGGTGACATCATTCAAGTCGCGGCCATGGCGCCTTACTTTACCCAATCGCTCCTGGTGCGTGCCGATATTCGTGATCTTCGCAGCCTGCAAGGAAAGAAAATCGGCATTACTCGCTTCGGCTCGGTTACCGATTTTGCGTTGAGGACAATCATTGAGCGCCACAACATCAAGGATGTAAACGTCCTCCAAATGGGCGGTTTTCCGGAAGCCGTCGCGGGACTATCCCGTGGAGCAATCGACGGCGCCGTGTTCTCGCCACCGCACAACTTTCGTTTGGTGAAGGAAGGCTTTCGCGAGTTGATCTCGCCGAAAGACCTGCGCGCAATGGGCACTAGCTTTCTGACCCAAGGCATCGTCGCGCGGAAATCATTCGCGGTGAGCCATCGCGACGTTATCGTACGGCTGATCAAAGTTACGCTCGAAGCGACCAAACACGCCGTGGCCAATGAAGAGTCTACCAAGCGGGTGATTGCGAAATATCTCGGTATCACCGATGGGGATCTTCTGCGCCAGAGTTATCTTTATGTCACGGAAACTTTCGTTCGCGAACCTTTCGTGCCGGAGACCACGATGCAGTCGATGGTTCAACGCATGGTTCAGGTCAACATGATCGACGCAAAATCCGCACAGACGACACCGACGAGTGCGTACTTCGACAATAGTTATGTGGCAGAGCTGAAACAGAGCGGTTTCCTCGACAATCTTTGGAAGTAGATCGTCGCCGGAAAAGGCAAATCGCTTGACGCCGAGTATGCCTTTCGCATAGTTTCGCGATAGTTTCTTCAAGCGCGGGTTTGGCGGAGGTGATCAATGCCGCAGCAGTGGCATAGCATAAGTTTTTGGTTCGTCATCATTCTCATCGCACTTGTCGTGCCCACCGTTCGTGCGCAAGACCGAGTCAGGCTCGGTCTCAGCTCGATCAGCGCAACCTCCGGCAGTATCTGGGTCGCCGAAGAAAAAGGACTATTCAAGAAACACGGCATCGATGCTGAAGTGATCATCATCGGTGGCGGCGCCGCTCGCGTGGTGAGCTCGCTGATCTCCGGCGAGATTCAATTTTCGGTCGGCGGCGGCGATGCGGTCATTCGTGCCGACCTCAGAGGCGCCGATGGCGTGCTCGTCGCTTCGCCGATGAAAACCGGATTGCAGCGGCTGATGGTGCGGCCGGAGATAAAAACCCCCGCCGATCTCAAGGGCAAGACCATCGCGATCACCCGCTTTGGTTCCGCGTCCCACTGGGTGTTGCAACTGTTCTTGCGCAAATGGGGCATGCGCACGGATGAGATCAAGATGCTTCAGCTCGGCTCGTCGCCTGCGATGTTCGCAAGTTTCGAAAAAGGCGTAGTCGACGGGGCGGTATTCACGATCCCGACGTTCTTTCTCGCGGAAGAGCGCGGCTACCGGATCCTGGCCGATCCGGTGGACATGGAGATTTATTATTTGCAAAACTCCGTTGACAGCACTCGAAGCTACATCAAGCGTAACCGCGATCAGGCCCTGCGCGTCGTCAAAGCGCTCTGCGAAGGCCTCGCCTATTTCCGAAAAAACAAGAAGGACAGCATACAGATCATGCAAAAGAAGCTGCGCATCCAATCCGCCCAGGAAAGAGACGTCAAATATCTCGAGCTTTCCTACAATCTTTTAGCCGATAAGTTTTACAACCAAGTCCCCTACGCCACGCCCAAAGCCGTCGAGACCACCCTCGAGTTCGTTGCCGGCGAAGAGCCGAAGGCGAAGGGCGCCGATCCTAAACAATTCCTCGATGAGAGCCTGGTGCGCGAAGTCGAGGCGAGTGGTTTCATCAAAGCGCTGTACGAAAAATGAACGAAAGACTGGAGTATTGGAGTGGGGAGTGGTGGAGTATTGGGTTTTTCCGGCCCATCACTCCAGTATTCCATTATTCCATCACTCCAACTTTTCCCTGAGGAGTTTTCATGCCTAACTTCAAAGAAATCCTTTACGAGAAGCAGCGCGGCGGCGTGCTGATCACGTTGAATCGGCCTGAAGCCCTCAACGCGATCACTCGACCCATGCTGAAAGAGCTGCACAATGCGCTCGATGACGCCGAAGCCGATTCCCAGATCCGCGCCATCGTAATCACCGGCGCCGGACGCGCGTTCAGTTCGGGCTTCGATCAAGCGACCGCCAGCGGCCGGCGCCGTGATATCCAGTGGCCCTATGGCATTCAGACCGGCATGAGCGCGGCGGATCTGATGAACTACTGGAGCTCAGACGACGTGAAGCTGATCCGTATTTTTGAGATGACCAAACCGGTCATCGGCGCGGTCAGAGGTTGGGCCATGGGCGGTGGTTGCTGGCTCGCGCTTTATACGCACATGACGATCGCGGCCGAGGATGCCGTGTTCGCTCAACCCGAGGTCCGTCACGGATCGAACACGACTTTTATGTGGACGCTGCTCGCCGGATTCAAAAACGCGCTGCGCTACGGACTGGTCGGCGATCATATCGATGCCCAGGAAGCGCTGCGGATCGGCTTGATAAACAAAGTTGTCCCCGTCGATCAACTGCTCGATGAATGTTTCAAGATCGTCGAGCGCATCGCTCACGTGCCGCCCGAGACGGTAAAGATCAATCTCGCGATCTCGACCATGGGTCTGCAGATGATGGGACTGCGCGACGCCCTGCGCATGGATGAGACGTTGTCCATTCCAGCGCACATGATGCTCAACGAAGAGTTTCGCCGGCCACTCGACGAAGCCCGCGCAACCCAAGGGACCAAGGCTTATTTGCAGATGCGCGACGGCCCGTTTCAGCCGGAGCCGTTCGGGCCAAGAGCGAGGAAAAAGACGGAGTGATGGTTTCATCGATTATCGATTCTTCATGCAGCGCAAACCAGACAAACGATATCGGCACCCACTTCGGCTGAAAGGCTATGATTACACTCAAGTGGGAGCCTACTTTGTCACAATCGTTACAGAGCGACGCAATTGTCTTTTTGGAAGAATTATGGACGGCGAAATGTACTTGAACTTAGTGGGGCGAATTGTGCAATCGGTATGGAACCAATTGCCGAAGCATTTTTCAGGAATCGATATCGACATGTTTGTTATCATGCCAAATCATGTTCACGGAATTATTTATATCGCAGACAACTCGCGCCACTCCGTAGGGGCGCAGCATGCTGCGCCCTCCAAGCATGCTGCGCCCTCTAATCCAAACGTTCAGCCCGGGTCGTTAGGAGCAATTATCCGGTCATTCAAGTCAGCAGTCACTAAACGATACAATGAAGAACACGGTAGATCAGGGTTAGAAATCTGGCAACGGAATTACTACGAACATATCATCCGTGATGAAAGAGCCTTGATTAGCATCCGGAAATATATCGGAACCAATCCTGCTCGATGGTCTAGCGATCCCGAAAATCCAGCCGCCACGCAGGCAGAATCGACAGACAATTGGCAATCCGATCACAACAGGCTTTCTGAAAGGGCGCAGCATGCTGCGCCCTTTCGCGGTATCCGGAAAATGTAAATCGAGGGAACTTTGCTATCCAATCAAGCTCAAGATGACTCGTCCGTCTGGCGCGATCTCTCCCCGCTCATGAATCCCAAGTCCGTGGCAATCATTGGCGCGTCGCAGCGTACGACCTCTGCGCTCAATCGTGAGCCGCGTGGAAACCGGGTCATCCGTAACTTGAGAAATTTCGGCTATCCCGGTCGAGTCGTTGCGATTAATCCAAAATATAGTGAAGTGATGGACTGTCCGTGTTATCCCGATATCGGGGCCATTCCGGAGCCTGTGGATTGCGTCGTTTTGGCCGTGCCCAATCGCCACGTGCCGGATTTATTGGAATCGGCAGCAAACGCCGGTACTCGCGCTGCCGTGGTATTCTCTGCCGGCTTCGCCGAAATCGGCGCCGACGGAAAAGAACGCCAGGCAAGACTCGAAGCGTTATCGCGCGAACGCGGCTTCCTTATCTGCGGCCCGAACTGTTACGGCGTGTTGAATGTTTTCGGCAAAGCAATCCTGTTTGCCTCGACGATTCCGCCGGGCTTCCTTGCTGGCCCTGTCGCGTTGGTCTCGCAAAGCGGCGGCTTGAGCACGACCATTGCAAACGCTTTGATGCTCAATCGCCACGTCGGTCTCAGCCATATCGTTTCCTGCGGCAATCAATCCGGGGCATCATTCGAGGAATACTTTAATTATTTCATCGACGACAATAACACGCGCGTGATCGCTGCGTTTGTTGAAGGATTCAAGCAGCCCGATAAATTGCTCGCCGTCGCTCAGAAAGCCGTCGCGCACAACAAGCCTCTTATTATTCTAAAGGGCGGCCGCTCGGAAGTCTCCAAGCGTGCCGCTGCGACCCACTCCGGCTCCCTGGCCGGCGCGGCGGAAGTCGTCGATGCGGCGTTTCGCCAAGGCGGCATCGTTTCGGTGCGCAGCCTGAACGAATTGATCGACGCGGTCAGCGTCTTCTCCTGCGATACGTTTGCAAAACAATATAACGGTGGCCGGCGCATCGGCGTGCTGAGCGGCTCGGGCGGCGAGTGCACGCTGGTTTCCGACGCAGCGGCCAACGTCGGACTCGAGGTACCCGAATTGACGGAGACGACGAAGTCGCAATTGCAGGAAGCCGTAGCCGACTTCGGCAATATGAACAATCCGCTCGATGGCACCGGCGCCATGTACGACGATGAAAAGATTTTTCCTCGTCTACTCCAGGCGCTCGTCGACGATGCCAACATCGATATTGTCACGATCAATCTCGAGGCCAACGATCCCCGGCCCAAAGAATTGAAGAGCGGCAACCGTTTTTCCGCCGCCATAGAGAAGGCCGCGGCGTCGGCGAAAAAACCGATTGCATGTTTTAGTTCTGTTGTCGGCGGTCCAGTCGATCCAGAAATTCTTGTGCCGCTGCGTGAAGCCGGTGTCCCGCTCATGGAGGGCGCGGAGTGCGCCACCGCGACCATCCGCAACTTAGCCGAATATTACGAGTTCCAGAGAAACCAGGCACAGACGGCAAAAGCAGCCGCGTCCCCTCCCGCGCCTCGTAAAAAGCTGCCTTCCGGAGTTTTGCCGGCGGAAGCCGCTTTTCGTCTATTCGACGAATTCGGCATTCCGGTCGTACCGACCGTATTGGCTCACAGCGCCGACGAGGCCGCGGCCGCGTCTGATCGCATGGGCTACCCCGTTGTGCTGAAAATCGAATCCGCAGAGATCACGCACAAAAGCGACGTTGGCGGCGTGGCGCTGAAACTCTCCAATGCCACGGAAGTACGCAACGCACACGCTCGCATCCTAACTGAAGTGCGCCGCCGCGCGGCCGCCGCCAAGAACGACGGGGTCGTCGTGCAGCAGATGGCCAGCGAGGGCGTCGAAATGATTCTCGGCGTCAAGCGCGATCCGCTCTTCGGCCCGGTTATCCTATGCGGATTCGGCGGCATCTTCGTCGACCTTCTCAAGGACGTCGCCATCGGTATTCCACCACTTTCGCGTGAGCAGGCCCGCGACATGATCAAAAGACTGCGCGGCTTCCCGATTCTCGGCGGTGTGCGCGGTAAACCGCCAGCGGATGCGGACGCATTGTGCGACGCGATCGTCGGCGTCTCTCGCCTTGCAGCGAGCCTTGGCGATCAGCTCGTCGGTTTGGACATAAATCCGCTCATCGTGCTGCCCAAGGACGATGGCGTGGTCGCCGTCGATGCGCTGGTGGAGATACGAGGATGATCAGCTCAGCCACATGCATCCATGGAGTTACGTGGAAGTTTGTTAAACTCATTCCTCCCTTTGGCAAAGGGAGGTTAGGAGGGATTTGCGTGTCTCATGCAGTCAAATCCCCCTCTGTCCCCCTTTTTCAAAGGGCGATTGTTGAAAACATTCGGAAGGCCTTTCGCTCGTTAATTAAGACTATCATCCCTACGTTCACCACGATTTTTCTGAGCCTATGCTTATCGTCGTTGCTTTCGGCTCAGGCCAAACCCCTCAAAGAGCTGCGCGTCCCCTACGCTCTCGGCGGCTCGACGGGGTTTTTCTGGGTGGCGCATCGCTCCGGATCATTCGAGAAACATGGTGTAAAGGTCTTGCCGATCTTCATGCGTGGCGGCCGCGAAGCGGTTCAGGCGCTGATTTCGCGGGATGTCTTTGTCGAA
>DASPXM010000318.1:0-27815 GCA_035637295.1 Verrucomicrobiia bacterium
CGTGCGAGTCAGGAATTGCTCTCAACTGAATATCCGGAAACGCAGGAATCCTTTGATCTGTCGCTCGCCAACCGGGGTGAATGGGCCGGCGAACTAACGCACAAAACTAAAACTGGCCGGCGAATTATCGTCGAGAGTCGCTTCAAGCTCATTAGCGACCGAGCGGGAGGCCGAGTCGTGCTGGAGTGCACGCGCGATATCACCAGCCGCAAGCGCACGGCTCAGCGTTTGATGATCGACCAAGCGGTAACGCGGATTTTGGCTGAATCGCAGACGATGGCGGAGGCGTGCGGCAATTTACTGCAAACAATCGGTGAAGGCATGGGTTGGGATCTGGCGATTTTCTGGACCGTAGACAGGAACCGACAAGCGCTCAGGTGTTTGGAAACCTGGCATCGCCCGGCAAAGAGGTTTGCGAAATTTCTCGAGCAGAGCCGCAACCTGGTTATTGCGCGAGGCCACGATTTGCCCGGACGAGTCTGGGCCAACAAAGAATCGCTATGGGTCTCCGATATTGCCATAGCAAGCGATTCCTCACGCAGTCAATGCGCAGCCGACGAGGGGCTGCACGGGGCGTTCGCCTTTCCGATCATGTTGCGCGATGAAATTCTCGCCGTCGCGGAATTCGTCAGCGACAAAGTCCGTGCGGAAGACGCGGAACTGCTCGAGATCGTGCAAACGATTGGTAGTGAGATCAGCCAATTCATCGAACGCGTGCGCACAGAGGAGGCGCTGCGCCAAAGCGAAGAGCGGTTGCGCAACCAAGCCAAAGAACTGGAACAGCAACTCATGGCATCCGGTCGCCTGGTCGCGGTGGGAGAATTGACTGCGTCCATGGCGCACGAATTCAACAATCCCTTAGGAATTATATTGGGTTTTGCCCAGGGACTGCTCAGCGGCATGGATCCCTCCGAGGAAAATTACCGCCATGTGCAGATCATTGCCGAAGAGGCCAAACGGTGTGAAAAGCTGGTCCAGGAGGTGCTAGAATTCGGCCGACCCAAAAGCGCGGACTTTGCTTTGACGCGGATCGACGAGATCATCCACAAGACAGTGGACTTAGTGAAAGGTCACGCGGGAAAGAACCATGTCGAAACCGTCACGACGATAGAAGAAGATCTGCCGCGAATCTGCGTAGACGCTCAGCAGTTGCAACAGGTGATCTTGAATCTATGCTTGAACGCTGTGGACGCCATGCCAACGGGCGGCAAGTTGACGGTGGGTGCGGTGAGAGATTCAACCGATCGCATCACCATAACGGTAAGCGATACCGGCTACGGAATCGATGCTGAAACCGCGCGGAAGATTTTCCAGCCGTTTTTTACCGCAAAGAAGAGGCGTGGACTAGGTCTTGGCCTATCTATTTGCGATCGGATTGTCAAAGCGCATGGCGGCAAGATTACCTTGCAGAGTAAGCCGGGCGAGGGAACGACGTTCGCGGTTCGTCTGCCGCTCGATAGCAATCCTGCGACAGAAAAGCGGACAGAGACGAGAACTGCACAACCTTGATTCATTGAGCGCTGAATTATCTTCAGATCTTTATTGGGCATTTTTCGCTTCTCGAAAAATGTAGGAGATTTCACACAGAGCCGTACAGAAGCCCCTACATATAAATTAAAATTCCTACCATTGCCCGTCAGTGATTTTTATCTTTAAAATTGCGACCTTGACGGAATTTTCATTCATGTGGCATCACATTTGCCCTCTCCTTAGGCATTGGACAGGTGAGGCTTCGTTCCGTCCACAACCAACAAGAAATTCGACAGTTGAAACGGATGCCAAGAGGCGAGCCGTCAAGTGCCCGGTAATTTATGCGCCGCGATCTGAACTTCTTACGTGCCTCGGTAAATTATCTCAGTGTCACCGGGCGTATCTCGACGCTGCTGTTGTCTTTGTTGCTTTCGTGTCAAGCTTTCGGCGCGTTAATCGAATCTTCCCAGCAGCACAGCGGGTCAACAATAGCCACGTCAGTGCCATCGCCGCGGCAAGAGCAGCTGCAAGCGGATCGACCACCTGAAGCTGTCAAAAAAACAAAAAAGACCGGAAGCCTGCGAAACAGGCTTACGCAGTTGGGCAAAGCTTCTTGGTATGGGCCGGGTTTTCATGGAAAGCCAACTGCCAGTGGGGAGGTGTTTGATCAATCTTTGATGACTGCCGCGCATAATACTTTTCCGCTGGGCAGCAGAGCGAAAGTTACTAACCTGGCGAATGGACATTCCGTGGAAGTAAGAATCAATGATCGCGGACCGCATGCAGCCGGGCGAATCATCGACTTATCGCGTGCGGCCGCCGGCGCCCTTGGAATCGTCGGCCTCGGTGTCGCTCGAGTGCAAGTAGAAGCTCTCTCCACTGCTGAAGGGTGATTCCTAAGACTATCAAGAGGCATCGTTTTCGATCGGGTCAAAGAAAATTCGCGAGCGCCTATCGGCGCCCCGCGGTCTTCGCTCCGGCCGTGCCAGCGACTTAGGTTCCTTGTCAAATTTCAATGTGCTTGCCGATTATCCGTGGCCAGGAAATTCATCTGCCGGCCCAATCCAGCTCGCCAAGTCATCCAGTGATGTGCATCTTGCGATGATCAATTAAGAATTCTACACTGGGCCTCCTCGGTGGACCGCTAATCAGCCGGGTTCGCGCGAGGAAGGGAACCTAACAACCGTAGTATTTTGGCGCTGCTCAGAAAAGCAGCCTAGTAAGGACGCACATGTCAGCCGGCAAAATACTAGTCGTCGATGATGACGCTAATCTGCTCGAGTTGATGAAGACCCGGGTTGAAACCGCGGATTATGAGGTGACCACGGCCTTTAGCGCGGAAGAGGCCAAACTCGCCGCCAAGAACGTTGCTTTTGATCTCTCAGTGGTGGATAAGAAACTCGAGGGCACTGACGGCATTTCCTTGATGGAGGAACTGCATGAAAACCATCCGGAAATGCCGGTCATCATCTTGACTGGGTATGGCAGCATCGACAGTGCCGTCGAAGCCATGAAACGGGGCGCTTACAATTATCTAACAAAGCCCTTTGACGCCCGCGAGCTGCTATTGCAAATTTCTCGCGCGCTGGAAAAGCAACAGCTCACCGCGGAAAACCGGCGCTTGAAAGGTCTTTTAGAAGAGCGATACGGATTTACCAACATCGTCACCAAAAGCGAGGCGATGCGTCGGGTGCTCGAGGCCGTATCGCGCATTGCCAAGACAGATTCCACGGTTTACATTCACGGCGAAAGTGGAACCGGGAAAGAGTTGATTGCCAAAGCGATCCATTTAGCGAGCGAGCGCAAAGATGCTTTATTTGTCGCGATCAATTGTGCCGCGATCCCAGAGAATCTTCTGGAGAGCGAGTTATTCGGCCACGAAAAGGGAGCTTTTACCGGCGCCGTTCGCAGCACCAAAGGCTTGTTTGCTCAGGCCCATGAGGGCACGATCTTTTTGGATGAGATCGGCGATATGCCCTTGCCCGTTCAGGCCAAACTACTTCGAGTGTTGGAAGAACGGCAATACTATCCAGTCGGCAGCGAAAAACCGGTAAAGGTCAATGTCAGAGTGCTCGTAGCAACTAACAAGGTGTTAGAAGAGGAAGTCAAAAAGGGGCTATTCCGCGAGGATCTATTTTACCGGATTCATGTCATTCCCATTCATTTACCTCCGCTGCGCGAGAGAAAGGAAGATATCCCGCATTTGGTGGATCATTTTTTAAAAATATTTGCTGAGCAGACTAAAAGAGAAATCAAAGGTCTCACTCCTCAAGCGATGAAAAAGCTGATGGACCACGACTGGCCGGGAAATGTACGGGAACTAGAAAACATCATCGAATACGGCGTCGTCATGGCTGAGGGACTCATCACGGATGATCTCATTCTGCAAACGAAAGTTGCCATCGACGTGGCGCCCCAAGATGGCTCGCCGCCGACAAGCCATGTGTCACCGGATGGTCCGCTGAAATCACTCCGAGAAGCGAGAGCGGAATTCGAGAAGGCTTATCTCATTCGCGTGTTGGAGTCCTGCGACGGCAAGGCGGCGAAAGCGGCGGAAATAGCCGGCAAGTATCGCGCCGATTTTTATGACCTGCTGAAAAAACACGGCATTAAGATTCAGGATTTCAAAAGCTCCGAGTAGGATGATCAGGTTTCTCCGAGCTCTTGGTCACGATCCGTCCGACGGTTACGTTTTTTATCCGCGCTTGATCAATTTTTCTCTTTCGATGTCGGAGGGCAAATCTCAGTCCGTTAATCCGGTTCGGAGCGACGGGAAAAACCCGACAAAACAGTTGCGGCAAGAAGCCCATCGGCAAAAAAATCTCATTAAATCGACATTATCGACCGCTGGTACAAGCCTTGCTCAGTTAGCTAGTTGAATGGGATTGATGTGATGAGGGGTTTATACGCCGACAGGCAGTTTTATGCCAGGGAGGTCATCATGCGTAAGTTTGCGATTGGCCTATTGGTGATCGTTGTATTAACCACAGGATTCGGGTGTTCCACGCACAGTAGAACAGTGACGACTGAGACCAGGGATTATCCAGCGGGCGTGGACAGGAGGACTGAAACCACGACCGAGACTCAAAATGAATCCGGCGGCGTGTTGAGCAGCACCGTCGACGTCGTGGGCGAGGTGATTGCTCTGCCGTTTCGCGCAGTGGGCGGCTTGATCAGGGGAATTTTCTAAAGCGCGCAGTACTGCGAGTGATAGTTTTCAGCTCAACCTAGCGCCCCGCTAGAGGGGCGCTAGGTTATTTTGATGCCGAGCAAGCGGCCGAGATCTTCGAAGCGACTGACCCAGGAACGAACGGCTTCATCGCCGACTCCCAGTTCTTTGCGTTTGTTCGGGTAAACATGTTTCAAGAGATCGTAGTAGATGTTCTGGACCTTCCATAGATTGACGCTGAATGGAAGATACTGGAGTAAGCTCGCGACCTCGTAGAATTGTCCGATTATCAACGGTTCGATTGCAAATCTCATAGCCGCGTCTTCCAACGACCGACGATACGCAAATTCCAGTGTGGCTGCGTCTAGCGATACACCTTCCAGCCTGGCGGTTTTGAACCAGCTAATGACTTGATTGGGATCGATGCTAGGTTGTTCGAACGCCGCGCGCAGATAATTATTAACCACAAACTCCGCGGCCGCTGAAAATCCTTTCGGTAAAGGTATGCCGAGGTCGGTCAAAAAACGCATCAAAGGCGCGCGGCGCTCATAAATTTGACGGTAAAGAGATTCGGCCTCTTGCAAATCGGCTGCGAGAATCGTCTGCAAGACCTTTCGTTGCTCTTCTCGAAAAAGCGACCGCAGTGAATAGTTCGATTCACCGAAGCGGCGCTCCATTAGTCGCATGACCGCGGTGAAATCGGCGCGCATGAACGGTTCTACGGCGCTGCGGATAATGTCCTGGTAAGCATTATCGTCGACGAATTCCGCTACGCCGCCGTTGACAGTGTGGTCGCCGAAGTGCAGCACACCGAAGTTTAGTTTTTGGGACTCCAGCGTGACCTTCGATCTGAGCTCAATCCGGCCAATCCCCAATTTGGCGCCGCCCGCGGTGAAAATTTGCCGGTCTTCGAGTACGGCATCGTAACAATAAATCGTCGCTTCTTTCGGAAAATCTTCGAACAAACTGCTCACTGCGTAATGGGCGGCGACTTTTTTCCAGTCGACTTTAGCCGGTCGAACCATCCGGTCATAGATTTGTGATCCGTCTCCCTGATCGGGCAAGTTGCTTTTTCCCAACGCTAAGAGGTGGGTTAATTGAGCTTCCAAAGAAATGCCGAAAAATGTTTCCGCCAATTGAACGGTGCGTCCGGCGAACTGGAGATTCTGAACCGTCTCGATGCCGGAAAAATCGTCGAAAAACCAGCCGCAGCTGGTGTACATGAGCATCGCGTGGCGCTGCAGCTCCAGTAACTGGAGCACCATGGTCTTTTCCGCGTGCGTCAAGGTCCGAGCCGCGTGGCGTGAGAAAAAGTTCTCTATGTTTTCCAGGGATCGATGAAACAGGACGTCGATGTAAGCGTCACGCGCCGCCCAAGGATCTTTTAGAAGCTCGCGAGTTATAGTCTCCCATCGAGGAGCGATGGCGTCACGCAGCCAGTCGAGCGCATTGCGTAGGGGGGTGCGCCATTCTTGGTTCCAGCCGGGATGCGCGCCGGTGTTGCAGCCGCAATCACTCCACCAGCGACCGATGCCGTGAGCGCAACTCCAGGAACTTTTTTCAATGATTTCGACCTCGTCGGTCGGCGGGTGCTGTTCCACAAACTCGCCGCAATTGGTCAGTCGGGCCAACTGCCCGCTGTCAATCTGTTCCAAGGCGTAGGCGAGCGCCATGTCGCCAAAGCGATGATGATGACCGTAGCTTTCGCCGTCGGTGGCGATGTGCACGAGCTGCGGCCGCTGGCTCTCCGCAGAGAAAGCGCCGGTCAATCGCTCGACGAAGCGGTCGCCGTGGGAGAGTAACCCTTCGAATGCCACGGCTCGCGCAGTCGGCCCGTGATAAAAAAATAGTGCGATGGATTGTCCCGACGGCAGCCGTTGCAGGTATGCCCGGGTCGTGTCGATCGAAGTGCCGTTTAGGTCGTGCCATACAGGGTCGCCGATCGGCCGCACGCGAGCGGCCTGGTGGGGCGCGAGCACAGTGAAGCGGATGCCGTGGTTTGCCAGTAGCTCGAGGGTTTCCAGGTCCACCGCGGTTTCCGGCAGCCACATCCCCTCCGGGGCGCGCTTGAATCTTTTTTCGAAGTCGCGAATTCCCCAGACAACCTGGGTGGCGCGGTCACGGCTATTGGCCAGCGGCATTATTACGTGATTGTAAATTTGCGCCATGGCGGAGCCGTGGCCGGAAAAACGTTTCTGACTCTCCTTGTCGGCCTGCAAAATCGCCGCATAGACGTCCGGTGATTTCGCTTCCAACCATGAGAGCAGAGTCGGTCCGAAGTTGAAGCTGATTTTCGCGTAGTTGTTGACTAGCTTAACGATGCAATTCTGCGCGTCGACAATACGGGAAACGGAGTTGGGCGCGTAGCACTCCGCGGTGATTCGTTCGTTCCAGTCGTGATAGGGCGCGGCCGAGTCCTGCAGCTCAATGGCTTCGAGCCAGGGATTTTCCCGTGGCGGTTGGTAAAAGTGGCCATGAATACAGATATAGCGGTCCATAGGAATTTTTCATTCAAGGTTCAATGTTCAAAGTTCAACGTCGGAACCGGACCTGTGTCTTCGAACCTGGAACCTTGAACGTTGAACCTTAAACGAGGCAATCCGGGCTACGGGGTAGTCATGACCCAGGTCGTTTTGCGCGGTCCGCGTGACAACACGACCACGCCGTTCGGTGAGACCGTATAGCGCTCGCGGTCTTTCTCCGCATCGTAGCCGATCTGTGTTCCGGACGGAATCACATTGGCCTTGTCGATAATTGCGCGGCGGATCTTGCATCCGCGGCCGATTTCGACCCAGTCCATAATCACGGAGTCCTCAATCTGGCTGTAGCTGTGAATCCTGACGTTTCTGCCCACCACGCAGTTGTGCACGTAACTGCCGCTGATGATGGTTCCCTCAGCGACGATCGAATTAACCGCCATGCCCTGGCGGTCTTTCCAATCGAAGACGAATTTTGCCGGCGGGTCGGCATAGCCGACCGTGCGCAACGGCCAGCTGCGGTTATACAAGTTAAACGACGGGTCGATCGAGCATAGGTCCATACTCGCTTCGTAGTACGCATCGATGGTACCCAGATCGCGCCAATAGCTCGGCTCTTCTCCTTTCGATGGAATCGGCACGCGATTCTTGCGAAAGTCATAGGCGTAAACTCTGCCGCTGTTGAGCAACTCTGGCAGGATATCACGGGCGAAATCGTGGGTGCTCGCGGGCTTCTCGGCACCGGCATTGAGCGAAGAGATCAAGACTTCGTTGTTGAAAAGGTAATTGCCCATCGACACGAGCGCATAATTCGGCTCTCCCGGGATGGATTTCGGGTTTTTCGGCTTCTCGTCAAAGCCAATGATGCGCCAATCGGCATCGACTTTGATAACGCCGAACTGGGAGGCCTCTTCGATCTTGACCGGGAGCGCGGCGATGGTGACATCGGCGGATTTTTTTTGATGCTCGTCGATCATTTGCCGGACATTCATGCGATAGATGTGATCGGCGCCGAAAACGGCGACCAATTTGGGATTGTGCCGTTCGAGCAAATACAAATTCTGATACACGCAGTCGGCGGTGCCCTGGTACCAATCTTCTCCCGAGCGCATTTGCGCCGGCACCGGAATGACAAAATGTTCGCCGAGAAAATCGGTCGTGCGCCAGCCACGGTCCAAGTGTTCCAGCAGGGACTGCGCTTTGAACTGGGTCACGACATAAATCGACAAGATGCCGGAGTTCACGAAGTTCGACAACACGAAATCGATGATACGGTAGCGGCCGCCAAAAGGCACCGCGGGTTTCGCCCGGTGCTGCGTCAGTGGATAAAGACGCTCGCCCCGTCCGCCTGCCATGATTACGCCCAGCACGTACATCATAAACCTCTTATTTTGTTTCCCCCTTAATTAACCAGCTGCCGGTACAAGTCTACATACCGTTTTGCCGATCGCTCCCAGGAAAAATCCATCGCCATGGCCCGGCGCCGCAGCGCGGTCCAGGCCCTTTGGTTGTGAAAAACCTGCAGACTACGATCGATGGCGTCGAGCAATGCTTGCGCCTCATAAGGTTCGAACACAAATCCCGTGCCGGTTTCAGCATCGGTATCGCACTGTTGCACGGTGTCTTTCAAGCCGCCCACGGCGCGCACGATCGGAATCGTACCGTACTTGAGACTGAACATCTGGTTGAGGCCACAGGGCTCGTACAGAGAAGGCATCAGAAAGAGATCGGCGCCCGCCTCGATTTGATGAGCGAGCGATTCGTCGAAGCCGATGCGCACGCCGACACGGTCGGCATAACGCGTCACGGCGCCGCCAAAGAATTGTTCGAAGCGGGTTTCGCCGGTGCCGAGCAAGATGAACTGGACATCGCGTTGCATCAGCAAGTCGAAGATGGCTTCAACCAGATCGAAGCCCTTTTGCGCGGTCAGGCGCGAGATCATCCCGATGACCGGAGAATGGTTGTTATCGGGGAGTTTAAAGATGCGCCTGAGCTTTCTTTTACACTCATCTTTCAGAGGCAAACTCTTCTCGCCGTAATGGGGCGTGATGAAGGGATCGGTCCAGGGATTCCACAGGCTGTAGTCGACCCCGTTGAGAATGCCGACGAGATCGGCCGCACGCTGCCGCACGACACCCTCGAGACCAAAGCCTTGCGCAGCCGTCATGATTTCCTGGGCATAGGAAGGACTCACCGTGGTGATTTTGTCGGCCAAAACGAGCGCTCCCTTGAGAAAATTAATATTGCCGTAAAATTCCAACTGTGGGGTGGAAAGAGCGGCATCGAGATTCAATAGATGCCAGTCGTGCGGCTGGAAAATTCCTTGAAAGCCCAAATTGTGGAGCGTAAAAACGCTCTTTGCTCCGGCCATCTCGAGGTAACGGCTGGTTTGAGTCTTGAGAAAGACGATGGCTAAAGCGGTTTGCCAGTCGTGGCAATGAACGACATCGACCCGTTGGTGGCGGAGCAGTTCTAAAGCGGCCCGGCTAAAAAAAACAAAGCGTTCGGCGTTGTCTGGATAGTCGCCCGTGGCCGTGCCGTAGAGAGATTCTCGATCGAAGTACCGATCGGCGCGAATCAGATAGACGAGGACACCGTTGCCGAGGGTGCTCTGAAGCACCGTGGCCTCCTGTTGGCGATTGGAAACTGGCACTGAAAGTTTTATCGGGCTTTCGCGCAGGGCAAATTCGCTCTGGAGGACGCAGCGGTAAGCCGGCGCGATGACGCAGATTTCATGGCCGAGTCGTTCTAAAGCGACCGAGAGCGTGCCGATCACGTCAGCCAATCCGCCGGTCTTCGCGAACGGACTGACCTCCGAGGCGATCATGGCGATCTTCATGTTGCGTCGCGTGGATTCGCGATCAATTCAGGCACGACCGATGATTCGACACGGTCACAATTGATGCGTAAAAAATAGCACCGACAGCGGCGGCAGCGTGAGCATCAGAGAAAAAGGCCGAGCGTGCAATCCGTCTCCCATAGCTTCGACGCCGCCACTGTTACCCATGCCGCTGCCGCCGTATTCCAGTGCGTCGCTGTTCAAGACTTCGCGCCAAAAGCCCGGCCGCGGGGCGCCGATGCGATAGCCTAAACGGGGGACAGGGGTGAAATTGCACGCGGCAAGCACTAATGTCGAAGTCGACCGGCCCTTACGGATCAGGCTTACGACACTGCCGGCGGCATCGCCGCAGTCGATCCATTCAAAACCCGCCGGTTCGCAGTCGAGCTCGTACAAGGCCGGCTCACGGCGATAGAACCAATTCAGATCCTGCAGCCATTTGTGCACGCCGGCATGGGATGGGTAGGCTAGCAGATCCCAGTCGAGGCTCGTGTCGTGGACCCATTCCCGCCGTTGCCCGAACTCCCCGCCCATGAAGAGTAGTTTCTTCGCGGGTTGGGCGTACATGTAGCCGAACAACGCCCGCAGGTTGGCGAACTTCTGCCAGTCATCGCCGGACATTTTTTCCAACAGAGAACCCTTGCCGTAGACGACTTCGTCATGGGAGAGCGGCAGAACAAAGTTTTCATGGAAGGCATAGAGCATGCGAAAAGTCAGATTGTTTTGATGGTAGCGCCGATGCACCGAATCCTTTTGCATGTATTCGAGGGTGTCATGCATCCAACCCATGTCCCACTTGAGGCCAAAACCGAGGCCGCCGACGTAGCTCGGTCGCGAAACCATCGGCCAGGCAGTCGATTCCTCGGCGATGGTTTGCACGTCCGGATGATATCGATAGACCGATTCATTCAGGCGGCGCAAAAATTCAATGGCCTCGATATTTTCCCGGCCGCCGTATTTATTGGGAATCCACTCGCCGTCTTGGCGCGCGTAGTCAAGATAAATTAGAGATGCCACCGCGTCGACGCGCAAGCCGTCGACATGATAGCGATCGAGCCAGAAGAGCGCGTTGCTGACCAAAAAACTCTGCACTTCTTTGCGGCCGTAGTTGAAAATGTAGCTTTTCCATTCCGGGTGATAGCCTTGACGCGAATCGGCATGCTCGTAGAGATGCGTGCCATCAAAAAATGCCAGGCCATGTTCGTCGCTGGGAAAATGAGAAGGCACCCAGTCGAGAATGACGCCGATGCCGCGCTGATGCAGGACATCGATCAGGTACATGAAGTCTTGCGGTGTGCCAAAGTTGGCCGACGGCGCAAAATAACCGGTAACCTGATAACCCCATGAACCAAAGAACGGATGATCCATCACCGGCAACAATTCGACGTGCGTGAAACCCAAGCGCTCCAGGTAGTCGGCCAGCTGTGGCGCCAGCTCCTGATAGGAGAGCGAACGGTTACCTTCATGGCCAACACGTCGCCATGAGCCCAGGTGCATCTCATAGATGGCCATCGGCTTATCGAGTCTGTTGCAGCGATGGCGATTCGCCATCCAGTCGGCGTCACTCCAGACGTAATCGAGATCCCAGACAATCGAGGCGGTCTTTGGTGGAATTTCGTTGAAGATGGAGAGTGGATCGGCCTTGTCCGCTCGGTAACCCTGAAAACGGGAGGCAACGTGGTATTTGTATAGCGTACCCTTGCCAATGCCGGGAAAAAAACCTTCCCAGATTCCAGATTGCCCGCGTGGAGCTAAGAGATGGCTCGATTTGTTCCAGCCATTGAAATCGCCGATGACGAAAACCTGCTCGGCATCGGGCGCCCATACGGCGAACTGCGTGCCCACCGTGTCGCCGTCCGTAACGACGTGGGAACCGAGCTTGTCGTAGAGCCGAAAGTGACTGCCTTCATTAAAAAGATAGATATCGTCGTCGGTGAGCAGATTCATAGTTGTTCAGGCTGTTGAAAGACGTTTTTCCACGTTTCGACAGGCTCAGCATGAACGGTAAGTCATCAACGATTTCGTACCTCAGCCCGTTCGCCCTGAGACTCTCTAAGGGCGAACTTCGAGCTTTTCAAATGCCCCGTGTTCATCTGAAGTCCAGAAATATTTTATTCCATCCGGCCGCGCTTGTCGCGTATGGTCTTCAAAATCTCCACCAGCCGATCCATCTCGCGAATTTCTTCCGTCGAGAAGCGAGCCTTGCGTTGCCAATTGGGCCGTTCATGCCAAGTGCCGGGGACATTCTGCGGAGCGGGCTCGAGCCATAGATCTTCCAGATTGACCAACATAAAGGCTTCATCTTCTCGGGCTAAAAATGTCAGCCACGCCTGCAGCACGGCCGCCGCGGAAGCATCTTCGCTGAGCAAACCACGCGAGCGCAGAAAGCCGGTCAGCGCCTCCCTCTGGGCGGCACGGTACTGTTGCTCGTTGTGCGCTTGGCTGTCGTCGAGCGAGCCCAGCGCCACGCGGTCGTGAATATCGCTGCCAGTCCAAAAGCCCATAAACGTTGGAGTGTCATGGGTGTTGAGGCTAGCAACCGTATTTGCCGGAACGGCATCGAGCGCTCTCTCTGAGTCGGTATTCACGCCGAATTGACCGACGTGCATGCCGAGAATCCCATGTCGCTCCAACGCTTCATTGACATAGGGCGGTACAGTGCCGAGGTTCTCGCCGACGATCTGCACTCGGTGGCGGTGCGATTCCAAATTCAAGATCGCGTAAAATTCCTCCTCGCGGTGATGAACGTACAAGCCTTCAGCGGCGCTGAATCCTTCAGGCACCCAAAACGTCCGATGCCAGCCCATCACGTGGTCGATGCGCAGCATGCCGGCCGAGGCCATATGATGGCGTAAGCAATCGATGTAATAACGGTAGCCCTGACGTCGAATCACTTCGGGATGCAGCGGTGGAAAGCCCCAGTTTTGCCCTTTGATAAAGAGACCGTCAGGCGGCGCGCCGCCATTCGCGCCTAACACAAACAGTTCGCGCTCGCGCCAGACATCGTAGCCGTCGCGATTGACGCCCAGCGGAAAATCGAGATACAGGGCGATGCCACGATTCCGTGCTTTGTCTCGAAGACTACGAGCTTGCTCGACGCACTGCCATTGGACGTAAAGATGGTATTGTTTAGCGCTTTCATCGTAGGCGTTTAGACTCAGGATGCCGTCGCGGCCAGGCGCCTTCCATTTGAGCCAGCTCTTTCGTTCGCGCTCGACTTTGGCGCGGAACGCTGCGTAGTCGTTAGCGCGACGATGCGTCGCAACAAATTTCTCAAAACTCTCTCGGCGCTCGGAAGTTTGTGTCAGCAGAAAACGCAGCAGCGCTTCAAGAACTTTGCGCTTAAGCGCCATCGCTCTGCGGTAATCGACCAAGACCGCATTGCGCACGCTCGCCAATTCTTTTTGAAAGTCAGCGGCCTCGCACACGGCTCGGGCGGCCGAACACTCGGCCAGTTCGGGAATCTTGGTTACGTCGAGAAAAAGTTCATTCCAGTAAAGTCGGCTCACCGGCGCGTAGGGGCTTGGATCGAACGGCTCATCCAGGAAGCTCGCCAGCATCGGCAACGTGGCGACCGCGTCGCCATTGAGTTCGCCGACATAATCAACCAGCGTCGCCAAGTCGGAAAAGTTGCCGGTGCCCCAACTCTGTTGCGACCAGAGAGAATAGAGCGGACAGAAAACGCCCCAGCGCTTGCCGTTTGTATCGGCGGGCGCGTAGGCCCGTTGCGGCGCCGAAAAAAGATAGGACTCTAATTTGGTATCGCCAAACTGCAGTTGTAGCCGGTGGTAACCGAGAGGGATCTTCGCGTCGACGATTAACCGCCGGGCGACGTAGCGGGCGCCTTCCACATCGCGCGATTCAGGTTTCGTGGCTGGTTCATCCTGGCACGTTCCTTCGTGCCGTTCGCCGGTTTCAAGGACGATGTGATATTTCGGGCGCGTTTCAGCGAGACGGTAGGGCAGGCGAACCTTCATTTGCAACGGATTGCCTTGCCAGGCGATGACCACCGGCTCGACCGCGCGCTGCCACAAAGCCTGTCTACGTTGGCGCCATGCGCTCGGCAGATCGTTCAAAGTCTCGAGCGGCGCGCCCAACGATCGAAGCACCAATATAATAGATTCAAGCGGTGGCTCTCGCAGCTGGCCTAAACCGTCACGATAGACGGTTTGGACGTTGTGCAGACGGGCGAGATTGTGCAGTAGCTTGGGAGCGGTCATGCCGGCAGCCTGTATGTCAAATAGTTTAGCAAAACATTCCGGCGATTATTACTCTCAGATGCACCGGATTAAAATGTTTGTGCCAGCAGCCGCGCATCGCTGGCGGTGAGCGCTTCCGAATGGGTGCCAAAAGAAACAGTCGTCTACACTAATCGCACCCAGGATTTCTGTAGTGAAGTGGCATAGCCGACTTCAGTGGCGTGGGAAACGCCGGCGGCGTGGAGATCGTCGACAAGTTTTGCCGCGTGCCGTTTGGCGACAGCGAGCAGGAGGCCGCCCGAAGTTTGCGGATCGAGGGCCACTTGGATTAGACCTTCACGGATCGATTTGTCGATGACCATCTTGTCATTCAGGTATTCCTGGTTCCGTTTGCAGCCGCCGGTGATATACCCCTTCTCCGCTAGGCGCGGCGCTCTGCGGAGCAGCGGCAGCTTGGCCGATTCGATCACCAAAGTCACGCCGCTGCCGCTGGCCATCCCCAAAGCATGGCCAAGAATGCCGAAGCCGGTGACGTCGGAACAGGCATGAACGGGATGTCTGCGCGCGACCAACGACGCCGCAGCGTTCAGCGTGGTCATGGACTTCACTGCCTCATTGACGCTCTCTTCCGATGCTTTACCTTTTTTGAGAGCGGTCGTGATGATACCCGTGCCGAGTGGCTTGGTGAGAATGAGCACGTCGCCTTCCTGGACGCCGACGTTGCGAAAGATTTTATCTGGGTGGATGACCCCGGTGACCGCCATGCCGAATTTGATTTCTTCGTCGATGATGCTGTGGCCGCCGATGACCACCGCGCCACTTTCCATCACCTTGTCGGCGCCGCCCTTGAGGATCTCGCCGAGGATTTCGATGTCCATCTTGCCCTTGGGAAAGCACACGATGTTCATGCAGGTCTTGGGCTCGCCGCCCATGGCGTAGACATCGCTCAGTGAATTTGCCGCCGAGATTTGACCGAACACATACGGGTCGTCGACGATGGGTGTAAAAAAATCCACCGTGTTGACGATGGCGAGATCGGGGCGCAGCCGATACACCCCGGCGTCGTCGCCGGTTTCGGTGCCGACGAGCATGTCGGGGTTCTTAAACTTGGGCAGGTCGTGCAAAACTTGCACGAGGTCGGCGGGGCCGAGCTTGGCGGCTCAACCCGCGGCCTTGACCTCTTGCGTCAGCCGCACGGTTTTCTTTTTCTTCAAGATCATGATTCGACAACTGTAGATCGAAGACTATGCGTTTTCAATGCGACGAGGCCGGCTTCTCGACTGATGATGGAGACTTCAGGCGCCGGATATCACCGATTCGAATCGTGAGACCGTCGCGGTCGAAATATTCCAATAGCGGGATGGTGTACTTGCGGCTGGAACCGATGAGATCGCGAAAGGACCCCGCGGTCATTTCGCCCTTTTCGGTTAAATGCTTCCTCAATGTCTGCCTTAGCTGGTCGATGCTGCTGGCGAGGAAATACATGTCCGTGGTGACGCGGACGACGGAGCCTTCGCGTTCTAGAAGGCGGATCACTTCGTTCATTCGATTGCGCGGAACGCCAGCCTGTTTTTCGATCTCTTTTAAATCCGGGGGCGCCAACGGTTGTTCGCCGAGTATTTTCTTGATCTTTTCCATCAGCGTTTTTTCTTGGCCACCAAGTTGGACGCGGTGGCTGGCCAGCCGCAGGAGGCTTTCTTCCTTGGCAATCGCTTTCTCGCCGAGCAGCATCTCCACGACGACGCGAAAAATTTTTGGTGAGAGTTGATAGACAAGCTTACCGCGCAATTCTTCCATGTCCATGCCCGGAAGGAGAGGATGGCCGGCGTGAAATTCCTTCAAAGTCCCGAGTATCTGCTCCTTGAGGCGGTGCCATTTGCTCTCAGTGGTATAGACCCTTTCACCTTCGCCGCTCAGAACGCGGAGGTTTTTCATCGCATCGATGGCATCGCGGATGATTTCTTCTTTCACATTGAGAAACTGGTGGATCGCTTCGATGGGCAGCGCAAAGGATTCGCTTTCATCGAGAAAAGTTTCCGTGAGGCGCGTCAGATCACCGCGATGCAGCGCTTCGAGGCGGCTTGGCAGTTCGCGCTCGCCGCGTTTGTGCCGCTTGGCCCAAGGGTTGATGACGAATCCGCCAGCTAGTGTCTTCTGCGCGGTCTCGTCGCGCACAATGAAATGATCGTTGCGCAATGCCGGCAGCGATTCGGCAATCGTGATTTGACAATAGGCTAGTTGCTTGGGCTCGATTTTTTCTGCCGCGCTGAGGATAACGATCTTGCCAAGCCGTTCGGCAGTGCCGAGATGGATGCGCACGCGCTGATGGTTCTTGATGCCCTTGGCGGCTGCCGGTCGAACCTCCAGATAAGCGTCGAAGCGATCCGTCACGAGGGAAATTTTTTCGTGGCAAATCACGTGACCGCGTGCGATGTCGGCGCGCTCGGGACCGGTGAGATTCATCGCGACGCGTTGTCCCCAACCCGCGCTGTCGACGGATTTGCCGTGAACCTGCAGGCTACGCACGCGGAACAAATGGTTGCCAGGCAAACAACGCACTTGCTCGCCGACTCTAACTTCGCCGCTCAAAGCCGTGCCAGTAACGACGACGCCGTGTCCTTGCAGGACAAAGGCGCGGTCAACCGGAAGACGGAAGTAACCGTTCGGCGCCGGCTTGGTGTGACTCCTCAAGATTTGCGCTATGCGATCTTTAAGCTCGCCGACGCCTTGCCCGGTGATTGATGACACGGCGATTTTCGGCGAGTCCTCCAATGTCGTGCCAAGGGTCAGGATTTCGATCTCCTCTTCAACTTCGGCGATGCGCGCGGGTGGCACCAAGTCCGCCTTAGTGATCACGAAGATTGCCATTTTGACGCCGAGCAGATGAACGATATCCAAATGCTCCTCAGTCTGCGGCATGACGCCGTCGTCGGCGGCGACGGTGAACAAGACGAGATCAATACCATGGGCCCCCGCCAGCATGTTCTTGATAAAACGCTCGTGACCGGGTACGTCGACGATACCCGCTGAACTGCCGTCCGGCAGATCGAAGTGGGCGAAGCCCAAATCGATGGAAATACCACGCTCTTTTTCCTCCTTGAGCCGGTCAGTGTCCTGCCCGGTGAGGGCTTTGATCAAACTAGTCTTGCCGTGGTCGATATGGCCGGCGGTGCCGATGATGTAGGGCATGCTAAGATTTTAAGGTTTCGATCCTTCGACGTTGCTCAGGACAAGTTTTGGATTTTGGATTCCGTGGAACCAGATTGTGACGATCGAGTCTATTCACGGACAAATTTAGGAATCAAATCTTCAGCGTCAAAAATTGTTCTTAGATCGAGGAGGAAACGATCGTCATTGATTCTGCCGATAATCGGCGGATGCGCCGCGCGAAATTTTTGCGCGATGATGTTGGCGCTCAGCTTTGGATGCTCAACGCTGACGACGACCGTCGGCAACTCTTCAATCGGCAGAGCGCCGCTGCCGATCTGCGCCGTGGACGGTTGCAGTTGAACACGGAATCCTTGCCCCAGCGCGGCCTCAAGCTTCGGTAAAAGTTCGTCGCCCAACGCGCGAATTTCGTCCAGCGGCCGCGTAAAGGCCCGGAGCGTGGGGATCTCCTGAACGATGGCCGGCGATTGTCGGTAACGGCGCAGCGTCGCTTCAAGCGCAGCAAGCGTCAACTTGCCGCAGCGCAAGGCGCGTTGTAGATGATTTTTGTTCATCCTGCCGATCAAGGCCTTCTTCCCGACCATCAAGCCCGCTTGCGGCCCGCCGAGAATCTTGTCGCCGCTGAATGTAACGACCTCCGCGCCGGCTTGAATTCTGTCGGCGACGATCGGTTCCTTTGGCAAGCCATATTTACTCAAATCGATAAGTGCGCCGCTGCCCAAGTCTTCCATCACCGGCAGATTGTGCTTCTTGCCGATCGCGACCAGTTCTTCGAGCGTCACTTCCGCGGTAAAGCCGACGACCTTGTAATTGCTAGTGTGGACTTTAAGCAGCAGCGCGGTTTTTTCATTGATGGCATTTTCGTAGTCCGCCGGATGCGTGCGATTGGTACTGCCGACTTCTTTCAGAATCGCTCCGCTCTTGGCCATGATTTCGGGAATGCGAAACGAGCCGCCGATTTCGATCAACTCGCCGCGCGAAACGATCACTTCTTTGCCTTCGGCCAACGTGTTCAAGCCGAGCAAGATCGCGGCGGCGTTGTTGTTCACCACCGTTGCAGCTTCAGCGCCGGTGAGATGAACGAGCAGCTCTTCGAGCGTTTCTTCTCGTTTGCCGCGTTTACCCGCGACCAAGTCGTATTCCAAATTAATCGGGTGATCGGCCACGGCCAGCATCGCGTCGATGGCGGCTTGTGATAGCAAGGCGCGGCCCAAGTTGGTGTGCAGGATCGTTCCCGTGGCGTTGACGACCCGAGTATGGCCCGGCTGGCTGTCGGTGACAATGCGGTTTTGGACCCGTTCGATGATGGATTCTTCGCCCAGGTCAATGGCCCGACTACCTTGTCTGATTTCGGCGCGAAGCTGGTCGAGAACCAAGCGGCATTGCTCGGTGATATATTCCCGAGAGTAACGCATCACCAGTGACGCGCAATGAACATGCTTGAGTAGGCGATCGATCGAGGGAAGCTCGCGCAGAAGATTCGCGGTCTGATCGGCCATGAGGAATCAAAGATTTGCACAGGGATGGGCTAAATTCAACATGACATTTGGCTGTGAGAATTCATGCGCGATCGTCGGTTCTCCATATTTGACAAGCGCAGACACCTTCCATAGAGTTCTGCACAACATAGACGGTCGTTCAATCAATTTGAGATGGATCGCGTTTCCGAAACAAAAACTGCTTCTGAAAGCAAAGATACTCGCGCAACGATCGTTGATTTGCTGCGCAGCCGCAACAAAAAAGCCCGCTTCATGACCGAGTTATACGCTTCGCTGGGGCGCTGCAAGATTAATACGGAGGAAGCTGATCGCGCGCTTGCGGAGCTGGAAGCTGAAGGCGCGGTGATGATCCGCGATCATTTTTGCGCCGATCCACACCTTACCGGCGTCGATCTCAGAGTCGTTGCGCTCGTGGAACACAACGAAGCCCAAGATCCACAGGTGAGCGCAATCCGGCAGATCGATGAGGCCTGGAACAAGTGGTTGAGTGAGTATCTGGCGAATCACAGATGCGGCTAGCACGGCAGTGGCGCCGCGCGTTCAAATAGTTCAAAGCGTTCAAGACGTTCAAATCGTCTGTAGAATTCAAGTCGTTTACTGCGCCATTCAAGAACAGGTTTTGTGATCTAATCGACTTGAACGTTTTGAACGACTGGAACGGTTTGAACTCAGAGGTGGTGGAGGGCGGATAACAAAGGGGGGTAAAGAATTGCGTGTAGCGGTTGATATCGGCGGGACGTTTACGGACGTAGTGGTGTTCGACGAGGCGAACGGTTCATTGGTGTTGGCCAAGGCGCTGTCGACGCCGGCGGAGTTGGCGCGGGGGGTCTTGGACGGGTTGACGAAAGCCGCGGTTCGATTCGACCAGGTTTCCACGTTGATTCACGGTTCTACGGTCGTCATCAACGCGATCATCGAGCGTAAAGGCGCCAAGACCGCGCTAGTGACCACCAAGGGATTTCGCGACGTTTACGAGATCGGTCGCATCAATCGGCCGGAGTCCTTCAATCCGCGTTTTCGTAAGCATCGCCCTCTGGTGCCCCGGGAAGACATTTTTGAAGTTACCGAGCGGATGCTCGCCGACGGCTCGGTGCGCACGCCGTTTGACGAAGGAGAGGCGCGCGAGGTGGCGCGCATCATAAAGGAAGAAGGCTTCGAAGCCGTAGCGGTACTGTTTCTCCATGCCTACCGCGCGCCCGAGCACGAGGTCCGCATGTGCGAGATCTTGCGCGAAACCGGCCCGAATCTTTTCATCAGTGCTTCCCATGAACTCTCTCGTGAGTACCGTGAATACGAAAGGACCTCGACCGTGGCGGCCAATGCCTACGTTGGTCCGAACGTTTCCCAATATCTTGGGGATTTGGAGCGGCGCCTGCGCGCCAACCAATTCGCCGGCAATTTGATGATCATGCAATCCAACGGCGGTTTGTCCGACGTCGAGATTGCACGGCGGCAGTGCATCCAAATGATGGAGTCGGGTCCGGCGGGCGGCGTCGTCGGGACGATGGCGCTCTGCGAGATATTGGATCTCGACGCCGCCATCGCTTTCGACATGGGCGGCACGACGGCCAAAGCCAGTGTGATTCGGCGCGGCGAGCCGAGCCTTTCGCCGGATTATTTCATCGGCGGTTACAACGAAGGGCTTGCGATCCGCATCCCGGTTCTCGACATCGTCGAAGTCGGCACCGGTGGCGGTAGCATCGCATGGCTTGATGAAGGCGGCGGTCTACACGTCGGTCCGCGCAGCGCAGGCGCGGAGCCGGGCCCGGCGAGTTATGGGCGGGGAGGAACGGAGCCGACGGTCACTGACGCGAATGTGATTCTCGGGCGGCTTTCGCCTGAGCGTTTTCTCGGCGGCGAGATGCGCCTCGATCGCAACGCAGCCGTAACGGCGTTGCGCGATCGAATGGCCCAACCGCTCAATGTAAATCTCGAACGTGCGGCCGCAGGCATGCTTCAGGTGGCCACGTCGGCAATGGCCAATGCAGTGCGTCACGTGACGCTCGAGCGCGGCCTGGACCCGCGCGACTTCACTTTGGTTGCTTACGGCGGCGGCGGTCCGCTGCACGCCGCATCGGTCGCAAAAGAGCTTTCGATCGGAAAAATTATCATTCCGAGCGCGCCCGGGCATTTCTCAGCGCTTGGCATGCTGATGGCAGATCTGCGCCGCGACTATGTCCAGACACTGTTCGAACGGATGGACGACCTCGAAATGTTCCAGCTGGAGGACCAGTTTAAAAAACTCGAAGCCGAAGGCCAAGCGGCTCTTGAAGCGTCGGGTATTCCCACTGATCGGATCGTCTTCGAGCGCGCAGCCGACATGCGTTACGTGGGCCAGGAACACGCAGTGGCGGTACGGATGCCCGCCAGCGTTGGTGATGAATCGTCGCGCGCGGAGATCAAGCGCCTCTTCGACGAAGCTCATGAGCTGCGCTACAGCCATAGCGCGCCGGAAGAATCGGCCGACATCGTGAGCTTGCGCGTGTCGGCAATAGGGCGATTAGGCAAACCGCAGTTTCCGCAAATTCCACAAGGACAAACGACACCGCCGGCAAACGCCCGCCGCGGCGTTCGAGCGGTGATCTTCGAAGGTGCGGGAGCGGTCGAGGCGCCGGTATACGATCGGACCAAACTCCTGCAAAACAATGTCATCAGCGGACCGGCGATCATCGAAGAAGTCGCGTCGACGACCGTGGTAGAGCCGGGCGACACGGTGACGGTCAATGCGTTCGGGCATCTGGTTATGCAGCTCAATAGCGCGCAATGAACGCGCGCTGTTCAAGCCGTTCAAACAGTTCAAATCGTTCAAGACGTTTGGAGAAAATCGATTCGAGTCGTGAGATATGAAATCTGAGATTGGTAATTCTGAGCGCAGCGAGGAAAGAGTTGATGCTTTTACCGCCGAGGTGATTCGCAGCGCATTGGTGGCGATCACCGGTGAGATGAAAACCAACTTGATGCGCACGGCGTACCACACGATCATCTACGAAGCGGAAGACTTCACCGTCGGACTCTTCGATGGCGACGGCAACACGATTTCCATCGGACTCGGGTTGCCGATGTTTATTCGCGGCCTGTCCGACGCCATCAAGGCGAAGATCGCGTTCTGGGGCCGGGAAAATATCGAACCCGGCGACATTCTTTTAACCAACGATAGTTACACCATGGGCAGCCACTTGAATCACATGATTTTTACGCTGCCGATTTTCAACGACGGCGAGCTGGTGGCGTTTTCTTCTTCGATGGCGCACTGGCAGGACGTCGGCGGCCAGCTCGGCGGCGTGACCCGCGATATTTTTTCCGAAGGATTGCAACTGCCGTTCGTGAAAAGTTTCCGCGCCGGCAAGGAAAATCCCGAGATCACTGCGATCATCAAAGCCAACGTGCGCGTGCCCGAGCGAGCGATGGGAGACATGCGCGCGCAGCTGGCGTCGATCCGGACGGGCGAACGACGCGTGATGCGCTTGTTAAAGCGTTACGGCAACGCGGCATTCAAAGAGAGCATCCGGCTGATCTATGAGCAGAGCGAGAAATTGGCGCGCGCGGCGGTAGAGAAGATTCCCGACGGCGTTTACGAAGCCGAGTCATTCATGGATGACGACGGCGTCAACCTCGGCAAACATATCCCGATTAGAGTTCGTGTCGAAGTCACTGGCGACAAAATGACGATCGACCTCTCCGGGGTCAGCCCGCAAGTGGCCGGATTTTACAATTCCGGCATAACCGCCGGCCGCTCCGCCGCCGAGGTTGTTTTTAAATGCATCACCGCGCCTTTGCTCTTGCCGATCAATGACGGTTCGTTTCGGCCGCTCAAGATAATCCTACCTCCCGGACGGGTCGTGAGCGCGGTGAAGCCGGCGCCGGTGCGTGTTTGGATGACAGTGCCGATGACCGTGTGCGACACGATTTTTCGCGCGCTGGCTCCTGCCTGTCCGGAGCGCACGATTGCCGGACATTACGCCGACCTCTGCACCGTTAACCCGCACGGCTTCGATGCGGCGACGGGACGCTTTTTCTGGTCGCACATTGGCCATCCGGGCGGCGGTTGGGGCGCGAAATCCGACGAGGATGGTATGAGCGCGACGGTCTGCCTAAATGACGGCGATACGCACAATTCTCCTGTGGAAGCCACCGAGGCAAAAAGTCCGATTCTCGTCGAACGAAGAACCTTACGCCAAGACTCCGGCGGTGCCGGAAAATTCCGCGGCGGCCTCGGCGTGGCGAACGAGGTGCGCATGCGCAGGACGGCGACGATCCACGCCCATGTGGAGCGTACGATCTGCGCTCCTTGGGGATTGCATGGCGGCAAGGATGCGCTGGCGAATCGAATCTCGATATCTCGTAACGATGGCACGGTGGAAAAATTTCCCACGGGAAAAATCAAACCGACAGAGATCGACACGGGTGACGCGTTTTTGATCGAGACCGCCGGTGGCGGCGGTTTCTGGAGTCCGCTGGAGCGCAACGCCGAGCGCGTGCTCGCCGATGTGCGCGCAGGTTACGTGTCGCTGGAAGCGGCGCGCCGCGACTATGGGGTCGTGATCGAGCAGCAAGGACGTCGTTTCAAGCTTGATCTTGAGGCAACAGCGGCGCTGCGGCGAGGGGGCAACCAATAAAGAAACCGCGTATTCAGCACAGCGACACGAAGCGCACCCCCTCCTTCATCCTCCCCCGCATGCGGGGGAGGAAAGAGGTGGGGTGATCGCGCTTCGTGATCTTTTCGTGGTGACAAAGTGTGTTGTCAAACGGAAGAAGGTGACCCATGAAGCAGCTCACAGCTAATGTCTTCGTGGAGACCGGGCTGAAGGGCGCCAATCACGGGCTCGTCACTACTTCGGATGGCGTCGTCTTAATCGACACTCCGCACAAGCCGAGCGACGCGCTGCGGCTGAGAGGAGACATCGAGGGGCGCGCGCGGCTGCGCTACATCATCAACACCGAGCCCCACGGTGATCATTGGAGCGGCAATGCGTTCTTCAATGTTCCAGTGGTCGCTCACGAAGGAGTGAGGTCGCGCATTTTGGCTACAGATCTGGCCGCGCATGTTGCTCGCGTAGCGTCGTTCGGACCCGAAGAGCCAAAACTGCTGGAAAACTATAAGCCCAACGCGCCGGTGATCACGTTTCAGAGCGACATGACCTTGCACGTGGGAAATCACACCTTCCGCATGGTGCACATGCCCGGCCATACGCCCTATCAGGCCGCCGTGATCGTGGAAGAAGAGGGCGTCGTTTTCACTAGCGACAACATCTTCTGCAAGGTGCAGACTTGGCTCCAAGAAGCCAATCCTAATCTCTGGCTGAATGCCCTCGAGTCACTGCGCGCTCTCCGAGAGGAGACATTTGTTCCTGGTCACGGCCCGGTGTGTGACAAGAAATATCTCGATGAGCAAGGCTCGTTCATTCGAGAATGGCTGGACTACGTGCGCAACGGGGTCGAGCGTGGGATGAATAAAGAGGAATGCGTGGCCAATCTCACCGCGATGACGGAGAGATATCCAATGGACGTCGGCCAGGACGGCATGGCACCGTACGTGATGCGGCTGAACGTCGCCAATCTCTATGATTACTTGACCGGCGCGGGAATCCACAAGCGAGGCTAGGAAATTTTGGATTTTGGATTTTGGATTGGGGGAGAAGATACATAAAAGAATTCAGATTCGATTCCTCGCTCCGATAATCTAAAATCGAAAATCCAAAATCCAAAATTGCTGGCAGGTGCCGTAGAATATTGCGTCCAGTTAGTCATAACGGCAGCGAAACTCGAAGAGGATGACAGAAACAACGACCAAAGCCAGTGTCGACGCTTTCACCGCCGAGGTGATCCGCAGCACGGTGGTGGCGATTACCGATGAGATGAAGACCAATCTCATGCGCACTGCCTACAACATGATCATCTACGAGGCGGAGGATTTCACCGTCGGCCTGTTCGACTCCGACGGCAACGCGATTTCGATTGGTTTGGGGCTGCCGATGTTTATTCGCGGTCTCTCGGATGCGATCAAGGCCAAGCTCACCCACTGGGGCAAGGAGAATATTTTTCCCGGCGACATTCTTCTCACCAACGATCCGCAGGTGATGGGCAGCCACTTAAATCATATGATTTTCACCTTGCCGGTTTTTCACGACGGCGAGCTTGTCGCTTTTTCGTCGTCGATGGGGCACTGGCAGGACGTCGGCGGCGTACTCGGCGCGGTGACGCGGGACATTTTTTCCGAAGGGCTGCAGATGCCGTTCGTGAAAATTTTCAAGAACGGCAAGCAGGACGCTGAGCTGACGGCGATCATTCGCAGTAACTGCCGCTTGCCGGAATTTGCCATGGGTGACTTCCGCGCTCAGATCGCGGCGATCCGCACCGGCGAGCGGCGCTTAACGCAATTGCTCCAGCGCTATGGCGGCGAGACGTTCAAAGAGTCCGTGCGGCTGATTTTTGATCAGAGCGAAAAGCTGGCGCGCGCTGCGGTAGAAAAAATTCCCGACGGCGTTTACGAAGCCGAATCGTTCATGGACGACGACGGCGTCAACCTGGGCAAGCATGTGCCGATCAAAGTTCGCGTCGAAGTGCGGGGCGACGAGATGACCGTCGACTTGAGCGGCGTAAGTCCGCAAGTGGCGGGGCCGTATAATTCAGGCTCGACGGCAGGCCGTTCGGCATCTGAAGTCGCTTTCAAGTTTCTCACGACGCCGTTGCTTCTGCCGATCAACCACGGCTCTTTCCGGCCGCTCAAAGTCGTATTGCCGCCAGGACGCATCGTGAGCGCCACCAAGCCGGCGCCGGTGCGCACCTGGATGACTGTGCCGATGACGGTTGCGGATACAATCTTCAAAGCACTCGCGCCGGCTTGTCCCGACAACGTGATGGCGGGACAACACGCGGACCTCGCAGCGCCGCGCACTTTCGGTCTCGATCCCAAGACGGGTCGCGCGTTTCATTTTCCGGCGACGCTTTCGGGCGGCGGTTGGGGTGCTTTGCACGACCGCGACGGACAAAACGCGACGTTTTGCATCAACGACGGCGATACGCATAACACGCCGGTGGAAGCGGGCGAAGGAAAAGGGCCGATATTCATCTCATACCGACAACTGCGCCAGGACTCCGGCGGTCCCGGCAAGTTTCGCGGCGGACTCGGCGTAGCGCAGGAAGTGCGGATGCTCTCGCAGGGCAGTGTTCAATCCGCGATCGAGCGAACTCTCTGCGCGCCTTGGGGACTGCACGGCGGTAAAGACGCGATGGCCAATCGCTTCAGCATCGTGCGCAAGGAGGGTGCTGTGCAGAGATTGCCGACCGGCAAGACCACCGTCCATGTCGCTCTCGCGGTCGGTGACGGTTTCCTCGTCGAAGTGGGCGGTGGCGGCGGGTTTTGGGATCCGTTGGAACGAGATCCGGAGCGTGTCCTCGCCGACGTGCGCTCCGGCTACGTTTCGCTCGAAGCAGCGCGGCGCGATTACGGCGTGGTGATTCGGCAGAATGGACGCAAGTTCGAGCTGGATGTTGCGGCTACACAACACCTACGGCGACACCACCACTAATGTGACGGCGAACGGCATTTTGCTCCCTCGCCCGCTTGCGGGAGAGGGAAGGGGTGAGGGTGCTGAGTGAAGCACCCCCCTCACCCTTGCCCTCTCCCCCACGAAACGTGGTGGCGAGGGAATGCTTTTGCACAGGTTCGGCAGTTTAATGAGTTTCAGAGCGGCCGACTATAAAATCGAAAAGCTGAGGGCGGATCGATGTTAAAGAAAAATAAACGGCTGACGTTCTGCTCGGTTGCAATTTTTGGGGCAGCATTTCTTTTGTCTGATTCTAGATCTCCCGGATTCGGCCAAGAAACTCGAGCCAGGATCCGGATTTCCTATCCCAACATTTCCATTTGCTGCTTGGCTCTATTTGCCGCCCAGCAATGGAAAATCTTCGAGCAAAACGGCCTCGACGTCGAAAGTATTCAGATGCGCTCGCAAGCGGCCAATTCCGCGTTGGCGAGCGGCGATATTCACTACGTTGCCGGCGTCGGCCCCAACTCGGTTGCGGCAACGCTCAGGGGATTGCCTTCTAAGGCCGTCTGGTTCGCGTCGGAGTCACTGATCTACACGGTTCTCGCTCGCCCAGAGTTTAAGACGCTAAAAGAGTTGCGCGGTAAGCGCATCGGTCTCACCGGTCTGGGCGGAACGTCGGACGTAGCACTGCGCATCGCTTTGGAAGCGGTCGGCGAGAATCCCAAAGACTTCGTCATTGTCGCCTTGGGCGCGCCGCAGCTAATGAGCGGATTGGAGAATGGCAGCATCGAAGCCGCGCAGCTGAACTCGCCGCTGAATTATCACGCGAAGAAAAAAGGGTTTCGCCCGCTACTAGAAATCGGCGATCACGTGCAAATGCCTCTTGGCGGACTCACGGCGTCGAATACTTCCATCCAGAGCCGCACGAATGAGTTAAGGCGCGTGCTGCGTTCCCTGCAAACGGCGAAGAGAGCGCTGCTGCAGTCGAAGGAGAAAAGCATCGACTTAATCATGCGCACCATTCGCGTCGACCGCGAAGTGGCCGACGAGATGTTCGCCGACAACCGCCGCAGCGCCGCCGGCAACGGCGTGCCGAGCCGCGAAGGGATGGACCAGATCGTCAAGTCGCTGCAGCTGCTCGGCCAGTTCACGGGAAAGAAAATCGCGTTGGAGGAAATCGCGGATACGCGCATCGCCAGAGAAGTCGCCAAGGAACTAGGCTACAAAGTCGAGTAGGTCGGAAGGAAAGTCGAGTGAAAAGTGTCGGGGCGGGAGTTGAGCCGTGACATTCTAGTGTGGTGTCTCAGAAGTTCATTTAAACCTAAATTCGGCATGAAAGGTTAAATGAAGACTGCATCTCAAGGACACTTTGTGCTGCGAAAAGTGGTTTTCGCTGTCTCCGGTGAACCCTACCTATTAGGTAGCTTTCACCGGGATGGCCACGAGAGCCCCAAAACTCTCCATCACTCTCGGGAGCAACGACGTCACACACCATGAAACCATC
>DASPXM010000319.1:0-6424 GCA_035637295.1 Verrucomicrobiia bacterium
GTCGACGAGCGTCTCAGCGAGTTCACCGGCGATGAGCGGAAGATCAAGCAGATCTTGCTCAACCTACTTTCCAACGCCGTAAAGTTTACGCCCGAAGGCGGACAGATTAGGGTTGAAGCGAGTGTCGGCGACCGCGCGGTCATTGTTGCAGTCATAGACACTGGCATCGGGATCGCGCTGGAAGACCAAGAGGCGATCTTCGAAGAATTTCGCCAGGTGGGAACCAATTATGCGCAGAAGCGCGAAGGCACGGGACTAGGATTAACACTCACCAGGAAGTTTGTCGAATTGCACGGCGGCAAGATCTGGGTCGAAAGCGAGATAGGAAAAGGCAGCAAGTTCACTTTCACGCTGCCAGTGAATTAAGAGTATACTCGCGCAAAGACGCTTGACGGAAAACGAGATCGGCAGAGTAATTGTTGACGCTGCCATCGCTGTGCATCGGGCGTTGGGATCGGGTTTGCTTGAGACTGTTTATGAGGTTGTCTTAGCGTATGAGTTAGAACAACGTGGTTTTAGAGTGGAGCGCCAGGTGCCGGTTTCGATCCGCTACAAAGAAATGAAGTTCGATGAGGCGTTCCGGGCCGACATCGTGGTCGAAGACAAAGTCGTAGTGGAGCTGAAATCAGTTGAACAGGTCAGCCAGGCACATAAGAAATAATTACAGACATATCTGCGGCTGACCGGGTGCAAGCTTGGGTTTTTGCTGAACTTCGGCGAGGCGTTAATGAAACGAGGCATAACCCGTGCCGTGAATGGGCTCGACGATGACGACACTTTTCGACTTGGAGTGTTAGCGGCAGACAAATCGGGATTCGAAAAAATGATTATCGCGCGCAAAGGCGCAAAGACACCAAGTTAAGAAAGGAAAATTTCCAACAAAAGGTTTTGTTTGTATAACTTTGCGCCTTGGCGTCTTGGCGCGAGGAATATTTCCGAACATCTTATTCCTATGGCTAATGAACTGATTTTAATCATCGAAGACAACGAGAAGAACCGCAAGCTCGCCCGCGATGTGCTCCAAGTTAAGGGCTACCAGACCATTGAGAGCGAGACAGCCGAGGAAGGACTTAAGCTCGCCGTGGAAAAATCTCCCGCGCTCATCCTTATGGACATACTGCTTCCCGGAATGGATGGCATCACGGCACTGAAACAACTTCGGGCTGACCCGACAACAAAAAATATCCGTGTTATCGCGATTACAGCGTCCGCCATGACCAACAACCGGCAGACCATGTTGGCCGAAGGTTTCGACGGCTACCAGACCAAGCCGATCAGCTTGAAAGATTTCTTCGGGGAAGTAGAAAGAGTACTCGGGCTTGCTGGAAAACGGTAAGGAGCGAGTAGTAAGGAGTAAGGCGATCGGAGAAGGTCCTCGCGCAAAGACGCAAAGGCGCAAAGTGACGATTAGAACGATCGGACCGTGGACGGGGTGATGGCAGGGATCAAACCCCCTACGACTTACGCCTGACCCCTTACTGGATTGCAACGTGAACACTCCCGCCAAAATTCTAGTCGTCGACGACACACCCAAAAATGTCAAGCTGCTGGCCGATTTGTTGACGGTCAAAGGCTATAGCGTCGTTACCGCGGAATCTGGGCGACAAGCCTTGGCGCAGCTAGAGGCCGAGCGGCCGGATCTTGTTCTTTTAGACGTCGTCATGCCGGAGATGAGCGGTTACGAAGTCTGCCGTACGATTCGCGAGAACCCGGCGATGCAAATTCTCCCAGTCGTGATGGTGACGGCGTTAGATCCAGCGGAAGAGCGAATCAAAGGTCTCGACGCCGGCGCCGATGATTTTCTCATCAAGCCGATCAATCGCGCGGAGCTTCTCGCGCGAGTGAAATCACTGCTGCGGATCAAGGAGCTCCACGATACCATTCAAGCCCAGGCCTCTGAGCTTTCCGATTGGAACAAGAGTTTGGAGCTTCGTGTTCAGGAGCAAGTCCAGCAGCTGGAACGATTGGGACGGCTGAAACGATTTTTTTCACCACAGCTCGCCGAATTGATTGTCAGCGGCGAGGCCGATGATCCCCTCAAAACCCACCGACGCGAGCTGACCGTGGTTTATCTCGACCTGCGCGGCTTCACTGCTTTCGCCGAAAGCGCCGAGCCCGAAGAGGTCATGGAAATCTTGCACGAGTATCATGCGGCGATGGGAAAATTGATTCTGGAATACGAGGGAACTCTAGAGCACTTTGCCGGGGACGGCATGATGATTTTCTTCAACGACCCAGCGCCCGTCGAGAATGCCGCGGAGCGAGCCGTGCGTATGGCAGTGGTCATGCGCGAGCGGGTGAAAGAACTCAGGGTTAAGTGGCGCAAGCTCGGACACGATCTCGACTTTGGCGTCGGCATCGCCCAGGGCTATGCGACGATCGGCGCCATCGGTTTCGAGGGCCGCTGGGAATACGGCGCGATCGGCAGCGTCCCAAACCTCGCGGCGCGTCTCTGCGGCGAGGCCAGGCCCGGAGATATTTTGGTTTCTCAGCGCCTGCTGGGCGGCGTCGAAGAGTTGGTCGACGCCGAATTTATGGGGGAGTTAGCGCTCAAGGGGTTTCACCGCCCAGTCGCTTCCTACAATATCCTGGGACTGAAAGTGTAGTAGCAAATCCGAAGCACGAAATCCGAAATTCGAAACAAATCCGGAAAGCCAAATCCGAAATTCGAAGCACCAAATCCGAAACAAACGGGCAACCAAACAAATCTCAAAGTTGAGAAAATTCAAAACCCTCAATCCGAATCGCATTAGTTTGAAATTTTGAGATAGTCATTTGAATTTGTTTCGGATTTCGATATTCGGATTTCGGATTTACGACCGTGTTTCTGAGTGACAAAAATATTTCCACAGTTCGACAAAAAGGAGAGCAGGGAATGAGAATGTTGGTGTTTACGCTGCTCGTCGCACTCAGCTCGGTGTCATCAGGTTGGGCGCAGACCGTAAAGAGCATGTCGACTGCCGAGCTGGCGGCTTACAACAAGCCCGACCGCGAGAAGGTTCTCTACGAGGGTGCGAAAAAAGAAGGCAAGTTGATGTGGTACACCTCGCTCACGGGCGGGCCGAATACCGATGCGCCCAAGGTGTTCGAGGCCAAGTATCCCGGCGTTGCGATGGAGGTCTATCGCGGTGACAGTGACGCGCTGATCTCGAGGATCACCCAAGAAGCGCAGGCGAAGCGCTACATCGTCGATACCATCGAGACGACTTTTCCAATCCTGAAGGTGCTGCAAGAGCTGAAATTGCTCGCGCCCTATTTTTCGCCGCACCTGGCGCAGTATCCCGACGACGTCAAAGAAAAGTCCAGTCAAGGTTTGGTCCATTGGGCGACCGATCGCGAGTCTTATATTGGCTTGGCATACAACACCAATGCAGTTCAGGGTGCCGCGGTGCCGAAAAATTACGAGGATCTGCTGAAAACGGAGCTCAAGGGCAAGATTGGATTTGCCACCACGGACACCGGTGCTCGCGTGATCGCCGCGATGCTGACCAGCAAGGGCGCGGAGTTTGTCCAAAAACTCAAGTCGCAGCAGATCAGCCTACACTCGGTGTCGGGAAGGGCGATTCTCGACATGGTGATTTCCGGCGAGCTCGGCGTCTCACCGACGGTCTTTCTCAGTCACTCGCGCGTTTCGATCTCCAAGGGCGCACCGATCAAGTGGGTGCCGATGGACCTTGTACCGACCAACGCCGGCGGGGTTGCCATCCCGGCCAACGCGCGCCCCATCCCCACGCCGCGCTGTTGTTCGGTGATTTCTTGCTCAGCCCTAATGGACAGAAGTTTCTCTCCAAGTACGGCCTCGACAGCGCAGTGAACAAACCGGACTTCAAACGTTTCTACGCCGAGGCGGGAATGACCGTGGAGAAATATGAGAAGGAAAATGAAAAGTGGGAAAAGCTGTTGAGGGAGATCGGGAGGAAATAGTCAAACGCCGTAAGGAGTGAAGGGTTAGGGGTAAGGCGTGGAAAATCTCCTGACGCCTAATTTCGTGCCGCGCAAAGACGCCAGGCTAGAAGAATAAAATTTCGAAGCACGAAATCCGAAATTCGAAACAAATTCAAATAAGTAAAAATACAAAGTTTCAAAACAAACGGCTTGCGATGAAGAGAGAATCGGAGAATTATTCACCGCGGAGGCGCTGAGGGCGCTGAGAAAATCAAATAATCAAACGAGGATATTATTTCTGCGTCTCTGCGGTGAAGATTGTTTATAAAACTTACGAAGGTTTCGGATTTCGGATTTTTAGAGCTTCGGATTTCAACATTAATTATTCATGGTTCATCCCCGCGACGCTTCCACGGTGGTGCTGGTTCGTCCTGCCAATGACGGCGGCTTTGAAGTTCTCCTGACGCGCCGGCCCCAGGAGATGCGCTTTCTCGGCGGTTTCTACGTCTTTCCCGGCGGCACGGTTCATCGGGACGATTATTCGCCCGAGGTGTTGGCGCGCTGCCGCGGACTCTCCGGTGCCCAGGCGCGACAACTTCTCAGCAGCCGTCACGCTGCCGACGAAGCGCTCGGTCATTGGGTCGCGGTCGTGCGCGAATTATTCGAAGAGGTTGGTGTCCTCCTGTGTGTCGACGAGTCAGGCGAGACGATCGACTTAACCGATGCCGAGAGACGGCAGCGGACCGAAAACCAACGCCAAGCGATCGTCAAAAAGCAGCTCGCGTTTGCTGGTTTTCTCGAATCGGAAAAACTTTGTTGTGATTTATCGCGCGCGGTTTACTTTGATCATTGGGTGACGCCGGATATTTATTCGATGCGTTTCGACACACGCTTCTATGTGGCGACGCTGCCGCCGAATCAGACGCCGCTAGAACACTCGGAGGAGGTGACGAACAGTCTGTGGATCGCGCCCGCGGAGGCAATGTCGCGAATCCACCGGCGCGACTTTCCCATCCTGCCGCCGACCACAACGGTGTTGCAAAATTTGGCTCGACTTGGCTCATGGGAGCGCCTGCACGACGAGTTCAAGCTTTCTTGATCTCCGCAAATTTTATTCGAAGCATGCGATATGTCGTTGCAGCAGTAATGGAGCGACCCGACAGAATTTTAAAGATTTCTGGATGCCCTTTTTCACCGGCATGACGGCAAAAAGCCGAATGATTTCTCCTGGCTCTTGATCGTGGTCTGTGAAGTGTTAAAAGGGTTTCGAGCTGTGCTTGGAATTAAATTTCGACGGGAGGGAGCACTATGGCTACCGTAAAGTTTAAAGACACCACGTTGACTCTGTTGGGTAATGAAGCGAAAGTCGGCCAAACCGCGCCCGACTTTAAAGTGCAAAAGAGCGCCGACATGAGCGACTATACTTTGGCAAGCGGTGCTGGGAAGACGCGAATCATTGCTACGGTCCCTTCGCTGGACACGCCGGTTTGCGATCTCGAAACGAAAAGGTTCAACGAAGAAGCGAGCAAGTTGTCCAACGTCGAGATCGTTTGCGTCAGTATGGATTTGCCCTTCGCGCAAAAACGCTGGTGCGGCGCCGCGAACGTGGACAAAGTGATCACCGCGAGCGATCATCGCGAAGCTTCATTCGGCAAGAATTACGGCGTTCTCATTTCCGGCGGCCCGCTCGATCGCGTACTCGCGCGTGCCGTTTTCGTCGTCGGCCCCGACAACAAGCTCAAACACGTCGAGTATGTCGGCAGCATCGGCGAGCAGCCGAATTACGAGGCCGCGCTCGCCGCCGCGAAATAGACAATGCGCATTGTGTGGCCATTAGGTTCGCTATCGATTCCGGCTTGCGTGTAGGGGCGACCGGCCGGTCGCCCCTACGTTTCTATCCGAGTAACGCGTCGCAATCACCGCCTTTACCCTCGTCTTTGCTCGGTTCGGCGCGGTCGACATTGAAAATCGCGCATCAGTGTTTATATTAAAAGCTGGGCGTTCATTCGGACGCTCAAATTTTTTAGGGAGGAAAATTCATCATGATTGAAGTCGGCAAACAAGCGCCGGACTTCGAGCTAGTTAGTCACCTGGGGGGAACCAAGTTCAGCCTGAGCCAGTTCAAGGGGCAGAAGAACGTCATGTTGGTGTTTTATCCGTTGGATTGGACACCGACTTGAAGCAAAGAGATTCCTGGACTCGAAGCCCTCAAGAACGAGTTCAGGGCCTGTGACACCCAAATTTTGGGTGTGAGCATAGACAGCAGATTTTGCCATGACAACTGGGCGAAGTCGCTCGGCGGTATTTCGTTTCCACTGTTGCAGGATTTCCATCCTAAGGGAGACGTAGCGAGTACGGCGTTTGGGAGTTATCGACCGCGCCACCGTGATCATCGATAAGCAAAGGGTCGTGCGCTACGCGGCGTCGGTCACGCCGGCGGGCGAGAGAAATCCGAAAGAGCTGTTGGCAGAGTGTCAGAAGATCAATAAGGGCTAACTATGGCGCTGGAGCTTTATTTCTACAATGAATGCGGTTTTTC
>DASPXM010000320.1:0-17537 GCA_035637295.1 Verrucomicrobiia bacterium
CGGGCAACCGACGCGGGGATTTCTCCTTTTTCGGCGCGCTGCTCGATCACGTCCAGGGCCTGGATCTCCGCGGACTGGTCCGCATGGCTATAGTCGGTCCCAATCATCAAGCTGTCTTCAGTCCCGTACTTTAGGATGTAAGGAAGATCGTCGTTGGTTTGGCATGCCACATAGAAGCGGTTGCGGCGGAACAAGTCTTCCTTGAAGTCGATCGGCAGGAAGGTCCGCCGAAGTTTCTTTGCCACCAGGTCGGCATAGAGATAAGGCACCCAGGAAGCGCCGGTTTCGATGAATCCCACTCGGAGATTCGGAAACATATCCGGGATGCCATGCTCCGCGAGAGCGCTGAACGCTGCGATGGCAACCATGCCTCCTCCCAGACCGGATCCTTCCGCGGTGGCGGACTCGATGTTCCCCATCGCATTGTGGATGCAGATGGGAAGGTCGAGACGGCTCGCCTGGTCGTAAACCGGGAAGAAGTAGGGATCGCTGGCCGCGCGGTCGCCGCATTCGATACCCTTCTTGAACACGCCGCAGGCGCCGTGATCCTTCGCCCACCGCACCTCCTCTACCGCCTTGTCGATGTTGAGCAACGGCAAAACCGCGACCCAGCGCAGCCGTCCGCGACTCTTCTCTGTGGCTTTGGCGATCCAGCGATTGTAAGACTTGCAAAGTGCCACGTCGATCTCCGGTCGAGCGGTGAAAGCGTGGAGGAACAGGGTGGGGTAGAGGACCTGCACGTCGACGCGCAACTCGTCCATGTGGCGTATCCGGGCTTCCACGTCCAGGAGCTCCCGGGTCGCCTGAACCGTTCCCGTTCGCTTGTCATCGCGCCAGCGCCTGAGTCTGATCGTGCCGTCGATGAGCCAGAGGCGGTGCGGCCGGGCGTCGCCCGGCGCCGTCGCAGCTCCCGGATCGATTGTGACCGGCTTGAAGCGGCGTGCCCCATCGTCGAGATATTCCCAGGTTGCTTCCGATTCGTCTATATGGGCATCGACGTCTATACGAAACATGGCTCCTCCTGTGGCGCTCATCAAGAATCACCGCGGTTGTGATTTTCAAATTCCGACAATTCCGAGGGCACAGTAACCTTCCAATCGTCGTTTATGGCAGAGCAAGGGACCTGTCAAGGAGAGAAATCCTGCGGCCTCCCGCCATTGGCAATTAACGAAATCGAATGAAAGAAAAAGGACTCAGGTCCGCTCTTTGCTTCTGAGCAGAGCTTCTTCGATCTTTCGAACTCTCCGGACGACAAAGGGGGACCGATTTTGTACCAGGCATTCGTATAGATTTATTGCGGATTCAATCGGCTCCCATCTTTGTTTTCCATGCTCTGTGCCTGGCAGCGCGGTTAACTAATTCTTCGTAAACTTCTCGCGGCTCGCCGATAGCGAACATCCGAAGGAACGCGAATGGAGTTCGTGGTTTGATTTCCCGAGCAATTCTCCGCTCAACGCTTGTTCCCTTGAGTAAGAGCAGACTTAGGGACATCACGACGCTGGTTGACGGCAGCAAATTTGTTTATAACTCGACCCTATCAACGAATACGTGGCCGATAATTTTCGCTCCGCCGCGAGTGCCTGGCGGCGGTTAAGCACGTGCTTTAGGAAGGTTAGAAATATCTATGAAACTCTATGATCTTGTCGGCGCGGAAGATGATCTACGCTTCAGCCCTAACTGCTGGCGCATCAAAATAGCACTGGAGCACAAGGGACTAGTAGCCGAAACAGTTCCGTGGCGCTTCGTGGAAAAAGACGTCATCGCATTTTCGCGGCAGAAAGCCGTTCCGGTGCTGGTCGACGGCGATAAGAGCGTCTCCGATAGCTGGGAGATCGCGAGGTATCTCGACAATGCCTATTCGGAGAAACCAAGTCTTTTTGCCGGTTCAGCGGGCGAAGGACTGGCACTGTTCGTGAAGTTCTGGTGCGAGCAGACTCTGAATCGCATCATACTGAGAATCATCCTTCCGGATCTGTTTAGGTGTTTACATGAAAAAGATAAAGCCTATTTTCGCGAGTCGCGCGAAGCCCGCTTCGGCACGACACTGGAACAATATGCATTGCCATCTCAAGAGGGAGTTTTGTTGCTGCGTGACGCAATATCCCCGATGCGGGCGACTCTTCAGCGCCAGCCGTATCTAGCCGGAGCGCAACCGACTTTCGCTGATTACACCGTGTTCGGCTCGTTTCAGTGGGCGCGTGCAGTATCGCCGGCCGCTCTGCTGGAGGCCGGCGATCCGGTTTTCGAGTGGCGTGAGCGGCTGCTTGACGCCTTTGGAGGTTTTGCTCGCAACGCGCGTCACTACGGGACCTGAGATTTTGCGGGTAGCCGCGGCCTTTGATGTAATACTGCTTGATAAACTAAGACTGACCGGTTTGCGACGAAAATCGGTTTGACGCTGGCAAGTCAGGCTGTTATTCCTCGATTGGGTGCGGGAAACCGCAGCACGAAGCGATCTTCCGAAATAGAATTTTTCACCGAAGTCTCCACTTTAGAAAGCGGAGTTGCCATGCAAATTCTCAAAGGTGATTTAAGCGACATAAAAGGAATACCGCCGAGCGGGTTATGCGTCGGCGTTCATCGGGCCGGCGCCATCCACCAGAAAATGGTGGCAAAATACGGCGATCGTCTGGCGGTTTGGTCGCTGCGACCGGATCTTGATTTCATTGCGTTCAAGAAGGAGGGCTTGGGAGAACAGGGCATTCGCTCAACGAGCGATATGGAATCGATTGAGGCGACTGAAAAACTGATTTATGGCGTGCGCGGAGCGCCGCCTGAGGTGAGGGAAAAGGCGCGGGAAAAAGGTCTCACGTTGCTGGCGGACGCTACTTGTCCTTTTGTCACGCAGCAGGAAGAGGCGGAAATTGAGCTACTAAACGCCGGCTGTCATCTAGTGGTTTTGAGCAGTCGTACGCATCACGGCATTCCAAGGCTTCAGGGAATCGCGCGCGACAAGGGGAAAGAAGTTTTCATCGTCGAGCGTGAAGAAGACCTAGATGCGATTCGCGTCACTCGTTTTGAGCCCATCGGCGTGATCGTGCAGACAACCTTCTGGCTGGAAACTTATAAGAAGATTATGGCGCGTATTCTCGAGCGTTTTGCCAACGTTCAGATTAGAAATACGGCCTGTATCGATTCTCTCCAGCGTCTTCCGGAAGTCGAGAAGCTCGCCAAGGAGGTCGATGCGATCATTATTTTCGGCTGGACCGAAGGAATGACGACCCGGATGCTCGAGGTCGCCCGCGCTTTCAATGAGCATGTGCACAAAATCGAAAAAGTGGACGATCTGCAACTGGACTGGCTCAGGGGTAAGGAAAAAGTGGGCATCATCGGCGCGAATGAGACCCCGGAGTGGATGATCAATGAAGCGATCGAGCGCATCAAAAGCATGGCGGCGTAACTATGGCGAAAGTGACTTTTATGCCGGCCGGACAGTCTTTCGAAGTCGCTGCAGGAACCACAATACTCGTTTCGGCGATCCATAACGGTTTGGCGCTTCGACACGACTGCACCGAAGCGATTTGTGGCACGGATCGGGTGAAGATCGTCTCCGGCAAACACCACCTGAGCGAAAAAACAGAAAACGAGGAGTTGACGCTCGAGATGATGAACGCAGGGCCAGACGAGAGATTAGGGTGCGTCGCTCGGGTTTTAGGCGATGTCACCGTTGAGCTGCCCGAGTAAGCAAGTTAAAGAGGAATGGCGGCCCCAGTGGCGATTAGCGAAACCCGATGATCATCGTGGCATTCTCAAGATGTCGGAAGCAGTCGTCGATGCAATGCGGCTGGGCTGGAATTGGTTGAAAGGCTGTCAGGAAGAAAAAGAGCGCTGCATCTCTAACGTTGGCGGCTACCACGATTCTGTTCCCGGGTCGCCTTTCCACGGCCCGACGATTTCGTTGGTAATCCAACCGCCATAGAAATTACCGGGCTGCGGGCGCACGGGCTCGCTATCGACGAAGCACTCGACGCGACCGGGATAGAAGGAAAAGAAGCCTGAAATCGCGCCGTACGGGGCTTGCGCCCTTGGATAACTCCAGGCGATTGCTTCCCGCGCCCGTGTGGAGGTTTCGAAGGCCCAGTACTTCGCCGCGCCTTTCCACTCGCAAATCGACGTGCCGGGAAATGGCTTCAGCAGTTCCACGTGTACATCTCGTGGTGAAATGTAGAACGTCGGTGGTCCCGCGGTCTCCAAGATGCGATAAGTTTCAAGCGAGTCGGCGATGAGCAGATCGCCGCGTCGTACGACGATCCGCCGATGGTCTGCAAGAAGTTTTGGCGGCCGCTCCTGTCCGGGCCCCGGTGTTTCGGCAAAAGATGGCCGCTTATCGCCGGTATATACCCACATGGTTTTTTTGCTTGGTGGTTAGCTCACACGTCCTCAGTGTCGCTAACTTTGCGAAACTTGGCAACGAGATGGGTTATGGAGACGCACTTCGCGTTTCGACTATTGAGCGGTTCACTTCTTTGCTGACGGTTCGGCAGACGTGGGGGTCAGGCATGACGACCGGACTGACGACCGTTATGACATGCAAGAGAGAGGAAAAGGCTCGCCATGTTCATTTAATAACAATCGCATATTGCTTGGACTATTTATCCACCGCCTGTCCGTCTGTCGGCGCGAGTCCCTGCGACTCTAATTCTGCGTTCAAAGGCTCCAAATGGCGGGTCCGCAGAAGTGCGATCATGAGCATCCATAAAACTATCAGAGTGACACAAGCGAATTGAACGTATGTATAGTAGCTAGCGGTGAAGGAGAGGGCGAGGAGAATAATAAAGCCTGACGTCGCATCTCCTATCCTTTCAATCACTACGTCCAGAAAGGTCTTGACCGTTTTCTTCACTTTGCCCGACAGCGGCATATAGAGGCTCTCCCTACCACTCCGGTAAATACTGTCGCGCAACGCTCCATCGGCCATTCGCGTCAGCACGACTGCAAGAAGGCCCGGCCAGATCATTATGGCCAGAGAGCCGATCAGAAGGGTTCCGGGCGTGAGATACAGACTCGGCTTCAGCCCAACCGTGCTCAATATTTTTCCGGTCAAGACGACCTGGACGAAAAAGGTGGCGACGCTCAACCAGCCGTAATAAGAGCTGAAAAAAACCGCGAGAGCCCCTGCTGAAGGATAGGCTTGTTTAGCCGCGGACTTGAATTGGAAGTCGATCAAAGTCGATACGATGACTGAGACAAAAATTAGGACAGCGATCGTTTTGAGATATGGGGATCCGGCGAGTAGGTCACCTATACTGGAAGAGCGAGTTTCTTCCGGTTTCTCAGAGATGCCCAACTCGCTCTTGGAAATTTTTCCGACAACTCGATGTTGCGCCCAAAGAAGCAACGCCGAAGCCGCTAAATAGAGGCCTGCGATAATCCATAGCAGATGGTGGCTTTCGACCGAGGGATGCAGAAACCATTTAACCCCGAACCCGGCGAGAGCGCCGCCGAGTGTGCCTCCAGCGCTAAGGAGACCAAATGATCGTTTGCCTTCTTCCAAGCTGAAAATCTGGTCGGCGAGGGTCCACAGTTGGGCCACGGCAATGACACTCACGATAGCCGACCAGATGTAAAAGGCGTAGTAGCTCCAGCCAGGACTAAAATAAGTTAAGAGAAACCAAAAGAAGACTATATTCGAGAGAATGACTGCGTTCGTTCCTAAAATAAGCCGGATGACGGAGAGGTTTGCTGTATATTTTGTGTAGGTGGCGATGATCACAGCAGCGAGGAAGGCAACCAGGATATAGAGGTATGGCAGCTCGGACACTGAATGGTGGCCGAGAAATATGCTATCGCGAAGGATCTTGATGAGATTATTGGCCGCTATCAAAAAGAAAAGTAGAGAGGCCATGACGCTGACGCGGTAGGCCTCTCCTGTTCGGATATCAAGAAAATGTGACAGCTTTTGGATCACTTTGGAAAGAGACCAGCGTGCGGAACGTCCAGAAGTAACTGTGTCGGACTAGTCCAACTGTTTTAACGCACTTGACTGACGTGGTAAGGTTCTGCAACTGTTTAAGCAACTATTGTGCCACGTAATCGCTAACGAAACACCCGCAAGCGTTATCCCCGTAAGACTTTGAGAGTTGCCACTTTTTCTTACAAGAACCTTGAAAACTTTGAAAATGACGTCGGTTAGGGAACATTCGATTGTTTGTATTTTGCGACACAATTCGCATACGGGAGAGGTAAAATGGGATCGCGGTTAGGTCATCACCTTTGACTGTCTCTTCCGTTTCTCGATCCCTTTTCAGTCGGCGACCTTTATGACAATTTTGCTGTGCTGGTGCGGCGCGCCTTCGAGCAGTTGATGCCTGAACATGGGAGGGAGTGATGGAGTAATGGAATGTTGGAGTTTTGAGCTCGGGCCGACGATTGGCGTGTGCCAAATCCGATCAGGCGATTCTACCCAGCATACGCGCGATACAAATTCTCAATTTTTTGCTTTACCCGATTAATTTTTTTCGGATAGGTCGTTGATTTGAGCGAGATTACTATGATTCGCTTCGATCACGAGTTGTTCGTTGTATTTCTTTAACGCGGTTTCAGTCTTCAGGTGCTCACCTCTTTGCCGATGGTTCGGTCCGGGCATCCAGCGCGAGATGCAAAACTTTAGATTGCCGGAGTTGACGCATCGTTTCGTTTCCACTACGTTCAGCGCAGTTTGTCGCCGGCCCTTCCGAAAGGCCGGGCGATCATCAGTCCTTCACCGACGCTATCGTTGCGAGGAGAAGCCGATGCGTAAAATAGGATGGATCGCGATTGTTTTCCTGTCAGCCTCTTCAATCCTGCTTCCTGCCGTAACAAAAAGCACGTTTTGTGCGGAACAGCCGGGGAAGCCGACTCCCGTCCGCATCGGCATCGTGTCGCGCAGCACATTGGACATGCCCTTTTACGTGGCGCGGGAGCGAAACTTTTTCCGCGAGGAGGGTTTGGAAGCCGAGATCATTCTGATTAAGGCGAACCTGGCGGTGCAAGCGCTCCTCGGAGGCAGCATCGACTTTGGCACGGCGACGGGAACTGCGGTCAGCGCGATCGTGAACGGCGCCGACGTCAGGGTCGTTCTGGCGATGAGCGACGCGCCTTCATTTGATTTAATCGTCCAGCCGAGCATCACCAGTGTTCAACAGTTGCGCGGCAAGAAGATCGGCGTTGCCGGAATCGGGGGCCTGACCGAGATTTTGGCTCGCCAGATCCTGATCGCCAATCACGTACCGCCCGAGCAAGTGACTTTCCTGCCGCTCGGCGCAAGCGACGTCACCTATGTATCCTTGAAGGCGGGGGTGATCGAGGCAACTATGCTGCAGATTCCGCAGACCTTTATGGCTCAAGATGAGGGCTTTCGAAAAATCGCGTCGGGCGGCGACGTTTACCGGATCATACAGGGCGGCTTGGCAACGGCGAAAACGACCGTCTCTGAACGGCCGGAGCTCGTGACCAAAACCATCCGTGCGACCTTGCGGGCGGTGCGGCTGATCAAGAACGACAAGAAGTATGCCCTGGAGTTTATGAAGGGACCCTATCTCGACCTGGGGAAGGAGCGGGAACGGTTTACCGAACGCGCTTATGACGCGGCGGTACGAGGATATGTTTTAACGGGCCTTGTGGACGAAAAGTTGCAGCGGGAGATGATCACGGCTGCCGCCCAGCGCGTCAAAGCCGCGCCGCCGACGCCCGAGCGAGTTTTCGACTTCAGCTTCGCGCGCAAGGTGACCGCGTCTTTGCAATAGACGCTTGCTTCGTGGACGGTTCAGGGTCTGGTAAAGGCTGCAGAGCGTCCTAGACTAGCAGGCTGCTGAAAAGAGGTTCGGAATGCTTCGAGGGCCTCGGCATGAACGGATGATATCAAAATCCGTCCGTTCGTCCTGAGCACCGTCGAAGGACTCCGACGCAGTCTTTCAGCAGCCTGCAAGATCTCTTCCCACGAAATCAAAAGACTCCGACGATCACGAGCAGCACCGTCTTTGGGAAATAAAGCGGAGAGCGACAGGATGACAAGCGATGAGCCGACTCTGCAAAAAACGCGATTAGGGTAGCGTGACTCCGCCGGTCAGACCTTTACAATCTTTCAGCTCCATCGAGTTTTCCAAGATCTCGGTCAAACGTACTTAAAGGAACATGTCCGGCCTTCCGAGCCACTTCGAGAATCAAGCAATCGGAAAATCCTAGGGCGGGACGGCGGCGGTACTGCTCCAGTGCGGCGGCAACCGTATCGGAGTCTTGGATTGTCAGATCTCTGTGATGCAAGAGCATATCGACGGCCGTCGCGATTTCAGGGTGAGTGAGTTCATAGACAGCGGCAAGAACCCAGGTTGCCTCAATGAGAACCAGCGTCGATACCCACGCGTCTTTGTTAATGAACGATTCCGCGGCAGCGACCTGCTTCCGGTCATCGCGCGTGACAAGGCGAACCAGGACGTTCGTGTCAACGGCGCGCATGCTTGTTCTTCATATAGCGCCGCAGGCCTTTATCGAAGTCTTCTAGCTTTTTCGGGGTGGGGGTGCCTTTGGGAAAGATCGTTCGGTGAATGTCTTCTCACGAGTACCGACCGGCTTTGCGAACGATCACCGCATCGCCTTCCTCATCCCACTCTAAAACGGACCCGGGGCCGATGCCGAGTTTTCGTCGCACCTCAGCTGGAACGGATATTTGCCCCTGTGCTGTAACTTTTGATTGGGCCAGTACCATAGCGCCTAATTACCATGGTAATGAGGCACGGTCAATCTCATGGCGTTGGGAGGCTGGCGGAGGCATTCAGCACGCTGCATCGAAGAAAATCCTGCTTGCATTTTAGATCTTTTCCACGAAATGAAAAACTCCGACGATCACGAGAAACACCGCGCCGATCTTACCTGGCGTGAATTGTTCGCAGTCTGCGCGTGCGGATGCCGTTAACGATCACATGCGAGAGGAACGGCTGTTATGGGCGCCAGCCAGCTTGGGTTAGCTCTTTGTCGGCGGCGAAGCGAAAGTCGTAGGCTTGCGTGATGGGAACGTCCTTCTTCACGTTGGTAACCAAGCGAACGATGTCGAGATCGTTCTTTTGGGTTTCTTCTTCATCGACGACGCCGTTGCTGGCGAAGGTCCCGATCACGTCGTCATAGGTGCGTTCCGCCAGTTCTCTTTTCACCTCGGGGATTGATTAAGGGGACAGGCTACTTTTACACTTCAAACGGCGGTTTGCTGGACTTGCAGAGAGACCCGTCGCGGCTGTAGATTGCCGCCATGGTCAACAATAATGAATACGAAGTAGACGAGCGGGATATCGAGTATCAGCACCAGGCAGGCAAGGCGTGGCTCGCTCGCATTTATCAACCCAAGGGAACCGGACCATTTCCGACCATCGTCGACGTGCATGGCGGCGCGTGGCACAACGGCGATCGGACCAATAATGCCGGCATCGACCGAGCGCTGGCGGCCAAGGGTATCCTGGTCGCCGCGCTCGATTTCCATCAACCGCCGGAGGCGGGTTATCCCGCTTCTATCTGCGATATCAACCTCGCTGTTCGCTGGCTCAAAGCGCATGCGGGGGAGCTCAACGGAACGACCGGCGTAGGAGCGTTCGGCAATTCCAGCGGCGGTCATCAAGTCGTGCTGAGTGCGCTTCGACCGCGGCACGCGGCTTATTCGGCGCTGGCGCTGCCCAACCATCCTGAGGTCGACGCGAGCCTGGCCTATGTGATCGCTGGCTGGCCGGTGATATGTCCGCTGTATCGCTTCCACTTCGCCAAAGAGTTCAACCGCGAAGAACACATCAAGGCGCACATCGAGTACTGGAAGACAGAAGAAGCGATGGCCGAAGGGAGCCCGCAGACGATTATCGAGAAGGAAGAGCAGGTCGACCTACCGCCGATATTGATGTTGCTGAAGGCGAACGACAAAAACCATCCGCTGGAAATGCAGGAGCGCTTCATCGCGTCCTATCGCAAACGAGGCGGAGAGATCGAAGTGCATACGTTCGATGGCCTGCCAGAGCATAGAATGGTTCCGTCAGCTAGCCAGCCGGAAACGATGCGCTGCATAGAGACCATCACCGGGTTCATTCGGCGGCAAAGCGCCTAACAGGCTGCAAATCGTGTGCGTGTGACGCGTTCGTGCTCGTGCGGATTTCACGGTCACGTTTCACGGACACGATCACGGTCCATGCACGTCTCTGAGATCTAAAGATCCCGCTGGCCGTGTGCTCAGTATCTCCCCCTTTGCACCTTCGCATCCGGTTTTGCCAATTCTTGCTCGTGCGCTGGGACAATGCGCACGGCGCAGGCTTTGTACTCGGGGATTTTAGCGAGGGGGTCCAAGGCATCGATGGTAAGCAGGTTGGCGGCGGCTTCGACAAAGTGCATCGGGACAAAGACCACGCCCAGGGTGGTCCGCTGTGTCACCCACGCGTGCAGAACGATGGAGCCGCGGCGCGATGAAACGCGCACGGTTTGCCCATCTTCTATCTTGAGGCGCGCAGCGTCCGCGGGATTTATTTCGATGCGGGCTTCAGGATAGAGGTCGTCGAGCTTCGAATGGCGCGTCAGCGTGCCGCCGTGCCAGTGTTCGAGCAGGCGCCCTGTGGTCAAGATGAAGGGATATTCATCGTCCGGCATCTCGACCGACGGCACGTATTCAAGCGGATGGAATTTGCCCCTGCCGCTGGGAAAGCTCTCGGCGAAGAGATACGGCGTGCCGGGATGACTATCATCCCACACCGGCGTTTGCAGTCCCTCTTTTTCGATGCGCCGATATTTCACTCCAGAATATTCAGGCACCACACCGCCCATCTCTTCGAGCACTTCGGCCGGGCTATGGTAGGCCCACAAGGCTGACTTGGGACGGCCGAGTCGCTTTTCGATGCGCTCGGCCAGCCGACAGATGATTCCCCAATCGGGGCGCGACTGGCCGCGCGGTTCCAGTGCCTTGCGCACGCGCTGCACGCGCCGATCGGTATTGGTAAACGTGCCGTCTTTTTCCGCCCAGGAGGCCGCCGGAAAAAAAACGTCGGCGTAGGCGCCAGACTCGTTGATAAACAAATCCTGCGCGACCAGGAACTCCAGCTGCTCCATCATATGACGCGTGTGATTCAAATTGGGCTCGGACATCATCGGATTCTCGCCCATGATGTGAAGCGCGCGCACGCCCCCCGGTCCCACGGCGCTCAGGATCTCTGTGGTAGTCAGTCCCAGTTTGCGGCTGAGCCCGCCCGGCTCGATGTTCCAGGCCTGCTCGAACTTCCGCGCTGCCGCTTCGTCGTCGACGCGCTGATAACCCGGATAGTGCCACGGCATCGCGCCCGAATCCGACGCGCCTTGCACATTATTTTGCCCGCGGAGCGGATTCAGTCCCGTGCCTTTGCGGCCTATGTGGCCCGTGAGTAGGGTCAGGTGGATGAGCGCCATCGCGTTGTCGGTGCCGTGCGAATGCTCGGGAATGCCCAAGGCCCAATAAATCGCCGCGTTCTTCGCGGTCGCGTACATCCGCGCGGCTTGAACGATCAGGTTACGGTCGACGCCGGAAATCGCCTCGCCATATTCGGGCGTGAACCGATCGAGTGATTTGGCGAATTGTTCGAAGCCTTCGGTGCGCTGCCGGATGAAATCTTCATTGTACAGCCGCTCCTTCACAATGACGTGCGCCATCGCGGAAAAGAGCGGCACATCGGTGCCCGGCTTCTCGGGCAGCCAGAGCGTCGCCGAGTTCACCATCTCGACGCGCCGCGGATCCACCACGATGAGCTTGGCGCCGTGATTGGCGACGGCGGCTTTCATTTGCAACGCAATGATCGGATGGGTTTCGGCGGTGTTCGAGCCGGTGACGAGGAAAACGTCGCTGTGAATGACTTCCGCGGCGGTGTTGCTCATCGCCGAAGAGCCGATCGCCATTTGCAGCGCGACCACGGAGGCGGCATGGCACAAACGGGTGCAATGATCGATGTTGTTGGTGCGAAACACCGCGCGATACATTTTCTGCAGAAGGTAATTGTCTTCGTTGGTTGCCTTGGCGCAGCAGTAAACCGCCATCGCGTCCGCGCCTTCGCGGTTGTAAATCTCCACCAGCCGGTCGGCGGTGTAGTCGAGCGCTTCATCCCACGAAGCTTCCCGCCACTGGCTGCGATCGAAGGCTTGGGTGCGCGCGCCGGGCGCCTGAGGGGTTTTTCGGATGAGCGGCACGGTCACCCGATCCTGGTTGTAAATGAAGTCGTAGCCGAAGCGTCCTTTGACACATAGGTTGCCGTGGTTGACCACTCCGTCAAACGGCGAGGTCACCTTGTAGACGTAGTCGTCTTTGATGTGCAGCTCGAGGCTGCAGCCTACGCCGCAATAGGGGCAGGTGGTGGGAACGATCCGATCGGCATTGATCATGGCGATTTCCTACGGCGCTTTTTTCCGGCTTTGGTCGCTTGCATAATTTCATCCAAGCTCACACCTTGCTCCAGCAGCCACTCGCGTTTGGGCTCGAGCGCGCCCGTGGGGCAGACGCCGACGCACTGACCGCAAAACACGCACGTAGTCTCGGGCATCGGCTTGTCGTAGAACGTGCCGATACTGGTTTCGAAGCCGCGTCCGGAGAAGTTGATCGCGTAGGTGAACTGCGCGTCCTCGGCGCACACCTGCACGCAGCGCCAGCAGAGAATGCACTTGGAGTAGTCGCGGATGTACATGGGATTATCATCGAGAACGGCATGCTCGCGCCGCTCCGCCTCTGGAAAGCGTGCGCGATCGGCACGGTAATCAGCCAGAAGCTGCTGAATCTCAGGCGCCTGAGAAAGATCCACCGCCGACGCAAGCATTTCCAGTATGGTCCGGCGGCTGCGCTCGGCTCTGGGGCCGGTTGTCGATACCTGTATGCCTTCGCGCACGGGAGTCAGGCACGACGGCACGAGCGGCTTCACGCCATTGACCTCGACCACGCAGACGCGGCAGAGACCGTTCGCCGTGCAGTGGTCGTGGTAGCAAATCGTCGGAATCTGCCGTCCGAGTTGCTCCGCGGCCTTGAGAATCGTGGTGCCAGGGGGCACCGTGACGGAGTCGCCGTCGACAGTAAGTTTTATGTCGGTATCAGCCATAATTCGTTAACTCAAAAAATATCCTAGGGATTTACTCGCGCCAAGCATTTTTTCTAAATTCGAAATTCGAATATCGAAATCCGAAACAATTTCAAAATTCCAATATCAAAATCAAAAACTCGAGTCCAAAACGAATTTGTTTGGAGCATTAGGTCTTTTTGTCATTCGATATTGTTTCGAGCTTCGGATTTCGTGCTTAGAATTTACCATTTTTCCTTGGCACCCTTAGCGTCTTTGCGCGAGTCAGTTCGATTTAATTGCCGGTCTGCCCTCTGGGCGCGGCTTATTTATTTTTTATCAAAAATCTCCGGCCATAGCTTCATCGCACTCAACACCGCCGTGGCCGCCGTCTGGCCGAGGCCGCAGAGCGAAGCGTCGATCATCGTCGAGCCCACGTCCGCCAAGCGTTCCCGATCACCGGGAATCGGACGACCTGACGCGACGCGGTGCAAAATTCCATGCTGGTGCACCGTGCCGAGCTGGCAGGGGTAACATTTGCCGCAACTTTCGTCGGCAAAGAAGTGCGCCAACCGCTTCAGCACGTCGCGCATGTCCGCGCTGTCGTCAAAGACCATGACTGCGCCGGAGCCCAGCGGCAGGCCGGCGGCGCTTAACTGCTCAAACGACAAAGTGACATCCAAATCTTTTTCAGTGGCAAAGGCTCCCGCCGCGCCACCCATGAGCACCGCTTGCAGCCTGCGTCCCGGTTTCAATCCGCCCGCGAGGTCAAACACTAGGTGACGCAACGTGACGCCGAACGGGACTTCATAAAGCCCCGGCTTCTCGACCTGGCCCGAAACACAAAAGAGCTTTGGACCGGACGAACGCTCCGTTCCCATTTTCCGATATGCGACGGCGCCTCCTTCTATAATGAGGGGCACATTGCAGAATGTCTCCACGTTGTTGATCACGGTGGGTTTGCCGAATAAGCCGTTCGTTGTCGGAAACGGCGGCTTAATGCGTGGGAAGCCGCGCTTTCCCTCGATGGATTCCAGCAGCGCGGTTTCTTCGCCGCAAATATAGGCGCCGGCGCCGAGGCGCATTTCAATGTCGAAAGCCAATTCAGAGCCGAGAATATTTTTTCCGATGATGCCGGCATGTTGCGCCTGTTCCACCGCCTCGCCCATGACCTTGAAGGCATAAGGAAACTCGCCGCGAACGTAGATATATCCTTTGCACGCGCCCACCGCATGCGCGGCGATGATCATCCCTTCGATCGTTCGGTGCGGATCTTGTTCCATCAAAATCCGGTCTTTGAATGTCCCGGGCTCGGATTCGTCCGCGTTGCACACGATGTACTTCGGTTGTCCGGCCGCTTGCGCCGCGCCCTCCCACTTGAGACCGGTCGGGAACGCCGCGCCGCCGCGTCCAACTAAGCCCGAAGCCTTCACTTCAGTGATCACAGCTTCAGATGTCATCGTCAAAGCCTTTTTTAATCCGGCGTAACCGCCCCCACTCTGGTACTCGCCAAGCGAGGTCGCGCGACCTCGACCGCAATTGGCCGTAAGGATTCGGATATCGCCGCTGACAAAGCTGACCGGGGGTTGCGCCCGTCGAGCACAGATCGCAGCCGCTTGCTCCGGTGCGGCATGTCCAGCAGCGGCGTCGCCGACAAGCAGCGCCGGCGCGTGATCGCACAACCCAAGGCACGGCGCATGCTCGACGGTAAACTCACCGTCCGCGTTCGCTTCGTCCGGCGCCGTTGTCAAACGCCGGTCGAGCGCCTGCGCGACGGCGTCGGCGCCGGCAAGCGCGCAAACGGGCGCGCTGCACACGCGTACGATGGTTCGACCCATCGGCTCGCGAGAGAACATCGCATAGAAATCGATGACGCCGTGCACATCCGCGAGCGGCACGCCCAAGGCGAGGCTCACTTCCGCTGCGAAGGGTTCCGGAATCCAACCGCGTAATTGCTGCGCAGCGTGCAAAGCCGGCAAGAGCGCAGCGCGGCCTTGGGGCGCGAGCTCGGCGAGGATGGAGCGCAGGCGAATGAGATCAGGATCAGACATGGAGAATCTCAGACTCGTATATCTTAGCAGGTTCAAACGCGCGCTTCACCACTTGCATGCGCTCTATACGCCGGCAGCGGTACATCATGGTCACTCACCCGTGAAAAAGACTCCCGCCAGCTTTTTCCTAAGATTACGAAGCGAGTACGAAGCGAGGGTCGGGTATTTACCTTTGTTGTTTCAGATAGAATTTTTAAAAAATCGGCTGGAACGAAAAGGAAAGAGGTCCCGTCTAGAGTTGCGTCGTTAGCGTCCGCTGCAAATGAAGTCCTAACAACTCCAGACGGACCCATATTTAATTTTCTTATTGCTCCGAAACGTCGATGTAGTTTCCCTCTGGATCCGGTACGTGATATTGACCGTAGCGACCTGACTTCGAGCTGGCGCGTAGGTGAGGCCATGTCAAACTATGGTGGCGGCGTTTTTTCTTCCCCGTTGGCGCATCGGCAACACGGCAAATTCTCGTTCCCACGGATTTGATCAGGCAATTGGGTTCAGCATCGTTTCTGCCGCATATGGTGGGTTGGGCGAACGCCGCCTGGGCCGTTGTGCTTCTCATGATGCTTTGGTATCTCGTATGCGGCTGGAATGAGCAGTGCAAACAATCCGGCGTACCGAAAACTTAAGGTTTGGGATGAGCAATACAGCAGCAAAAGAAATTCAGTTTCCCGTAAGCGAGAAAGCCGGCGCAGTTTCCGGCTTGCTGATGAGGCCGAGCGACGCCCAAGCTTGTCTTATTCTGGCCCATGGCGCGGGTGCCGGGATGCGCCACAAGTTCATGGACGCCGTATCGCAAAAGCTCGCCGAACTCGGTGTGGCGACCTTGCGTTATCAGTTTCCCTATATGGAGAAGCGCATCAAGCGACCCGACTCGGAGGCTGTGCTCACAGATACAGTACGGGTCGCGGTTGCGGCGGCGAAAAAACATACCGGCGATTTGGTGCTGTTCGCCGGCGGCAAGTCGATGGGCGGGCGCATGACGTCGCTCGCGGCGGCCAAAGCGCCCCTGGATGGCGTGCGTGGTTTGATCTACTTTGGCTTTCCGCTGCACGCCGCGGGCATGCCCGGCGCGGAGCGCGGTAAGCATCTCAGCAACATCGACGTGCCGATGCTTTTTCTTCAAGGTTCGCGTGATGCGCTGGCGGATTTGAAACTGCTCAAACCGCTCTGTAAGCAGCTCGGCAGCCAAGCTGAATTATTCGTCATCGAAGGCGGCGATCATTCATTTCACGTGCTGAAAAGCTCGGGCCGGAGCGATGATGAAGTCTTGGACGAGGTGGTGAAAAAAACCGCGGGATGGATGGGAAAAAATGCATGAATCGTTCAAGTTTCAAAGAAACTCGGAAGTAGGGGTTCACCACAGAGACCTAGCGCGGCTACGCCGCAACCAAAAATCGGAATATCTCGCGCGAAGGCGCAAAGGCCGCCAAGGGGGAGCTTGTCGTTTCGACTGAAGGGAGAAACCTTTCTTAGATCCCTCACATTCGTTCGGGATGACGGGACTTGGCCGTCACTTTGCGTTCTTGGCGTCTTGGCGCGAGAATAATCCGAAGCACCCGGATAGCAATACAGAGGTTGCAGAGTAGGGGCGACCGGCGGTCGCCCGAATCGCACATTTTCTTGGAGATCCGACCTTGAACTTTGAACATTGAACGTGGAACGGGTTTAATTCAGAAATGCATCCAACAAACGAACAAGAAGCGCTCGAAGCACTGAAAGGCGACGACCTCGAGCTTGCCGCGACGGCGGAGGCCATTCTGTGGCGAACTTGGTGCTCCTCGGGGGATTCCGAAGCAGATCGGATCTTTCGCGCCGGAGTGGATGCGATGCAGCAAGCTAAGTTGGCAGAAGCGGAGGAGCTATTCAGCCGCGTCATTCAGATTAAACCGGACTTCGCCGAAGGTTGGAACAAGCGAGCAACGGTGCGTTACCTGCGGCGAAATTTTCGCGGTTCTGTTGGAGATTGCCGGGAGACCTTGGCGCGTAATCCAAATCACTTCGCCGCCTCATCTGGCCAAGGGCTGTGTCACCTGTCATTGAACGAGTTTCGTGAAGCGGCCATTTGCTTTCGCCGCGCGCTGGAAATCCATCCGCATCTCGAGGCCGTGCGCCACAATCTCGCCTTGGCCGAAGCCGAAGGCGGCGGCAGCGGCTATCTGCACTAACTATAAAAAGGATTTAGCTGCAAGGAATCCAGCGCGGCAGCACCGCAACCAATGAGAACAAGCCTTCACCACGAAGGTCACGAAGAGCACGAAGGAAAGAAGACATAGCCGCAGAAGACGCAAAGTAGGGGCACGGCGTGCCGTGCCCTCGGAGATACCCTTCGTGACCTTCGTGCGCTTCGGAAGCGCCAGGATAATCCTGGCCGATCTAATATTCTGAAAGGAGGATATCTTGTAGATTGCCCGTTCGGCAAGTAGCCAAGCAAGCGTGAGTGGGAGTAATTCCACTGGCGAGGCCTTGCAAGGCGAACACGCGA
>DASPXM010000321.1:0-11574 GCA_035637295.1 Verrucomicrobiia bacterium
AACCTTCATCCGCTTGATGACCATTACCAAAAGCTTCAACGCGAGATGCTGGCTACATTCAGAACACTGAAAATCGCTGCTTGATCTTTGGACTCTACAACAAACATGTTGGTTTTAGTTTTTGGATAGCAATGCAATACAAAGAACACATAGAATATCGAGCCCGAAGGCCTTGAGAACAAAATTTTTGTGAACTTTGTGTTCTCTGTGGTTGATCGATTCGATAGTGCTATTTACGACGTCGGCACTTCCCTAAACATCACGAAGCGGGCGCGGCGGTTTTTTACGCGGCATTCTTCGGTCTGCTCGAAACAGGCAGGTGCTTCTTTACCGTAGCTGATCGTCACGAGGCGGTCATTGGCGATCCCTTGATTGACTAGAAATTCTCTTGCCACTTGGGCACGCTTGGCGCCGAGCGCCAAGTTGTACTCAGCAGACCCGATATCGTCGCAATGACCTTCGACTTCGACTCGTGCCTTTGGGTTGGCTTTCATCCACTCTGCGTTCTTCCTGAGAATCTCTTGAGCTTCGGTGGCTAACTCGACGCTATCGAACTCGTAGTATACGTCCTTCAGAGCTGCGCCGGGCGGAGTGATTGCGGCAAGACCGCGGCTAATTGCTTCCATCGCTGACGGCGAGTGCGCCGAGGCAGTCATCGCCGGATTATTAAGCGACGCCGGTGCTGAGAAAAGCTTAGGTGTGGGCGCCTCCGAAGAACAGCCGGCAAGTAGAAGCATAAGTAAAAGATGAGGTATCGCGCGGTAGAGCTTTCTCATAGCGATAAATTGATCAGGGGAGTAACGCATGGGTTTGGCTAGGAATCTACGACTTTTTTCCCTATATCCTCGCGATTTAGCGGTGAATTGTCAAGTTTTTTTCCATAGGGACCCGATAGGTTCGGCCAATTGCCTCGACGCTACAGCCAGTTGTTACGTCGATTTCGTAAATGGAACCACAGTGTTCCAAAAATGGCGCCAAAAGAATCGATCATGACGTCGACCGGGCTGGCGGTTCGACTGGGCACGAACGCTTGATGCATCTCGTCGCTCGCGGCGTAGAACGTGGCCAACCCGATGCTCCAAAGCAACCGGCGCTTTTCGGACCGGGTCGAATGCTTCGCGTCCAGAGCGCGCATGAGCAAGACGGCAAGTATGAAATATTCACTCCAATGGCCGAGCTTACGAATCAACAAGACGATGACTTCGATACGTGCCGCGAAGACGTCGGGAAGTAGATCGGCGAGTAAGGGTGCCAAAAATGGCGTGGTGTTCGCGGACGAAAATAATTCCGTCGATAAAATAAAAATAACCATCATCCAGAGTATGACGGGTACCCAGTTGACGATCATGGCACTCCAGGTCTTCAATTTGAGAGGCTTCATGGCAATTGACTATAGTATCGGATATAGCGACTTAGAGACATGGTTTATGAGAAAGGCGCAGCACTGTGAAGCATAAAATCACGTTGATACCGGGCGACGGCATCGGGCCAGAGGTCACGAAGCCGACACTCGCGATCATCAAAGCGGCGGGTGTGCGCGTTGAATGGGAGACTTACCTGGCCGGCGCGGAGGCGTTAAAAAAATACAAGACAACGCTTCCCAAACAATTGATGGATTCATTCGAGCACAATCGAGTCGCACTCAAGGGGCCGGTAACAACGCCGGTGGGAGAGGGGTTCCCGAGCGTGAATGTCGAATTGCGCCAGAGCTTCAATCTTTACGCCAATCTGAGGCCGATCAAAAATCTGCCTGGTGTGCCGGCACGCTATCAAGGAATCGATTTGATCGTGGTCAGGGAAAACACCGAAGGGCTGTACTCCGGCATCGAGCATGAAGTTGTCCCCGGGGTCGTCGAGAGTTTGAAAATCATGACGGAGAAAGCCTGCACTAGGATCGCCAAATTTGCCTTTGAATTTGCGCGTCGCCACGGACGAAAAAGAGTCGCCGCGGTGCACAAAGCGAATATCATGAAGCTCAGCGACGGGCTCTTTTTGGAATGCGCCAGAAAAGTGTCGCATCTGCATAGGGCCATCGGGTTCAGTGACGTAATCGTCGACAACGCATGTCTTCAGCTGGTGATCGATCCGTGGAAGTTCGACGTTCTACTTATGGAAAATCTCTACGGCGACATTGTTTCGGATCTTGCTGCCGGATTGGTGGGTGGTCTGGGAGTGGTGCCGGGCGCCAACTTGGGCGACCACCACGCGCTCTTTGAAACAGTCCATGGTAGCGCGCCGGACATCAAAGGCAAAAATATCGCCAATCCGACGGCGATGATTCAGGCGGCCGTGATGATGCTCGATCACATCTCCGAAAAGCCGGCGGCCAAGCGAATCTCCGCGGCGCTGGAAAAGGTTTTGATCGAAGGTGCAATCAGGACTCCGGATCTGGGCGGCAAAGCGACGACGAAAAAATTTGCCGAAGCGATTATTCGGGAGATTGAGAAATAAGCGGTGTATGTCAGCGGTTGGATGCATCGGAGTTCTCACCGCGGAGGCGCTGAGGACGCAGAGTAAGAAAAATATTTTCTCTTCGATCTCTGCACTTGTGTGGTGAATCGGTTCCGTCCGCCGAATTCTAACCGCTACTTCCAATACTCCATCACTCCAGTACTCCAACACTCCAATTGAACTGGAGTCGTGGAATGGTGGAGTGATGGGACGCATCAGCGGACGGCGCAAACTAAAATATCATTGGAGAATGTGATTTATCGTCCGCACGTCACCCATTCCCGCGGATAGGCATTCAAGCTCTCGCAGCCGTTTTTCTTCACTACCAGCGTCTCGCCGAATTGCAGGCCCATAGTTTCATTTTCGGTCATCAGATTGGGCTGGATGACGATGACCATGTTCTCGCGGAAAGCTATTTCTTTGGAGTCGTGGCGTTTGCGTGTCTTGGTTTGGAAAATTGGCGGGTACTGATTGACGCCGTGGACCAGATCATCGTAGGTGCTGTAGCCGCGCTTGTGAATGATCTCCGCCGCCTCTTCGGCCTCCGCCGTGGTGGCGCCCTCTTTGATGACTTTCGCTAAGATTTCAAATGCCTCCGTAGCCGCATCGTGCATTTTCTGCCATTCCGGTGTCGGTCCTTCGCCGATCGAGAAAGTCCGATGAATCTGTCCGCTATAACCAGAGTAGGCGCCGCTGATCTCCGTGATCAACGCGTCGCCTTTTTGTAACTTGCGGCGGGAATGAAATTGGGACGGCACGGGAAAGTCGGGATCGCGCATCGACATGCTGCTCATAAAGTGGATACCGGCATAGCCGCCCGCTTTGAGGTAGACCGGCTCGATGATAGCGGGTATTTCATCCTCTCGCAGACCTTCCTTCAAGTTCTCGGCTAGAGCCTGAATGGATTGATCCGTTAGCTTCGATGCCAAGTGGATGCGTTCGATTTCCTCCGCGCTTCTGACAGTACGCAACATGCGCAACTTGCCGCCGAGATCGACAAATGACGCTCCGGGATAGCTCTCGCGCAGCTTGTTATAGATCTGATAGGAAATCGAGCCGACCAGGCCGAGCCTTTTCGACTCGAGTCCGCGCTCGCGCACCAGGTCGACGACGCTGTCCGTCGTATTCGCGCCCGCCCATCGGACGTCTTTGATCCACGACATGACGCGAGCCATCGGATAGTGATTGAAGAGCTGCATCAAGATGACGGGCTCACTCCCCGTTTGCATGAGCAAATAGGCCTCGCGACTGCTCGGCCAGTCGCTGAGCCAATAGATGTCGGAGGCGTAGCGTCCGCTGCCATAGAAAAGTATCGCATCGACGCCTTCTTGTTCGATCAACCGGTAAACCGCCTTGTGCCGTCTTTCGATTTCATCATCTGAAAACGTTGGATAGTCGGCGCGTTGCCGCATTTGAATTCCCTCCTGAGCAAGTGTCGGTGAGTGAGCCGTGGAAATCGCGCGAGAATTGCCGGTGCAATTCGTCTCGTTGTCTCTATCATCGAAGGACTCGACGGCGCAACTCATCGGGCTCGGCATGCTCTGTGTTCCACTCGCGAGCTCCTGGACATTTTTTTCGCCTCATGCGACTCTCGCAAGAGTATTTCACTAAACTAAATTTGGGGAGGCGACATGAATCGATCACGGGTTTTGACTCGATTGGTAATTTCGTTCGTTTTTTCGTTGTGGATTGCCGCAGACCTCATGGCGGCGCAGCCGGGGAAAGAATATCAGCCGCAAGTCGGGCAGGAAGGAAAAGACGTTATCTGGGTGCCGACGCCGCAAGCACTGGTGGACAAGATGCTCGACATCGCGAAAGTAACGCCGAAAGATTATGTGATCGATCTCGGTTCGGGCGACGGCCGCACCGTGATTACGGCGGCCAAGCGCGGAGCTAAGGCGTTGGGTATTGAATATAACCCGGATATGGTCGAGCTCTCCAAGCGAAACGCGGCAAAGGAGGGCGTTAATAATCGGGCTAGCTTTACGAAAGCCGATCTATTCGAAAGCGATTTTTCTCAGGCGACGGTGATCACAATGTTTTTGTTGCCGGATATCAATATCAAACTTCGTCCAAAAATCTTGAATCTAAAACCGGGGACGCGCATCGTTTCCAATTCGTTCACGATGGGTGATTGGACAGCGGACGAGACGGTGAGCGTGAAAGACAGTTGCGCGTCGTACTGCACCGCCCATCTCTGGATCGTGCCGGCGAAGGTCGAGGGCACGTGGCAGATGCCGCAAGGCGAGCTGATGCTGAATCAGACCTACCAAATGGTGGACGGAACACTGAAGTCCGCCAATGGTGTCGCTCCGATCACCAACGGCCAACTCAACGGCGATCAAATCACTTTCACCGCAGGCGGGACGGAATACAGTGGCCGAGTCGTCGGCAACACTATCGAAGGCGGCAGCTGGAAAGCGACGCGGATCAGCAAGTGAATTCATCCGCACGGCACCGTCTTGGCCACGTGACCGGATTAGACCGTTTACACCTGATCAGGCAAAAGCTCGTCTTGCACCTTTTACGCCGATCAATTGTCGTTTTGTCCTTTGTCTCGCTGATCCTGCCGATCACGGCATACGCCGGAGCAGCGAAAGAGGAATATTTGCCCAAGGTCGGGCAGCCGGGCAAGGATGTGGTTTGGGTGCCCAATCCGGCGGTCATGGTCGCAAAGCTTCTCGACATGGCAAAGGTGACGCCGAAGGATTACGTCGTCGACCTCGGTTCGGGTGACGGGCGTAACGTGATCGCCGCCGCCAAGCGCGGGGCGCGCGCCCATGGCATCGAATACAATCCGGACTTGGTCGAGTTGTCCAGGAAATCGGCGGTAAAGGAAGGCGTCAGTGATCGGGCGACGTTTGAAAAGGACGATATCTTCAAAAGCAACTTTTCGACAGCGACGGTCGTCATCCTGTTTCTCTTGCCCGAGATGAATGTCAAGCTGCGGCCAAAACTTCTCGACCTCAAGCCGGGGACTCGCATCGTCGCGAATACCTTTGCCATCGGTGATTGGATGGCCGATGAAACGGTGATCGCCGGCGATAACTGCGAACACTGGTGCACCGGCCGGCTGTGGATTGTGCCGGCGAAAGTGGCCGGGCCTTGGGAGCTGGCCCAAGGCGAGCTGACAGTCAAACAAAACTACCAGACGTTTTCGGGCACGCTAAAGAGCGATCATGGGACGATGCTGGTCACAGGGCGATTACGCGGCGATCAGATTGTTTTCAGCAGTGGCGGCACGCAATATACCGGTACCGTCAATGGCAACACGATTGACGGGTTTGCCCGAACGTCGGGGACCGACAGTAAATTTCGCGCGACACGGAGAGGCAAATAACACGGGCGCATCAAAAAAGGCGAGGCGCCATCGGCGCTCGGCCGGTCTTATCAAGTATTTGACTGGTGACCTTAGATTCTCAGCAGGCGCTTTGCGTTTCCTTCCAGCATCAGCATTTGATCCGCTTCGGATATGTCGAGCTGCTCGATTTTTTTCGCGGCGTCCCAATCCCCTAGATCATAGGGATAGTCGGTGCCGACCATGATGTGATCAACGCCGCCCAATCCTATCAGATACTTGATCGTATCGAGACGGTAGATCATGTCATCATAGTAGATGTTTTTTAGATACCCGCTGGGGGCCATTTGTGCTTTTGCTGCACGCGCGCCGGCGCGGACTTGCCAGCCGCGGTCAAAGCGACCGAGGTGGTAGGGGAAGAAACCGCCGCCGTGAAGAATGCATAGCTTTAAGTTGGGAAAACGATCGAACACACCGCTGTAGGTCATGAAACCGAAACAAAGCGCACTGTCCGCCGGGTTGCCGCAGATTAACTTGAGCCCGTAGGGATTCATCTTGTCGGCGCCGGCGACGTCTTCGGGATGCAACACCACCATCACGTCGAGTTCTTGCGCCTTGGCCCAGAAGGGATCGAAGTCTTCTGTGCCGTAGTAGTTACCGTTAACGTTGGTGCCGATGTAACCGCCGCGGAAGTTGAGATCGCGTACGGCGCGCTCTAGAACCCTTGCCGCGCGCACCGGCTCCTGCAGCGGCACTGACGCTATGCCGACAAAGCGGTCCGGATATCGTTTGACCAGCTCATTGATGCCTTCGTTGTAAACGTTACACCAGTTTTCGCCTTGTTCGCCGGTGAGCCTGTAGCCGAGCGTAGCCGTGTGCGCTTCGAGCGCCGCCATGGCGAGTTTCGAATCCGTCATCATTTTAAGCCGCTCGTCGATGGCCGGCAGTTCCGGGTGCAGCACGAACGGTGGACCGCCCGCGAAGGAGAGCGATTTGTGGCCGTCCTTTTCGACTAACTCGACGCCCAGGTGCTTGCCGTTTTTTTTGGCCTCGTCCAAGAGGCTGTTCGGCACATAATGATGGTGAACATCGATGGCACAGACTTTCATGTCAATCCCTTCTAGTAACTAAGCTCGTTTCGTCTCGCCCTCACCCTGGCCTCTCCCACTGGGAGAAGGCAGGGTGAGGGGACTGAGGATGTGGACGGAAGTGTGTTGATGCAGGTTCTAGTTCACTACGCACAACTGCTGGCGGCGCACCTTGCCGGGGAAGACATCGTTGCACTGGCCGTCTTCCACCACGGTTGCACCGTTAACGACAACGGCCTTGATTCCTGGAGGATGGCGGCGCACTTCCTGCGCATCGACCATATCGGGCAGCTTCTTGCTGACCAGATCATCGATCTTATCGGCATCGAATACCGTAACATCAGCCGGCTTGCCTTCTTTCAGGACGCCGCGATTGAGACGGAGCCTTTGTGCCGCAAAGCCGGTTATTTTGTGTACCGCCTGTTCTAGGCTGAACAGATTCTTCTCGCGCCGCCAATAACCGAGCACTCGAGTCGGCGCGCCGTGCCAGAAGAAACGATCCAAGTGCGCCCCTACGTCGGTGCCAATGAGGCTGGTGTCGGACTTGATCATTTCTGCGAGCAATTCCGGATGAGCATTGGCGAGACCGTGATAGAGGAGCTGGGAATTCAGATCGTCTTCCAGCCAGGTGTCGAAGAAAGCATCCACCGGCGCCTTTTCCGTGAGACGCGCGATCTCCTCGACAGTCTTACCTTCCAACTTCTTCAGCTCAGGTTTTTCCACATGCTCAAATACGACGCGACCCCAACCCTGCCATTCGGGAAATTCGAGCTTTCCCTGGCAGGCGACGCGCTCCTGCTCGAGCTTCCTTCTGATTTCTCTATCGTTGAGCTGACTGCGCAGGTTGCCGGCGTTTTTGATCGCTTCCCAGGTCGGCAGGCCGTTGAAAATGAAACTATCATCAAGGTTGAAGCGGCGAATATGCTGGTAGGGAATGACGACGCCGTAAAGCTGCTGGCCACGCTGCTGTGCGTCTTCCATGCATTTGATCGACTTCATGCCATTGTCTTTTTGACCGGCGCGCACGCGGAACTCATTGCCGATCTGCAGCCCGTGAATTTTCGTGAGCATCTCCGGCACCCCGGATTCCGGCTGGAGCAGCATCTGGAAACCGTTGAACTGGAAGCAGCCGTTGTATTCGTCGGTGACGTTGGCAAGTTCGATGATTTCCTGGTGCGTGGCGAACGTGCTCGGCGTACCGGCATGAATCGCAGGTCCGCCGCGAGGGCTAGTAGAAAATCCGATGGCACCAAGCTCCATGCCTTCTCGAACCATCGCTTTCATCTGGTGGAGTTCTTCAGGAGTCGCTTCACGTCCATACGCGGCTTCACCCATAACCGTCAAACGCACCGGAGAGTGCGGCATAAGCGGCAGGACGTTGATGGCGACCTTACCTTCGAGATAATTCAGATATTCGCCGAACGTGTTCCACTTCCAATCCTTGTCGTCAACGTACTTGTCCAAGACGCGCCTGAGATATTGCACCAGAACTTGGCGCGGCTCGGGCTTTGGCGGCACAGGCGAGCAGGAAGCGCCGCAATCGCCGATGACGATGCTCGTTACGCCATAATTCACCACCGGGTTGCCGTTGGGGTACTGCACAACGAAGGCGTCCATATGTGTGTGCGAGTCAATAAAGCCCGGCGCTACGACCTGTCCCTTGGCATCGATTTCTTTTTTACCGGCTCCAAGATCTTTGCCGATGGCGGCAATCTTTTCACCATTGACGGCGACGTCCGCCTGAAATCCCGGGCTTCCGGTTCCATCGATCACTGTCCCATTCTTGATGAGTAAGTCGTAAGCCATAATCGGGTGACCTCCCTTTCGAGCTTGAATCTAATTGCTTATCCCATTGATTACGATGCAGTGTCAACCGCCGGAAAGCGGTTTCGAGTTACGGGTTTCGTGTTTCGGGTCTAATCTCGGAGAGCGCGATTCTCCGGAGCATGCTGTGCGAAACTGATGCGCACGAAGGTCCGTCATTCCCGCATGTTTCTAGCGGGAATCCAGGCGAAACTCCGACGGGATCGGCGATAAATACTTTTGGCTGACGATTGGAGGAATTATTGTATGTCGCTATGACACTGCCTGCTGCGAGGTGGTTCAGTTGGAAACCAGAACGCACATGCGGTGAAATCTTGGGCGAAGAAATGAACCGTGCCGAGCCGACATTAGGGTTCGTTGGGTTTCAGGCCAGCGCCGAGTTTCGAATCTCACTTGACCCGAGACTCGAAACTCGGAATTCGAAACCGCGCGCCAAACGGCGCTTACACCGCGTCTTCTGGCCGCTCGTATTTGGCTCGACCCATACGCTCTTTGATCGTGGGGTAGGCGACCGTGAAGATCGTCAGCGCGATCAGCCCTACGACCGTTGGAAACAGCAGCCATTTAGCGCCGTAGGCGGCGGTGGAGATCCACAGATAGTTCTCGGCGATTTTGCCGAGCGTCAGTCCGAGAATTAACGGCGGCCGCGGCCAGCCGAACTTGACCATGCAATAACCAATAAAACCGAAGAGCAGCGTGGTGATGATGTCGTTGAGATCATTGTTGGCGGTAAAGGAGCCGATGAAAACCAGAAACATCAAGAATGGGATGAGCAAATTGCCGCGGATAAACGTCAATGCTGCCAGATGATTCAAAATCAAGAAGCACAACCCAGCAACGATGATGTTGGAAAGAATCAATACCCATACCATGGAGAAGGTCACATCGAGGCGGGACTTGAGCATCTCAGGCCCCGGATTGAGGCCGACGATCAACATGGCGCCAAGTAGTAACGCCATCGCGCCGCTCCCGGGAATACCGAAGGCAAGAGTTGGGATCAGGTCGCCGCCGCGGGTTGAGTTGTTCGCCGCGCCTGGACCCAACAGACCTTCGACCGCGCCTTTGCCGGCGCGTGACTTGTCTTTCAGGCCCTGGACCGCATGGGCATAAGATATCCATTGCGCCACATTAGCGCCCAAGACGGGGAGGACGCCGAAATAGACGCCGATCAAGCTACAGCGGACGACCAGCCAGAAATGACGAAAGGTGTCTTTGACGCCTTCCATTACGCCGGTGAGCTTTTCTGGTTTGCCGCTCGCGATGCTGGTGCCGCGAACCGCCAAGTCGACGATTTCAGGAATAGCGAACAGGCCCACGACCACCGGAATGAGGTCGAGGCGATCCCACAGGTACAGCGAGCCGAAAGTATAACGGAGAGACCCGGTCTGCGGATCCACACCGATGGCGGCCAACATCAAACCGAGCCCGCCGGCCAAAAGACCTTTGATCAACGATGTGCCGGCTAGAGTGCCGATAAACGTTATGCCCATGATCGCAATTATGAAAAGTTCCGGCGAGCCAAAGAGCAAGACTAGCGGACGCATGATCGGGATCGATATGGCCAAGGAAAATGCGCCGATGAGAGCGCCCACAACCGAACTCGTGATGGCAGCGCCCAACGCGCGCCCCGCTTCGCCGTTTTTCGTCATTGGATAACCGTCCAATATTAAGGCGGCTGAGGATCCCTCCCCGGGAATCCCAAAAAGTACGGATGTTAGATCGCCGGTCGTGCCTGTGACGGCGAGCATGCCGAGGAGAAACGCAAACGCGGAAACCGGATCTTTGATGGAGTAGGAGAACGGCAGCATCAGCGCCAGCGTGGATAAACCGCCAATCCCAGGGAGGAGACCAACCCAAAAGCCGATGGCGATGCCGATGAGCATATAACCAAAGGCCGGCCATGCTAATACTTTCCAGAACCCAATGATAAAAGCCTCGAGCATGTGGATCTCCTAAATTAAGCACTCCGGACGATGCTCCTTATCGCATATTCAATGGTGCGTCAATAAGAATGTCGACTAATATCGTGTCGCGCTTTCCCAAACAAATCGTCTAGGGGCTATCGTCGTCTTCTTGACGGATGTCTGTCAGCCGGTCTATACACAAGACCTCATTATGGATTCGAGATTTACATTAGGTTGGATCTCCGGGCAGTCGGCGAATGTTCCGCGAAAGCAGGAACGAGACAGAAGATTTAAACGTGTAACAAAGAAGGAATGGCGTTATGCCATGTCCGCGTTGGGCAGTTGGGTGAACAAAAAATCGTTTGAGCGCGTGGAAAGCTTCTGTATGTTTATTGGGTACCCGAGAAGCGGACATACTTTGATCGGATCGTTGTTAGATGCCCATCCGAATGCGGTCATCGCGGATGAGATGGACGCTCTTAAGTACATCCAGGCAGGATTTAGCAGAGATCAACTTTTTTATTTGCTGTTACGCGGTTCTCGGAGAGCCGCCAAAGCCGGTCGACAGCGCACCGGCTACTCCTACCATGTCGCCGGTCAGTGGCAAGGCCGGTTCGACAAATTGCGGGTTATAGGCGACAAGGCGGGGGGCGCGTCTGCGGTCCGGTTGGCCGCGTTCCCGTTTCTATTAGACATCCTATCAAATAGCTTCAATACGCGACTCAAGTTCATCCACGTCACAAGAAATCCATACGACGTCATCAGTACGATGGCAGAGTGGGCGAGGAACCCTTTGGAAAATAGTTGCGGTCGGTTCTTTGACTTTGCCGAATCTATCGACCAGATCAAAAAGGAACCGAAGAAGGCAGAGATCTACGACCTGAAACACGAGGATTTTATTGCCAGCCCCAAAGCGGTGCTCAAGGAGCTATGCCGTTTTCTGAACCTAGAAGAAAACGATGCTTACTTCGAGGCCTGCGCGAGCATCGTCTATCAGTCGCCGCACAAG